>JBGPHH010000279.1:0-5122 GCA_041484265.1 Vicinamibacteria bacterium
AACACCGATACCTGCGAGCACGCCGTTTTGCCATGAAATAAGATCGGCGCCCATTAGACGATCCAAGAAATACAACCCAAGGCCGACCCCTCCCCCAAGTGGGGCAAGGACCTCGGCCCCGGCCGAACGAAGACGAGACCACATAGCGCAAGCCTCCTCACAGGCTTGTCGCCATGCCCAAAAATGGGATGGTGTTGGGGGAGCAGGGCGACGGTCAGCATGTTAGCATTGACCGTGCTTGAAGTAGACCGTATCGATAATATTCGACTCATGGTGCAACATCTATATGTACAACGCCCTATATGTACAGGACCCGCTTCAGGGCACCTCAATCTCGAGAGACTTCTTCATGTCCGCCAGGTCCTGACTGAGCACGTCCCGGACCTTCCCCTCCATGGCCCAATTGAGAGGCATCAGCAGACCCGGCGGAAGCCCGTCCGCAGCGAGCTCGAACTCGACGCTGACGGTCGTCCCGTCTTTGGTCGGCTCGAAGCAGAACACGGTGTCGACTCGGACGCCCCCCTTGTGATGCGTGATCGTGTACGTCCGATTTCGCTCGAACGCGGTCAATTCCATCTCGGCGCTGTCGGAGACGCCGAGCACGTCCCGCGTCTCACGCCATCGGGCCCCCAGCTTGAGCGGTCCGGTGGTCAACATCTCGATCTTTCTGATGCCCGACACGTGAACCGGCGCGCGTTCGACGTCTGTGAAGTACTGGAAAACTCGCTCGACCGGAGCGTCGAACTGATTGGACACTTTGACCGTTGCCATGGTGTTGGCTCCTTATGATGACGTCGTGGTCGTGTCGAGTGAGAATCAATACGCGTACCGCCCGCATCGGCCAGTCGTTGGCGGCGAAATAGGCCGCAAGTTCAACGATCGGAGTTGTGTGTGGAGGGAGGCACGTCGGACTTTTTCTCGAGCGGTGAGAAAAAGTTCGCGATCGCCACAAGGCAGCGCGCGTGTCGTGGGTGTTGGCGGTGGCTCGACACTTGCCTTCCTTCGAGCACATGGTGACGATGACAACGCGCCAGGACCCGGCCGAGCGGAGGAACGATCTTCGCTTCTTCTATAGCGGTTGGCGGCCAACCCGCTTGGGGAAGCTCGTGAATCGTGTGTGGGCCTGGTTGAGCGGACTTGGTCTGACGCCGCAGATCCTGCTGACGCTGCAGGTCAAGGGTCGGACGAGTGGCCATCTGCACACGAACGTCCTCGTCCCGGCGACGTTCGGCGGGCAGCGCTACCTTGTGTCGATGCTAGGCGAGGGTTCGGAGTGGGTGCAAAACGTCCGCGCGGCGGGCGGAGAGGCGTTCATCAAGCGGGGCCGGTCGCGCCCGGTCATGCTCACGGAGATCCCGCCCGAAAGGCGAGCGCCCATCCTCAAGGCGTACACGGAGGTCGCCACGAGCGGGCGCCACCACTTCCCGGTCGCGCACACGGCCCCGCTCTCCGAGTTCGAAGGGATCGCCGCGGACTACCCCGTCTTCCGCATCGACCAAGCGAGTCGGAGGTGAATCTCGGCCCCAACTTATCCCCTGACATTGTTAATCGAGTTCTTCGCGGTGTCGTGCTTGGTCTTCATGATATTGGACAGCGTGACATAGAGCCGATTCTCCTCCTGCAATTTGCTCTGGAGTTGGAGGTACGACGAGCCAAAGGACATCTGCGTTTCTCGCATCGCCTTCGTGGTCTTGTCCAGCCATGCCTGGTCGTCGCCAGTCCAAGACTCCTGAGTCATGCTGAGGAAGCAGACATACTCCCCGCCCATCACGCAGGCGAACGCAAGCTCAGTACGCAATGCGCCCACCTTGCTCATCTGGAGTTGTAGATTGCGCTGCCAGATTGATTCCGACCAGCTGCGGTTGGTCGAGTCGAGTTGGTAAACCGTGATGTAGCGCTTGGGCTCGCGCGGCCAGCGCACCACTCGGGGGAGGCGCCCCTCTTCGATGACGATGACACCCGTGCGTAGCAGAGTCTGGTTGCAGCTGATCATCGACAGGAGTCGAGATGTGTCAAATGCAGTCATGAGATTGCCCTCCACCACGTGATGCGCGCACCGTGCTACTTCACCAGTGTCGTCTTCCAGTTCACCCTACGCAGCGGCCGGCGCCGCCAAGCTAGTCAGGCGTCGGCTGCTCGATGCGATCGACGACGAGCACTTCGACGGGACCCCGCTGGGCATCCAGCTTCAACCCGAGCTGTTCCTGCACGGCCGTGAAGATGGACGGGCCATTGGGATCGATGGAGGGCATGCCAAGGCGAGGCCGAGCGCCATGACGATCGGAAGACGCGAGGTGGCGAAATTCATGTCGGAATCTTGACGACGTCTTTCGCTGGTGTCAACGACCCCGACAGGTCAGTCGCCAGTCGGCAGTCCACTGTCGATCACGTCACATCCGTCCAGCCGTCTTCCAGGAATTGGCGGCGCACGGCCTCGGAGCGCTCGAGCGCGCGGGCCCAGTCCACGAACTCCTCATTGCCCTCGATTCGATCGTTAATCCACCAGAGCAGCCTCGTCTTGAGCGCGTGAGGGACGATGATCGCGTACGCGAAGACGTCCTCTTTCTGTAGACGCCAGATGATGGTGGGAGCGTTATAGGTGGCGCCTTCCATGAGCAGTCAGCCACCAGTAAGTATCTGGCATAATCGTGACCGGCGATGCGTGCCGCATCGCTCCAAAACTTTGATACACAAGTGTGAGGGACGCCTGACATGAACCGAAGGATTGCAGCATTGTCGTTGTCGCTCGTTGCCAGCCTCCTGCTGGCGCGCGGGGCGGCGGCGCAGAACCTCGTCGTCACGAACGCGCGGATCATCGTCGGACCCGGCCAGGTGATCGAGAGGGGCGCCATCGTCGTCCGAGACGGCCGCATCGCCTCGGTGGCCGCGGGCCAGGCCCCGGCCGCGCCGGCGGGCGCGAAGGTCATCGACGCCACCGGCATGACGGTGATGGCGGGATACATCGACGTCCACCGCCACATCATTCAGGGACGCGGCGCCAACATGGCCCAGTGGCGGTCGTCGTCGTCAAGAACGGCGACGTGATGGTGGACAAGCGCGGCCAGCCGGACGCGGGGAAGCCGATCGTGCGCGGCAACTAACGCGAGCGGTGGAGCGCCGCGCGGTCGACTTCCTGACCGCGCAGGTACACCTTTGAGATCCTTCTCGCGTTGGCGAGGTTGTCGAGCGGATTGGCGTCGAGCACGACGAAGCTCGCGCTCTTACCCGGCACCAGCGATCCCATGTCGTTGAGGCGGAGGACCTGGGCCGCGGTTCTCGTGGCGGCCACGAGCACCTGCTGAGGCGTCATGCCGGACTCGGCCATTCGTTCCAGCTGCCGCAGCTCGCCGTAGCCAGGGAAGCTGTTCTGGATGCCGGTGTCGTCTCCAAGCGCGATGGTCACCCCGGCCTTGTTCAGTTTCGTCAAGCTGCGAATCTGCAGATCGTACGAGGTCGCCGCGGTCGCAGTCACGGTCTGGCCCGGTCGCGCCAGTGCGATGGCCGCGGGACTGAAGACTTCCGTAATAAGCGGGTCGTCGATCCACGGCGGCTGCTGCGAGCCGACGCTGCGGCCGTTGCCGTTGATGCTCAGGTTCGGGGTGAGGTAGACGTTCTTCTGCTTCATCCTCGTCACCAGCGCGTCGTCCATCTCGGCGTCGCGGACCGAATGGAGGAATCCGTCAACCCCGGCCTCGACCAGATCGCGGGTATCGGCCAGGTAGAACTCGTGCGCGATCACGCGGATGTTGTGTTTGTGCGCTTCGTCGATAATCGCGCGATAGACGTTGGGCGGAAGCTTCTGCACCGACCCGTTTCGATCGTCCACCCAGATCTTCACGAAGTCGGGTTTCTTCGCCGCGAGCTCCTGAACGTCTTTCCGTGCTTCTTCTTCAGTGGTGACGCCGTAAGGCGCGTCGCGCATGGCGGCGGCTCCGGGCCCGGCGTTCGGCATGGCGAACCCGCGTCCCGCCGTGCGGAGCAGCGCCGCGCCAGCAACCGGCTGGTCGCGGATCTGATAGCTGACATCTCCTAGATCGGTGCCGGTGGTCAACACGGCACCGACGCCGTAGTAGGCGTACTGCTTCAGCTGATTGATGATCGTGTCGCGCGAGTAGTTCTGCTTGCCGAAAGTCGCGTCCTCCTGGAAGCCGACGTGGCCGTGCGCGTTCACCAGGGCCGGAATGACGGTCTTGCCGGTCAGGTCTACGCGCGCGGCGCCTGCCGGCGCCTGAACGTCGCTCCGTCTGCCAACCTTCGTGATCCGGTCTTCTTCCACCAGAAAGGCGGAGTTTTCAATCGGAGGTTTGTCGGCGTCGGTGATCAACCGGGCCCCGATGAAGAGCGTCGCGCCGCCGGGCCTGGCTTGCTGAAGAGCCGCTGATGGGCGAAGGGAGGGGCCCGACAGCAGCAGGGCGCACAGCAGAAACCATCGGCGGCGCATACAGACCTCGTCTTAGAAGACTTTGCCGAACTGCGCGAGCTCCTGCCCCAGATTGCCGCAGATCTTCCAGGTGCCGGAGCCCTTGCTGAAGACAAATATTTCGGCGCCTTCGTTGAGCACACTTCCATCTTTCTTGAATCGCTGCCAGTGAATGGCCGCCAGGGCACGC
Source organism: Vicinamibacteria bacterium (assembly GCA_041484265.1). GTDB lineage: Bacteria > Acidobacteriota > Vicinamibacteria > Vicinamibacterales > CAVVIG01 > 2-12-FULL-65-11. The sequence continues at coordinate 4,611 of JBGPHH010000279.1, forward strand.
TGCGGGCCGAGCGGTGTCACGCGGACGTCCACTGGCTTGCTTGCGACGTAGTCCATCGTGTCGAGCCGGTCGTGCACCATCTGAAAGCCTCTCACGATGTCGTCTACGGTGGGAATCAGCGACGGCCCGAGTCCAACGATGACGAACGGTATTTGAAAGGAGGTGGCGAAGCGGGTCCAGTCCTTCTTGGTGAACGAATCGAAGTACGCCGCAACGACCGCCTTGATGGCCGTGGCCTCTTGCTCGCTGAAGGGAGGCGGAGGCGTCTGGGCGCGGGCCGGCGCCGCGAGAAGCAGACCGACTGCGGCGGCGATCGAAATTACGCGTCGGCTCATGGACGACATGGTCACCTCTCTGAGGATCTGTCTCTTGGATCCCAGGGATTATGAACCTGTTTGGGCCATTGCGACCGGCGCCGGACGATGGTAACTTCGTCGTTCGCCGTCGGCATGATCCTGGCACCAACGTGTTGGCATGCTTCAATCGTTAGCCGATCGGGTTGCCGCCATCGA
>JBGPHH010000280.1:0-5111 GCA_041484265.1 Vicinamibacteria bacterium
AGAATCGGCCCAGACCATCCGAGACAGTACCAGCCACTAGTCTTAAGAACTTACCCACATTTAACCCGCTTGATACGAACACGTAACCTGCCCGCCGTACGGTGGACCATCCGGGCATGCCTCCACACCACATTCTCATCGTCGAGGACGAACGCGACATCGCGGGCCTCATCAAGCACACGCTCGAACGCACGGGCGAGGCCAAGGCCGACATTGTCACCAGCGGGGATGCGGCGCTCAAGGCGATGACCGAACGGCCGCCGGATCTCGTCATCCTGGATCTCAATCTTCCGGTCCTGAGCGGCCTCGACGTCTGCCGACATCTTCGGGCTCGGTCCGATCTCCGGCACGTGCCGATCATCATGTTGACGGCGCGCACGAGCGAAGACGACCGCGTCAGCGGTCTGGAGCTGGGCGCCGACGATTACATCACCAAGCCGTTCAGCTTGCGCGAGCTGGCCGCCCGCGTCCGGGCCGTGCTCCGCCGGGCCGCTTCGCGCGATGGGCACCTCGCCATCGGGACGTATCAGGGCGCGCACCTGGTGGCGGATTTCGACGCCGTGGCAGTCACCGTCGATGGCGCCTCCATCCGGCTGACTCGCCGCGAGTTCGAGCTGCTTCGGTACCTCGTGCAGAACAAGAACCGCGTGATCTCGCGCGATCGCCTGCTCGAACGCGTCTGGGGCTACGAGCGCCTCATCGAGACGCGCTCGGTCGACGTCCACGTGGGTCGACTCCGCACCAAGCTCAAGGCCGCCGGGAGGCAAATCGAGACCGTCGTCGGCCTGGGATACCGATTCGTGGACGAACAACAGGCGTCGTCGTAGAATCGGCGGCGAGGTGCCAGACCATGCCGCAGACTCAGCAGGACTATAAGAACCACGCGCGCTTCTTCCCCCCCTTCCATTTCTTCGTCTTGCCCGTATTGCTGATCAACTTCCTGAACTCGGCGCGTCACCTGTATCAGCAGCCGTCCCTTAGCACGGGATTCGCGCTCGTGGTGGCGGCCGCGTTGGTCATGCTCGCACTCACCGCCCGCGTCATGGCGCTGCGAGTTCAGGATCGGGTTATTCGTCTCGAGATGCGCCTGCGGCTCGGAGGGTGTCTGCCGCCGGACCTGCGCGACCGCGTCGACCAGCTGACCCCTGAGCAACTCGTGGCGCTGCGCTTCGCCGGGGATGCGGAGCTGCCGGATCTGATCCGCGATGTGCTGGCCGGAAATCTTCCGACGCAGAAGAGCATCAAGCTGCGCGTCAAGAACTGGCAGGGAGATTTCCTTCGAGCGTGACGTTACCTGCCGAGCCTCCGCAGAATTCTCGAGGTCACGAGCCATCGCAGCTCGCCGGGCCCTGACGGCGGCAATGCCTCGACGTCGATGCGGCACACCGCGCCCTTCCTGAACGGGATCGGGTGGCGGGATCCGACGAGACGGGCCGCCAGCTCGCCGATGCTGGGCTCGTGGCCGACGAGCGCGATGCGGTTCCGCTTTGAGTGTCTCTCGAGTTCCGCAGCCACTGCTGCGTAGCTGCCGTCCGGCGCGAGCGCTTCGGTGCTGACAATGCCGGGCCTGACGTCGAACTCGGCCGCGACGATCTCCGCCGTCTGTCGCGTTCGAGTGAGCGGGCTGGCGAGGATGACGTCGAAGGAGACGCCGAGCTCCAAGAGCCCCCGGGCCGACTTGCGAAGCCGAGACATGCCTTTCGCCGTGAGGGGCCGCTTGGCGTCGTCGGGCCACGCCTCGCCACGCTCTTCGGCCAGCCCGTGACGGATCAAATACAGCTCAAAAGACATGACAAAGGGAAAACTGAAAAGGGAAAAGGGAAAAGGACACGTCTAGGTCCTTTTGAGTCTTACCTTTTCAGTTTTTACTTCGGGCGCGCTGTTGCGCCCGGTGAGTCGCGTGGCCAGCGCGCCGAGCGCGACGCGATCGCGCACATAGCGACCGTGCAGCCGCCGGCATTCGTCTTCGAGGGGGACGACGAGCGCTTCGAGATCGCGCCAGGCGCCGATGTCGGTCGGCGTCGGGGACGCCTGCAGCTGACGGACGCGGTCGATGAGCACGTTCAAGTCGTGGAGGCGTCCCAGCAGGTCTTGCGTCCGACGTAGGTGATCCAGATCGGCCGGTGTGTGCTGACCGGCGATCTCGGCGGACACCTCGAGCGCATATCGCAGCTTCTTGACGGCGATGCGCACCGCATGCAGCCGATCGGGAAGGTAGACCCCGCCCGCCGCCGCCATCGCCTCTGTGACCGCATTGGCTCGTCGCGCGAGCCGCGCCTCAACGGCCCATCGCCACGTGCGCGACACCGCCCTATGGGGGCGCGCGAGCGCACCGCCCGACTCCAGCCTCCGTTCTATCTTCTCCAGTTTCGCGGCCAGCCGGCGGAGCTCGGTCAGTGTCGATTTTGTGAGCAGCCGCGCCCGAGCCCGCTGCCGCTCCGTGCCGATGGCCAGGGCGACACGCGTCAGCGCAGTCTTCGAGTACCGACCGGTCGACGCCAGTTCGTCGACGACCGACAGCAAGACGTCGAGCTCGCGCACTACCCCAAGCCGATCGGTCACCTTTTTCAGACGGCGCGCCAGCTTGCGGGTTGTGTCGGCGTCAACCTGCAGCACGGGAAGCAGCTCACGAAGGCGGCGCGACGCGACACGGGCCCGATGGAGCGACTGCTCACTACCGCTCTCAACGCCGTGTAACATCCGTGTAAACCGCTCGCGGCGGTGGCGAAGGAGTTCGTAACGGTCCGGAGACGTCGGCATGATATTAGGAAGGCGATGAAGTCACGGATTATAGTCGAGTCGACCCAGGTCCACATCTAAATGCTGATAGCCGCAATCGACATCGGCACGAACTCGCTGCACGTGATCGTCGTGCGCGTGCGGGCCGACCTGTCCTTTGAGATTGTGGACCGCGAGAAGGAAATGGTCCGGCTCGGCGCCGGCGGACTCGACGGCCGCGCGCTCACACCCGACGCGATGCACGCTGCGCTGCGCGTGCTGTCGAAGTTCCGGCGTCTGGCCGAGTCGCACCGCGTGGACAAGATTATCGCGGTCGCCACAAGCGCGGTCCGCGAAGCCGAAAACGGCGGCGAATTCCTGCACGCCGTGAGCGAGCAGACGGGGATCCGCGCGCGGGTCATCTCGGGGACCGAGGAGGCGCGTCTCATTCACCTCGCGGCCGTCTACGGCGTCGGGTCGGGCGACGTCGCCGTCGTCGTCGATATCGGTGGTGGCAGCGTCGAAATTACCCGCGGCACCGGCAGCAGCGTGGAACGCGGACGGAGCTTCAAGCTCGGCGTCATCAGGCTCACCGAGCGGTTCGTGAAGAGCGATCCTTTGTCAGCGCGCGACGAACGAAAGCTGGTGAGACACATCTACGCGGAGGCTGGCAAGCACCTCGACGACATCGCCCGCGCCGGGTTCAATCGCGTGATCGGCACGTCTGGCACCGTCCTCAGCCTCGGGGCGCTAGCCGCCCAACCGGGTCGCGTGACGGACACGGCGCTCCGCAACCGTCGCGTGTCCGCCAAGCAGATCCGTCGCGTCAAGAAACAGTTGTTGGCGTTGACGCTCGAGAAGCGGCTCCGTCTATCCGGGCTCGAGCCGCGCCGCGCGGATCTCTCGGTGGCCGGGGCTGTGCTCCTCGACGCGATCGTCAGGCGCCTGGGCACCGAGGAACTCATCCTTTGCGACCTGTCGCTGCGCGAAGGTCTGGTGCTCGACTACATCGCCAGACACCGGAAAGAAATCGCGCAGGTCGATCGGTATCCTGATATTCGTCGCCGCAGCGTCATCGAACTGGCCGAGCGGTGCAACTACTGGCCCGAACACGCGGCTCAGGTGGCGCGGCTGGCCGTGGCCATCTTCGATCAGACGCGAAGCGTGCACGCCCTCACCGATCGCGAGCGGGAATGGCTCGAGTACGCGGCCCTGCTGCACGACATCGGTGTCCATATCAGTTACGAAAGCCATCACAAGCACTCCTACTACCTCATCAAGAACGGCGACCTTCGCGGGTTCGAGCCCGAGGAAGTCGACGCGATCGCCCTTGTTGCTCGCTACCATCGGCGCGCCGCGCCGAAGCGCGGGCATGACGAATATGCGGACCTGCCTCGCGAGCGGCGGCGGACCATTCGCACGCTCGCCGCGATCCTGCGACTCGCGGAAAACCTCGACCGCAGTCACTCGCAGAGCCTCTCGGGCGTCGAGCTGCACGACCGCGGCGAGGACGCGCTGCTGCAGGTGCGAACCAGCGGCGACGCGGAGCTCGAGCTCTGGGCGGCGTCGCGCCAGGCTGCGCCTTTTGAACGACTCATCGGAAAGCCTTTGCGTATTGAAGTCAGCGGAACGACCCATGCCGAACAACCTCATCGACCGTCACGAGTATCCGGGAAAGCTCTTCGTCGTCGAAGGGATCGACGGCTCGGGCAAGACGACGCAGCTCGGGCTGCTGGCCAAGTGGCTGAGCGCCGAGGGACACCGGGTGTTCGTCACCGAATGGAACTCGTCCGCCCTGGTCAAGGCCGCAACCAAGACCGGCAAGAAGAAGAACGCGCTGACGCCCATGACGTTCAGCCTGCTCCACGCCACGGACTTCGCTGATCGCCTCCTCTATAACATCATTCCACCGCTCAAAGCGGGCATGATCGTCCTCGCGGACCGCTACGCGTTTACGGCGTTTGCGCGCGATGTCACACGCGGTGTCGATCGGCAGTGGGTCCGCGATCTGTACAGCTTCGCGGTCAGGCCGGATCTGACGATGTACTTTCGCGTGCCGATTGACCTGTCGCTCGATCGTCTGGTGGCGCGGCGCGTGAAGTTGAAATTCTACGAAGCGGGCATGGACCTCGGTTGGAGCGCCAATCCGGTGGAGAGTTTCCGCCTGTTCCAGAGCAAGGTGCTTGGGGAGTACGACCGACTCGTGGACGAATTCGGCCTCGAAGTGATCGACGCCTCCCCCAGCATCACCGTGCAGCAGCGGCTGGTCCGCACGCTGGTGTCCAAGCACGTCGAGACGAGCCACGTGGAGACGATGAATGACGAATCCCTCTGAGCTACACGCGGCCATCGACAGCGGCGCAAACGGCGGCATCCAGCCCGGGCGCTACTAC
>JBGPHH010000281.1:0-5084 GCA_041484265.1 Vicinamibacteria bacterium
CGGCCGCTGGGGAGATACGTCGCCAGAAGCGATGAACGCTCGCGCCGGGCAGATTCGTCGAACGAGCCCAGTCGACCTCGGCCCCGCCCGCTTCATCTCCTACCAGGCGCCCGAGATCCTGCGACCGTGGGATGGTCGCCATTGGGGTACCTACAAGTAAGCTGTGGCCGCCACGAAGAACACCAAGCCTTCCTCAATCTCTGTCGAAGGGGAAGTGGGGATCTGAGAACGGACCTTCCGTTAACTCGAAAGGCCCTTAATATTTCCTATCGTCAAACCGAGGACGCTCGGGTTTAGAGCGGGAGTCGGGTTCTAAGCCGTCGCAAATCTTGACTTCGTGAAATTCAGCAGATGTGACGTGAGCCGCGACGGCTTTTCGTTCTTCCGCACCAGCACGCCGGAGTGAATCGGACGAATCGCGGCTTCCAGTGATCGCACCTCCACGTGGCGCCCACGTGTGACAGCGCCGCTTGGCAGCAGCGGCACAATCGACAATCCCAGTCCGGCTTCCACCATGCTGACGATGGTTTCGGTGCTGGTGGTTTCGAGGGCGACGCGCGGGACGAGGCCACGTTCGTTGAACGCGTCGAGCACGTGCTGCCGTCCAGTCGAGCCTCGCTCATAGAGAATCAATGGCTGGTCGACGAGATCCTCGAGGCGGATGGTGCGCTTCTTGAGCGGCGGCCGGCTGGTGGGGAAGATCAGGCTCCAGTTCATGGCGAACAGTTCGTGATAGGTCAGTTCCGGTGACGGTTCATACGGTGCCGCCAAGCCGAATGCGACCTCAGGGTCGCGCAGCAGCGTGTCTTCGACTTCACGCTCGTTCATCGTGCTGATGCGCACGTTGATGTCTGGCGCCTCGTTCCGAAAGTCCTTCAACACGTCGATCAGCACGTAACGGGTGAGGTACTGGCTCGCTGCGACGCGGACCTCCTGCCGTCCGGTCTCGAGTTCGAACGCGCGGCACAGCTCGTGCGCGCGCTCGAGGAACGCGAGGGCATGAGGCAGGAACCGCCGACCCTGATCGGTGAGCAACGTCGAGCGCCGCGGTCCGCGACTCTTGCGGTACAGCTCGACCCCCAGCTGCGCCTCTAGCGTGAGCAGCCGGTTACGCACGCCTTGCTCGGTGATCCCCAACGTGCCGGCGGTGCTGCGAATCTGACACTGACGCGCCAGTTCGACGAAGGCGGCCACCTGATCGGTACTGAGATGCGGCAAGCGGGGAGCCATGGGGGCTGGGCGGAACAATACAAGAATAAAGACGGCTGATTCAACACTTAACAACTATTCATTCTATTCGGCGACAGCTAGGCTGATGGCAGTGACGAGGATGCCGGGTAGTGCAACACCCCGGTGTGTTAGACCATCGATCGGAGATCACGTCATGACTCGAGCATTCGGATCACGCGCTCTTCTCCTGGCCGCCCTGGCGGTCGTCGCGACGGGCGTCGTCGCCTCGGCCAGCGGTCCCATCGGCATCTACGGCATCGTCCAGCGCGTCGTGTTCGAACCGAACGAGAGGACGCCCGAACGCATTCAGATCTGGGGCGCGTTCGCGTATGCCGAAGGCGGCCCGCAAGGCGGCGGCCAGTTCTCGATCGCGAGAAAGGGCTATCTCTATTTCTCGATGCCGGCTGGCGACGCGAAGCTGGGCGAGACGGTCAGGAAGGAATGGATGGACTTGAAGGCCATCGCCGGGACCGGACAGGCCGTCGGTTTCGGCATGTGGGCCTACATCGGGGGGTTTGGGACGCTTGATCCGAGCGTCAAATCGGCCCAGACCGACCTGCGCGTGAGGCCGGCGGCCGAGAAGCCGGGCGCGCCGGCCGTGTATCAAACCAACGTCGGCCTTGTGAAGATTCCGGCGGCCGGTAGCCGCGCAGACCTCGTCAAGAGACTCCAGCAGGCGCTCGACGCGCAATAAGGATCGGCACGTGGTCGTGCTGCGCTTCTCGGGTTCGGATGCGCGGCTGGTGGTGCTGTCGGCCGCGTATGGCGCGGCGCTGCTTGTCGTGCCCTCCACACCGTTCATCGCGATTGGGATGTGGTGGACGGCCAACACTGTCGCCCACAACTTCATTCATCTTCCCTTCTTCCGCTCGCGGTCGCTCAATCGCGCCTATTCGGCGTACCTCAGCCTGCTGATGGGTGTACCGCAGAGTCTCTGGCGCGATCGTCATCTCGCGCACCATACCGACGGTCCGTGGACGCGCCACGTGACTCGCGACATGGCGATTGAGACAACCTTGGTGGTCGCGCTGTGGACGACGCTGATGGTCCTGGCGCCGGCGTCGTTTCTGACCGTCTATCTTCCCGGCTGGGCGGCCGGGCTGCTGTTGTGTCAGCTGCAGGGGCACTACGAGCACGCGTGTGGCACCACCAGCCACTACGGACGGCTGTACAACATCCTGTTCTTCAACGACGGCTATCACGCCGAGCATCACGCGCGGCCTTCGGTGCACTGGTCGCAACTTCCCGGCCGACGACAGCACGGCAGCATCGCGAGCCGGTGGCCACCTGTTCTGCGATGGCTCGATGGCCATCTGCTCAATGCGCTGGAGCGGCTGGTCCTCGTGTCGCCGGTTCTGCAGGGGCTCATGATCCGAATCCACGAACGGGCCTTTCGCCTCCTGCTTCCGAACATTGGAAAAGTGCGAACGGTCACGATCGTAGGAGGCGGGCTCTTTCCCCGCACGGCGCTCGTACTCAGACGGCTCCTGCCCGCTGCCCAGTTGACCGTGGTCGACGCCAGCGCGGCGCATCTCGATCTGGCCCGCACGTTCCTCGGAGATGCCGTCGTCTTCCGCCGCGAACTCTTCGATCCGAGCCGGCAGGTTGCGGCCGATCTCGTCGTGGCGCCGCTGGCCTACGTGGGTGATCGCCACCGGCTGTACGAGCTGCCGGCCGCTCGCGCCGTGGCCGTACATGACTGGATCTGGTCTCGTCGCGGCCGCAGCGTCGTGGTGTCCTGGCTGCTGCTCAAGCGGCTCAATCTCGTCGTGAGTGCGGAACCCGCCGTTCGAAGAGTGGCTTCATGAGGCCCATCAGCCTCGTCGTCATCCTGGTGCTCGCGAAGCTCGCCGGTCTGGCCGGCCGCGATCTTCCCGCGTCGGTGTGGCTTCCCTCCGTTCTGTTCTGGGACGACATTGCGGCCGGTGGCGTGTTGTGGGTGATCGATCGCGTCACCAAACGCCCGAGGGTTACGGCGATGACCTACTGGCTCGCCGTCGTCTGGGCTGTCCTCAACATTCCCGTGATGCGTGCGTTGTCGTCGCCACTGACTGTCAACATGATCGGTGCCGCCGGTGGCGCGCTGTTCGACTCCATCGCGCACTACGCCACGGTCATTAACGCCCTGGTCATGGGCGTGCTACTCGCCGCGGCGTGGTGGCTTCCGGCCACGATCGGGAGCATCTCACCGCGCGCCCGGACGGTCACTGTCGCGGCAGCGTTGATGGTTGCGGCGCCGGGGCCGCTCATCGAGAGTCGAGTCGACGTCCACGGCCTGGAACGCAGCGCCATCACCGCGATGGTGCAAACGGCGCTGCCGCGCATCGAAGGGCGTGCGCTCATGCGTGACTGGCGCGCCAGCCCATTTGATGAGACACCAGTGATCGACCTGGGCCGGTGGAGGCGCGCCGGCGCCGGTCGCAACGTCGTCGTGATCGCGCTGGAGTCGACCGCGGCGCAGTACTTGCGCCCGTACGGTGCGGCTGATGACCCGACTCCGAATCTCACGGCGCTTGCGACACACGCCATCCAGTTCGAGCGCGCCTATACGGTGTATCCCGAGAGCATCAAGGGTCTGTTCGCGGTCTTGTGTTCACGATCGCCAGCCTTCGATGTGCCGGCCGAAACGCATGCGAACGCCTCGTGCGCACCGCTGGCCAGAGCGTTCTCGGCCGCCGGCTATCGCACCGCGCTCTTTCACTCCGGCCGCTTCGCGTATCTCGGCATGCAGGAGGTCGTCTCGCGTCAGGGCTTCGACACGCTCGAGGATGCCGGTGCGATTGGCGGCAACGTGCAGTCGAGCTTCGGCGTGGACGAACCCGCGACAGTGGCGCACATGTTGAAGTGGATTGACCGCCTCGCGCCAGGCGAGCGGTTCTTTCTGACCTACCTGCCAGTCGCCGGGCATCATCCGTATGCCGCGAGCGAGCCTGGGCCTTTCGCCGGAACGGATGATCTCGCGGCGTACAAGAACGCCCTCTACGACGGCGACCGGTCGCTCGGTGTGTTTCTCGCGGGCCTGCGCGCGCGCGGTCTCGATCGCAACACCATGTTCGTCATTTACGGCGATCACGGCGAAGCGTTTGGTCAACACGACGGCAACTTCGGCCACACGCTGTTCATCTACGACGAGAACGTGCGAGTGCCGCTCTGGATTGCCATGCCGGGGTTGACGACCGCGCACGAGTCGGCGCCAAACACGGCGAGCCTCATTGACATCGCGCCGACGATTCTCGATGTGGCCGGACTGCCGGTGCCAGCGGCGTACGACGGTCAGTCGCTGCTCGATCCGCGTCCGCGCATGGCGTTGTTCTACACGGACTACTCACTCGGATTGCTCGGGCTGCAGGATGGGTGTTGGAAGTACCACCTGGAGATCGACGCGTCGCGATCGCGGCTGTTCGACACCTGCGCCGATCCCGGCGAAACGACGGACCTTGCCGCGGCGATGGCGGGTCGGGTCCACGCCTACAGTGATCGCGTGCGTGCCTGGACGAGCGCGACACGCGCCGCGATCGCAAGGTGACAGGAGAGACCGGGTCTCACGTCGCGTCAGATGCGAGACCCGGCCTCTTCGACTTGGCCCCCATCGCCCTGGAATAAGGATGGCGCGTCGACGTGCGGTTCGGGCGTACGAGCGCACGGTGGAGAGCGCGGGAAAGAGTGCCCTGCCGCGCATGACGTGGGTGCGATCGTCCCGCCACTCGACGCAGTCGCCGCTCGAGCGGCTGACGGGATTCTCTGTGCTCGTCGAGCGCCTCGACAGCGGCCGCTGGGGAGATACGTCGCCAGAAGCGATGAACGCTCGCGCCGGGCAGATTCGTCGAACGAGCCCAGTCGACCTCGGCCCCGCC
>JBGPHH010000282.1:0-5056 GCA_041484265.1 Vicinamibacteria bacterium
CGAACTGCCGCAAGGCGGGGCTGGTCTGACCAAGCGCAATCGCCTCCTCGGTGGCGCGTTGAACATCCCAGCGATCAACGGCGATCCGCTTGATCAGCCACATCGTCGCCGCACGATTGCCGCCCGAGCAATGAATGAACGCCGGCTCGGCGCCTGGGGAGGTAATAGCCGCCAGGAATTGGTCGGCTGCTTGTGTCGTGGGCGATGTGCCGTTGAATGGGACGTGGAAATAGCGGAGCCCGACGGCCTTTGCTGCCGCTTCCTCCTTCTCTATTTCGGCGCCCGGTTCGGTCGCTTCCCGCAGATTGATGATCGACACGAATCCCATCTTCTTGATCTCGGGCACGACCTCCGCGGTGATGGCGCCGGCACACGCGACGGTGGTTTCGAGACGGGCGAGATTCCTGATGCCGGGGACCGTTTCTTTGGTCACCTTCTGAGCGAGCGCCGAGCCCGCCGAGAGTCCGACGACGACGGCGAGCAGACTGGCCACGGTGAGCGAATGAGAACGCATGACAGAATCCTCTTTCCTTGAGATCTTACTTCTTCTTGATCAAGCCACCGAGACCATCTGTGGCGTTTCCCACACCTTCATTGGCGGTCTCTCCTGCATCACCCGCCACGTCGGCCGATCCCTTTTCAAGATCGACCATCGCTTTCCCTGAAGCCCTAATCGCTTCCTGCAAGACTTCCTTGAGCACTTTCGAGGCGAGCTCTTCGGCCGTGATGCCGGCTGGCGCGGTGCCCAGATTAGTGAGATGAATCTGGGGAAGCGGCACGGTGGCCGACCGGCCCGCGAGCGGTCCGACATCGACAGTGAGCTTGATCTCCCCGTCGCTGACGAGCAGGTCGTCAACCTGAAGCTTCTTGGATGCCGCGTTGCTTTGTGAGGCGGCGCCCGGTTTCGTCGAGGCTGCGGTCGTTGCCTGCACGTTGTCCAGCAGCTTGGCGAGATTGCTGGCTCCGAGACCTTTCTCGAACGTGATTTCAGGGGCCAGCACACTCACCTCTCTGACCCAGACCTTGTCGGAGAAAACGGTCGCAGGCGCGACACCGATCGAGACGGTGGTGATCTTGATTGCCCATTCGGCCTTGAATCCCTGCGGGTTGCCGACAAAGAGACCACTCAACGTGCCGGAGCCGGTGACGAGCGAAAGCGTCGCGCCGTCGAGCTTTACGTCTGTCTTGGTGATTTGCGGCCCGACGACTTCGACGCCCCGTTTCACGATGGAGCCGAGAAGGTAAATGCTCACACCGAGGGCGGCGATGACCGCCATCACCAGCACGATCGCGGTTCGGACGAAGAGTTTCTTCATGGCGCCGGAGCCAGGATCGCCAATACGAGGAGGCGTCCGGCTCCGGTGTTCTTTACACCGTGCGGTACGCCTTCTGGGGCGACCAGCAGATCGCCGGCTTTCATCGGCACTTCGCGGCCTTCGAGCAGGAACACGCCCTCGCCCTCGACCACTTGATACACCTTGTCCATGCCCGCGTGGGCGTGGAGCGTGTGGGACTGCCCCGGCTCGAACGCGTTCAGCCCGACGAGCACGCGTGGCGACTCGAAGATGGTGCTCTTGCCCATCTTATCGGGTCGCCACTCGGCGTGCTCGGCTGGTTTGATGACCGCTGGATGCTTCATCCAGGTGCTCTGGAGCAGCGACTTACTGCTTGTCAGAGACCGTGACGTTGTTAACAGTTTGTCCTTGAGTGTTCTTCCCAGTCGTCGTCGTGGTTGCTGTCTTGCCATCTGCGGAGATCACGACTCGCACGGTCGTTGTCACTTTCCCGCTTACCGACTGCACGTACTCATAGCTCCGGCTATCAATGCGCTTATAGACTCTGGTGGTGTTCGCATCCGCCGCGCCTTTGACGTCGGAAGGCTTGCCATCGAACATCGACATGACCTCCGCGTGGGTCGCTTTACCCTGTGCATCCACAGTATCGGCGGTCGCCATCATGCCGCCGCCCGCCATCGCTTCCCGCTTGACCGTCTGACTCTTGGGCGCCAGGTTGGCCGGTTCGTACTTGGATTTTGCGAGATTCAGCTTCCAAGTCCCGAGCCAGACATCTTGCGTTTGCGCCGCCACCGGAAAGGAGATCGCCAACGTCGGCACCAGGACGAGAAGGCCCAAAAGGAATCGTCTGCGCATCACACCCTCCTTGAGAAGAAGTGTTTTCGGCCAGGACTTCAAGTTGGTCGTCCCAGACTGCAGACCTTATACACCCGGGGATGTCGGTTGAGGTGGGTATTCTGTGGTGGGCCCAGCAGGACTCGAACCTGCGACCTCCTGGTTCGTAGCCAGACGCTCTATCCAACTGAGCTATGGGCCCCCTGGGAACAGTGAAGTCGGACGAAACTGTGAATATACCACACGGGCACCCGCTACAATCTTCGCGATGGGTCCCCGAGAACACAAACTGAGCGCGCCCTCATCGGTCCGCTGTTTCGTTACGACGATCAGCGATACTCGGACCGAGGACACCGACACGGGCGGACGCATGATTGTGGAACTGCTCTCCGCAGCCGGCCACGAGGTGGTGGGCCGAGCCATTGTGAAGGATGACGCGGAACTCGTCCGCGGCACGATCGAGCGCCAGCTCGCGAACCCGGACGTGCAGGTGATCATCACGACGGGCGGCACCGGCATCACTTCCCGCGACAGTACTTATGAAGCCGTCAACGCGCTCCTGCACAAGCGCCTCGACGGATTCGGCGAGCTGTTCCGCATGCTGAGCTACGAACAGATTGGACCGGCCGCGATGATGAGCCGCGCCTGCGCCGGCCTGGTCGCGGGCCACATCGTCATCTCGCTGCCTGGCTCGGAAGCCGCCGTGCGGCTGGCCATGGAGAAGCTGGTGATCCCGGAGCTCGGACATTTGGTGCAGCAAGCGACGAAATAGGTCCGGCTAGAGCCCTTATGCGGCCGTTCACATCGACCATTTCGATCGGCGAAGCGCGGCGGCGGCTCGATGCCAACGTCCGTCCGATCAACCGCATCGAACGCGTCGGCCTCGCGAACGCGCTCGCGCGTGTGGCGGCTGCCGACGTGATGTCGGCCGTTGATGTCCCGCCGTTCGCGCGGTCGGCGATGGACGGCTATGCCGTCGTAGCGGCCGACACGACCGGGGCCGCGCCGGCCACACCCGTGCGGCTTCGACGGCTGGATCGCATCTACACCGGGCAGCCGTCGCGCGTCACGATCGCGAGCGGCACGTGTGCGGAGATCGCCACTGGCGCTCCGTTGCCTGCGGGCGCCGACGCGGTCGTCATGGTCGAGCAGACCGCGAAGGCCCAAGACGATGAGGTGCAGATCCTTGCGGCCGTTTCGGCCGGCCAGCATGTCGGCCGCCGCGGCGCGGATATCGCTGCCGGCGACTTCGTCTTGCGCGTTGGCGATGTGCTGACGCCGAGCCGCGTAGGCGCCGTCGCGGCCGTCGGCTGCGCGGACGTCGCCGTGTACGCCAAACCGAGCGTCGCGATCCTCTCGACCGGCAACGAAGTCGTCGAGCCCGGACGCCCACTCGCGCCCGGACAAATCCACGACGTGAATCGCTTCACGCTCGGCGCGATCGTCGAGATGCACGGCGGCAGGCCCGAGCTGCACCCACCGGCCGGCGACACCGTTGAAGCGCTCACGACGGCACTCGACGAGTGCACGAACGCCGACCTCATCGTGTTCTCTGGCGGCAGCTCGGTCGGCGAACGCGACCTCATCATCGATCTGATTGCCGCACGCGGCGAGATGATCTTCCACGGCCTTGCCATCAAACCGGGCAAACCCACGGCGTTCGCCCTCATTAGGACAGTGCCCAACGCCACGCCGTTCTTCGGCATGCCCGGCAACCCGACCTCGTGCCTGTCGAACGCCTACATCCTGCTCATCCCGTTTCTCCGCGCGCTGGCCCGGCTCCCGCTCTACACGCCGCGGACCGCCCTCGTCCCGCTCGGTCGCCGGATTGCGTCGAGCGCCGGACGGCATCAGTTCTATACGGTGCGCGTGCGAGACGGCGCTGCCTATCCGGCTTTCAAAGGCTCGGGGGACATCACCAGCCTCTCTCAGGCCGACGGCTATATCGAAATCCCGGCAAATTCGAGCGTGGTCGAAGAAGGAACCCTTGTGGAAGTCACGCTTTTCTGAGTCGTGAGGGCGTAGAATGCCAGCACTATGAGAAAACACCTTGCGGCCAACGTGGTCTTGATGACCGGCGGCTTCGTCCTCGCGGGAGCGATCGCGGTGGTGACGGCCCGGCAGCAGGCGAACGCGGCGGCCGCGCAGGCGGCCAATCAAGTGGCCGTCGACGCCGATGATATCGGCGGCGTGGTCACCGGCCCGCGCGGCCCCGAGGCCGGCGTCTGGGTGATCGCCGAAACGGCGGATCTGGGAACCAAGTTCCGCAAGATCGTCGTCACCGACGATCGCGGCCGCTACCTGATTCCGGATCTGCCGAAGGCGAACTACAGCGTCTGGGTACGCGGCTATGGTTTGGTCGATTCAACCGCCGTGCAATCGGCGCCAGGCAGGAACCTCGCGTTAACCGCGGCGGTCGCACCGAATGCGAAAGCCGCCGCACATTACTATCCCGGGAACTACTGGCTCTCGTTGATGCAGATTCCTCCCAAGAGCGCCTTTCCGATCACGGTGCCTGCACCCACAGTAGGTGCGAGGGGTGCACAAGGTGCAAGGGGTGCAGGAGGTGCGCCGGGCGGTGGACGCGTCGGCGGTGCGCCTGGCGCAGCCGCCGGTCCGACGGTCATCAACGATCAGGCGGAGTGGATCTTCATGTTGAAACGCGGCTGCCAGGCGTGCCATCAGCTGGGCCTGCAATCGACGCGTGAGATTCCTCCGGGCCTCGGAAAGTTCGACACCACCGCCGACGCGTGGGAGCGGCTGGTCGGCTCGGGCCAAACGGGCGCCGGCATGGTGAACGCCGTCAATCAATTCGGACACGAGCGCGGCATGGCGATGTTCGCCGACTGGGTGGACCGCATTGCCGCCGGCGAGACGCCCCAGGCGCCTCCGCGGCCCACAGGCGCCGAACGCAACATCGTCATCTC
>JBGPHH010000283.1:0-5049 GCA_041484265.1 Vicinamibacteria bacterium
GACGACCTGATGGTGTTCCGTGCGCGCTGCTGCAATCCAATTCGTGGCGAGAAGATTGTCGGTTACATTACGCGCGGCAAGGGCGTGTCGGTCCATTCCGCTACCTGTCCGAACGTGATCAACCTCTTGTACGACCCGGAGCGGCGAATCGAGGTGGAATGGGACAAGTCGCCCGGAGTCGATGCCGCGGCCCGCTACACGGTCAAGTTGACGATGGAGGTCGAGGACCGCAAGGGGCTGCTGGCGGACGTCAGCGCGAAGATCGCCGGCATCAATACCAACATCAGGGACATGGAGGCCAGGACCGACGACGACCAGCACGCGCGGATCGACGTCACGGTCGAGATCAGCGATCTCAAGCACCTTGAGAAGGTGATGAAGTCGCTGCGGGGCATCGATGGCGTGCTGGACGTAGAGCGAGCCGCCCGCTGACGGTCCCTTGATAACTACGCGTACGACGCGATGACGTCGATTTCGACGCGCGCGTCTCTCGGCAAACGTGACACCTGCACCGTAGCGCGCGCCGGGTACGGCTGATCGAAATACGTCCCGTACACCTCATTCATCGCGGCAAAGTCATTCATGTCAGCGAGAAACACGGTCGTGCGCACGACGCCGGAGAAATCCAGGCCGGCTGCACCAAGCAGCGCGCTGATGTTTTCCATGACCTGACGCGTTTCGGCTCTGATGTCGCCGGTCACGAGGTTGCCGGTCGTCGGGTTGAGCGCCACCTGACCGGAGACAAACAACAGTTGACCAGCGCGGACGGCTGGAGAGTACGGGCCGATCGCCTTTGGAGCCTGCGGGCTGGAGACCGGTGTCTTCAAGCCGCCTTAGTGACCTTGCCGGAACGCAGACACCGCGTGCAGACGCGAATCCGTTTGATACCGCCGCCAATCATCGCCCGTACCTTTTGCAGGTTTGGTTCAAAGCGCCGCGCGCTCACGTTGTGCGCATGGCTCACCTGTCGGCCGACAACCGGCGTCTTTCCGCAAATCTCGCACTTCTTGGACATCTCTTCACTCTCGCAGCAACGGAACGTCACAATTGGAACCCGTAAGTATATCGCGTTACGGCACGATCAACCGAGGAGGGTCTGAGTCTGGGCTCAGCGCACCGCTGACAGGTGGTAGCTCGTCCGGCTGGCGGGTCAGTCGGCCGAGCAGGTCCACAAACGCGCGCCTGTTCGAGGGGTCGAAGCGCCGGACGTCTCGAGTCGCCTCTTCAATGCGGCGTAGCACAACAGCCGCATCGCGATCGAACGGTGATCCGCCGTTCTTGCCGGCTTCGGCCAGCAGCGGCTTGAGCGTCGCCGCCAGGCGGTCGGCTGAAAAGGAAGCCGGCCGGTGGTCGTAGATTAGGCCCCGTGAAGCTGTCTCGGCCGTGGCCGCAAGCGACGCGGCGGCGTCTGCCACGTCATCGTCGATGAGCGGCTGGAGATCTGCGGGCTCGTAGCGCTGGAGGCACGCGCCCACCAGGAAGAACAACTGCGACTGTGCCTCGCTCAGGTCGCGCACGAAGTGCGCGAGCAGTCCAAGATCTCTCTGGCGTTGCCGAACGACGGCGGCCGGCGGATGCTCACGGGCGCTCGCCAGATAGACGCAATCGCTCGGACACTGCACCTCCACGAGCCGCTTGGTGCCGCAACAGATAGAACAGATCGCCTCTCCGAGGGCTGGACAGGATCGACGCCCGCGCCGGTCATGGCAAAGGGGGCACGACATGCCGGCATTATCCGCCAAGCCAGCCGCCGATGCAGTGCCTGCGTCCCAAAGTGGGCATGCCTCGGCAATTTCCACACACGGGTTCGTCTTCCCTAGAGGACAACGACGACCGTGTCGGCAGAACCATCCCAGAGAGTTGAGCGTCTAAGAGGGCATCTGTTTCTTGAATGAAGGGCCGAATGCGTGGGGCGGATTCGTACAAGTGACGTAGCTGAAGTGGTTATGAGCATCTTCGCAAGACGAGTGATACGCGTGGACGCGGGTGCAGCGTGGCAGGGCCCAGAGAATTGACCATCGGAAGCGTTCCTGGTCACACGTTGTTATATGACTCTATTTCGTAGTATGATTGGCAGCTTATTTGCATGACTGCTGGCAATCTTACGGGCTAGGGACCAGTGGGTCACGAAACGGGAGCGGCGCTATGAATACACACACTAAGAACACGCAGAAGACGGGCGGGGAGCTATCACGGTCCCGCTATTTGGAACTCAAGGAAATGCTCGATGGCCGGAGGCGCGAGATCGAGGCCGAGGTCAAGGGCAAGATGCGCCATGTGCGGACGGAGGGCACGTGGGGCGGCAAGCTGAACGAAGTGCTGGACGATGTTGAGAGCTCCGAGGCGGATATCCAGGAAGACCTCGAGTTCGCGCTCATTCAGATGAAGTCGGAGACGCTCAACAAGGTCAACGACGCATTATCACGGCTCGAGCAGGGCGATTACGGGAACTGTTTCGAGTGTGGTGAAGAAATTGCGGAGAAGCGGCTTCGCGCCCTGCCGTTCGCCGTTCGGTGCAAGGAGTGCGAAGAAACCAGGGAAGTTGCCGAGCAGCGCGCACGTCACTTGGCCTCGCGGCGTGGTGGTTCCACGCTGTTTCTCGACATGTAAGATCCGGCGTCCCACGACGGGCTCCGCCGGTGGCGGAGCCCGATCCTTCCCCCACCGGCCAGCTCCCTAGATACGAAAATCGATGATTTCCGACTGTTGATTATTGATTTGCCCACGGTTTTGGCCAATCATCAGTCAGCAATCCGCAATCAAGAATGAGAGAGGTCGCCGTGAGCGATCAACTCGAGAACCTCAAGGCCGAAGACGTTCCAATCGGAGATCGACCGCTGTCGATTCCTTCGGAGCTGCCGATTCTGCCGCTCCGGGACACGGTTCTCTTTCCGAACTCCTTCATGCCGCTCGCCGTCGCGCGGGAGAGCTCGGTGCGTCTGATTGACGAGACGATCGCCAACGGAAAGCTGATCGCCGTCTTTACGCAGCGCGACGCAACCGTCGACGAGCCGAAGCAGGAGGATCTGTACCCCGTGGGAACGGCGACCCACGTCCACAAGATGTTCAAGCTTCCCGACGGCAGCCTGCGGCTGATCGTCCAGGGCCTCACCAGACTCACGCTCGACGAGGTCGTGGCCACGCAGCCGTACCTGCGGGCCCGCGTCAGTGTGGCGTCCGATGGCCTGAAGGAGGCCGACCGTCTCGAAGTGGACGCGCTGGCGCGCAACATCAAGACGAACTTTCAGCAAGTGGTGTCGCTTTCGCCGTTGCTCTCCGATGACCTCCAGACGCTGGCCATGAACATCACCGAGCCCGGCCGGCTGGCCGACTTCATTGCGTCCTCGCTATCGACGATCAGTACGGCTGTGAAGCAGGAAGTGCTAGAGACGCTTGATATTCGTGCGCGGATGGATAACCTGAACCGGATTCTGGTCAAAGAGCTCGAAGTGCTCGAGTTGGGATCGAAGATCCAGTCGCAGGTGCAGTCGGAAGTCGGCAAGAACCAGCGCGACTATTTCCTCCGCGAGCAGATGAAGGCGATCCAAAAAGAGCTCGGCGAGGGTGACGATCAAACCAAGGAGATCGAAGAGCTGGCCGAGAAGATCGAGGCCGTAGGCATGCCCGACGCGGTGAAGAAAGAGGCCCTTCGCGAGCTTGACCGGCTCTCGAAGATGCCGGTGGCAGCCGCGGAATACACGGTTTCCCGTACGTACCTCGACTGGCTCGTCGCCCTTCCCTGGAACAAGCGCACCGATGAG
The DNA here is from genome assembly GCA_041484265.1 of Vicinamibacteria bacterium. Taxonomy (GTDB): domain Bacteria; phylum Acidobacteriota; class Vicinamibacteria; order Vicinamibacterales; family CAVVIG01; genus 2-12-FULL-65-11. Next base: position 3,762 of record JBGPHH010000283.1, read on the forward strand.
GTGATCGATCTGCCGCGCACCAAAGGCGTGCTCGATGCGGATCACTCCGGTCTGGAGAAGGCGAAGGATCGCATTCTCGAGTACTTGGCGGTTCGCAAGTTGAATCCTGAGGTCAAGGGACCGATCCTGTGCTTCGTCGGGCCCCCTGGCGTCGGGAAGACGTCGTTGGCGCGCTCGATCGCCCAGGCGCTCGGGCGCAAGTTCGTCCGAGTGTCGCTCGGCGGCATGCGCGACGAGGCCGAGATCCGCGGTCATCGGCGGACCTACATCGGGGCACTGCCGGGACAGATCATTCAAGGTCTGCGGCGTGCCGAGTCGAAGAACCCGGTGTTCATCCTCGACGAGGTCGACAAGCTCGGAACAGACTTTCGTGGCGATCCATCTTCGGCCTTGCTCGAAGTGCTGGATCCGGAGCAGAACAACACGTTCCGCGACCACTATCTCGATGTGCCGTTCGATCTCTCCGAAGTGCTGTTCATTACAACGGCCAACGTCCTTGATCCGGTGCCCCCCGCCCTCAGGGATCGGATGGAAGTACTCGAGATCGCCGGCTATACAGAGGAAGAGAAGCTGAAGATCGCGATCGATCATTTGGTTGACAAGCAAGTGAAGAATCACGGTCTGACCTCGGAGTACATCCGCTTCACAGAGGCCGCGCTCCGCCAGGTGATCCGCGGTTACACGCGCGAAGCGGGTGTCCGGAATTTGGAGCGGGAGATCGGCGCCCTCTGCCGCAAGGTGGCTCGCCGCCGGGCGGAAGGCGGCGAGACGTCGATCGACATCACTCCGGAGGTCGTGGTCGAGATGCTCGGCGCGCCGAAGTTCCTCGATGAGGAGATGGAAGCGCGCACGAAAGATCCGGGCGTCGCCATCGGCCTGGCGTGGACCCCGGTCGGCGGCGAAGTGCTCTTCATTGAGGCTTCACGGATGGCCGGCAATGGCTCGCTGACGCTGACCGGTCAGCTCGGTGATGTGATGAAGGAGTCGGCCCGCGCCGCCTTGTCGTGGCTTCGCGCGCACGCGAAGGAGTACGGCATCGACCCAGACTTCTTCAAGAACGCCGAGATGCATGTCCACGTGCCGTCTGGCGCCATCCCGAAGGACGGACCGTCAGCCGGTGTGACGATGGCCACCGCGATGGCATCCGAGCTGACGGGGCGACCCGTGCGTGGGGATATCGCCATGACAGGCGAGATCACGTTGTCTGGCCGGGTGTTGCCGGTGGGGGGTATCAAGGAAAAGGTCCTGGCGGCCAAGCGCCTCGGCATTCGCGAACTCATCCTGCCGA
>JBGPHH010000284.1:0-5027 GCA_041484265.1 Vicinamibacteria bacterium
ACGCCCCAGGCGCCTCCGCGGCCCACAGGCGCCGAACGCAACATCGTCATCTCGCTGTGGGATTGGAACACGGATCGCGCCTTCGTGCACGATGCGATCGCCACGAACAAACTCCGTCCGACGTTGAATGCGAACGGACCGGTGTTCGGACCCGACTGGTCGGCAGGCGCGCTGGCCGTGCTCGATCCGACGAAGTTCACGAAAGGCATGGTCCCGTCGCCGATGACGGTTCCCGCCGACAAGGCGAACATGCGCACGTGGTCGCCGCAGACCTTCGCGCAGCCCTCGATCTTCTGGGGTGATGAGATCGTCTGGAGCGATCCCATCAACTCGAACCAGCCGCATATGGACTCGAAGGGTCGTGTCTGGTACCGCTCGCAGACCCGCGCCGACCAGCTGGCGTTCTGCAAGACCGGATCGGAGAATCCGTTCGCGAAGAATTTTCCGCAGGACCAGACGGGCAAGGGTCTCATCATGTACGACCCGAAGACCAACGTCGCCACGCCGATCGATCTGTGTTACGGCGATCAGCACTCGGTCTTTGCCGACGATCCGGACGAGACGCTGTTTTCGACCGGCGGCGGCGGCATCGGCTGGTTCAAGACGCGCGTGTGGGACCAGACGCACGACGCCGAAAAGGCACAGGGCTGGTGCCCCGCCGTGCTCGACTACAACGGCGACGGGAAGACCACGGCGTGGACGCGGGTCAACGAGCCGGCCGATCCGACGCTCGACCGCGCGGTCGCCGGTGCGAACGGATACGGGATGGCGTTCAATCCCGTCGACAAGAGCTTGTGGATCGCAGCCGGCACGCTCGGCGGCAGAACCGCCGCCGTACCGGGCCGGTTGATCCGCATGACGCCTGGCGCCAATCCACCCGCCACGTGTTTGACGGAAGTGTTCGAGCCGCCGTACCACAACCCGAAGGCACCGGGCGTCGAAGCCTTCTGGATGCAGGGCGTCGACATCGATACGAACGGCATCGTGTGGGCGGCGCTCACGGGCAGCAACCAGCTCGCGGCGTTCGATCGCAGCAAGTGCACGGTGAGAAACGGACCGGCCGCGACCGGTCAACAGTGCCCAGAGGCGTGGACGCTCTATCCCGTCCCTGGTCCGACCTTCAAGGGCGTCGATGCGAAGACCGACTTCTACTATTTCATGTGGATGGATCGCTACAACACGCTCGGGCTCGGCAACAACGTGCCCGTCATCAACGGCACCGGGTCCGATGCGCTCATCGCGTTCAAACCCGACACGAAGGAATGGGTGACGATCCGCGTGCCGTATCCCCTTGGGTTCTACACACGCGGCATGGACGGCCGTATCGACGATCCGACTACCGGCTGGAAGGGTCGCGGATTGTGGGCCGCCAACAACGACCGGGTGGTCTGGCTCCACGAAGGCGGCAAGGGCACGACCAGCCAGGTCGCCCACGTCCAGTACCGGCCAGACCCGCTCGCTAAGTGACGCGAGCGAACGTGAATTGCTGATTGCGGATTGTTGATTGCGGATTGGCCGCAGTCAGCAGTCAGCTTGCAGAAATCATCAATCACCAATCCACAATCAGCAATTCACCGCCTCCCGATTTTCCTCTCGTGCTCCTGTTCGAGCACGTCGGCCGTATGGAGATCGAAGGCGGGAGCGGTGCGCGGGTAGGCACCTCGGAATTCCGTATGGCACCGGTAGCAGACCGTCAGGTCTTTCAACCGGCCGTACACGACGAGATCGACGAGCGCCGCGCCAGCCAGAATGCTGTACGCGATGAGGTCCCGGCCGAACCAGTAGAAGCCGGCGCTGACCATCGCGCCGATGACGACGACCGTGAGGCCGACTTTGGGGTTGAAGTCCTTGCGCGCGTAGAAGTCTGCGCCCTCGCAGACCGGACAGCGATCGATCGCGCGATCAACACGCACGGCTTCGCTGAACGTCAGCGCGATCTCACGGCCGCAGCCACCACACGTAATCGCCGACGCCGCCTCGTCTCCGCGGACTGGCAATGCGGCATCACACTTCGGGCATCGGGCGAGAATCTGCATGGGCAGTCCGGCTGAAGCCGGACACTACATCATGAACGGCGTCATGAGCGACATCATGACCCCGGAAAGAATGACGGGAGCGGCATGTCGAGCATCGTGTGCAGGCCTGGGGCGGCGCCAACGACTTTGGGAATCGAGTTGACCACGATCGCGGCCGTGGCCACATCGCCGGGAACGCCGCCGTCGATCTTCATCGACAGACGGGGCAAGCCCTCGATCTTCACGGCGTCGTAGCTCTCCGGCGCACCGAGGTACGCCTCGAGGTGCAGACGAATCACCGGCTCGCCTTTCCGGTAGCCGACGCCCTCCTGAATGATGCCGCAGACGTAGCCTGGATCGACGGCCAGGAACTCGCTCGAAATCGTCACCGTTGCGATCTTCGCCTCAATATCATCGGTGATGCGATCGAGCGTCCACCCGAGCGTGTCGCCGATCATGGCAATCGACTCGGTCAGACCGACGTGCCCCACGCTGCGATCGGCCACCTTCTTCTGGAACTGCTCGGTCGTCAGCCCGGCGCCGATCTTCTGCTGAAACGGCAGCCGGCGCGTTCGGGCGTCCTGGACGCGAGTGACCGTGATTCGGTCCACTCTTTCGCACGCCGCGGTCAGTGCGATCGGGAGGACGTCCATCGTAAAGCCGGGGTTGACGCCGGTCGCCAGCATTGCCACCTTGGCCTTCTTTGCCCACCCGTCAATCTGTCGCGCCTGACGAACATGTGTGTAGCCGGGATACACGAGGCCTTCAGTCGTCGAGACGACGGCCGTCTTCGACTTCAGGATCATTTCAATCTGCGGCAGCACGGTTCTGATCGACGAGCTCGTGCAATGCACGACGATGTCGGGTTTGGCGGCCTTGAGCACTTTGGCCGCATCACTCGAGACCTTCAAGCCGAGGCGCCGGGGAAGACCCGCGACATCGCCGAGGTCGCGGCCGACTTTGGCCGGATCGATGTCGATGCCGCCCACACTCTTCAGCCCCGAACGCATCGACACCTGCCGGACGATGGCCGCACCGATCGGACCCAGGCCGAAGTGGAGGACGCGGAGGGGCATGACGGAGTGATTATAGTCAAAGTCAAAACTGAAAATTTAAAAGTTAAAAGGACTGAACGGACGATGGAGAGGTTCTTGGATCGAGCTGCGACATGTCCATTACGAAGCCTCAGGATCTCAGTGAGCGCACGTTTCTGTTCGCGTGCGATATCGTCAGGTTCTGTCGGTCCCTTTCGAGTGAACCAGGCGCCTCAAGGCAACTGGCCGGCCAGCTCCTCCGAGCAGGAACCTCAATCGGCGCGAATACCGAGGAAGCAAAGGCTGCGTACACTCGCCGCGAGTTCGCGAGCAAGAACTCCATCGTCCTTCGCGAGTGCCACGAAGCGCGCTACTGGCTGCGGATCATTGGAACAACGCAGCTGGCGGGATCGGAAACGGTCTCGCCGTTACTCCAGGAAGCCAACGAGCTAGTTGGGATATTTACTGCTACTGTCAGGAAAGCACGACAACCGGAGAAAGTTAAAACTTAAAATTTAGAGGTTAAAAGGACTGAGCACACCACGCGCCGGATACAGAACACCGGACAGCGGTGCGGCCGTCGCAGTGTCCTTTTGAGTTTTAACTTTTCACTTTTCACTTTTTAGTGATCAGTCCCGGCCAATCAAGGATCACGCGCAGCGGAAGTAGCTGGTCGTCTCGCGAAGCGTTTCGCCATCGAGCAGCTCGGAGACGATGAAGGTTGTTCCATCGGTGGTGCCGATGTCGTAGACGGCCAGAGTGTTGGGATGATTGAGCGCGCCCGGAACACCTCGCCCCAAAGACACCAAGCAGCGGTGCTGCCGTCGCAGTGTCCTTTTAAATTTTAGGCTTTAACTTTTAAGTTTCTGCGGCGTCCGCGAACTTGTAACCGACGCCCCACACGGTCAGCAGATACCGTGGGTTGGGAGGATCGGGCTCGATGCGGTGGCGCAACCGTTTGACCAGCGTGTCCACGCTGCGAACGGTCACGAAGGTGTCGCCGCGCCAGATCTTGGCCAGCAGGGCCTCGCGGCTGAAGACAAAGCCGGCGTGCGTCGCCAGCAGTTGCAACAGACGGAACTCCTGATCCGTCAGATCCACCTCGCGCCCTTCGATCCGCACACGTCGACGGGCAGGATCGATCTCGAGGCCGTTCACACGAATCGGTGCCGTCTCGGGCGCCGCGCCGCCTGGCACCGGCGCCGCCATCCGCCGCCGACGCTTGAGCAGCGCACGCGTGCGCGCCACCAGCTCGCGGACACCAAAGGGCTTCGTCAAGTAGTCGTCGGCGCCGCTCTCCAGGCCGACGACCTTGTCGGACTCGCCGTTGCGTGCGCTCAACATCAGGATCGGCACGTCGCGATTGACTGGCGCGCTCCGAACCGCCCGGCAAAGCGACAGTCCATCGACGCCCGGCACCATCGGGTCGAGCACGACCAGGTCGAAACGCTGAACGCCTGCGCGGCGAAGCGCCTCCTGGCCGTCGCTCACACTGTCGCAGGCATAGCCTTCGTGCCTGAGATGCTGGGAGACAAGGTCACGGACGCTCGGCTCGCCTTCGACGATGAGGACTCTGGGGGAAGTCACGCTTTTGTCACAACTCGGCTGATGGCCTTCAGGTTGACCCACTTCGGCCCGCAATCCCATATCTACCTACCTACTGGTCGGAATACGAGCGGGGACGCTGGTCTGTTTAGCGGGATCGTGCGAGGGTGCGAATGTGCGGGGGTGCGAGGGTGTTTAGACCCCAACCGCCCGGCTGGCAACTGCGCGGACGGCTTCGACGATATGCCGCGCGGAGATACCGTAGCGGTCGAGGAGCTCGGTGGGTTTGCCGCTGCGGGGAATTTCCCGCACGGCGAGACGACGGACCGTGAACCCGGCCTCGGCCACGGCTTCGGCCACTGCATCACCGACCCCACCGGCCGCGTAATGGTCTTCGACGGTGATCACATGCCCATCGGTCGCGCGAGCGGCC
>JBGPHH010000285.1:0-5016 GCA_041484265.1 Vicinamibacteria bacterium
AGACGACCGAAAGGAGTAGCCCATCTACAAGAGTATCGTCAGTCTACCCAAGGTCGCCTAGAGCGTCAAGATAAGTCCTGCCGAATCAATGACATCAGCAGCCTACGAGCCTTGGCGCGATGTAATGATCTTGTGCTCGTCGGCCAGATCGCGTGCCGATGGCGTGACAATGGCGCGCTCGGACACCACGAGTTTCCGCCCCGCACGCAACGCCTCGCGCACGTCGTCTTCGCAGACAAAATCGAGCGCCGGCTGAGCAGGTCCGGTCGGGGTCGTCGAAGCAGCAGAGGCAGGGGAGGAACTTGGGCGATCGGTCCGAAAGCCGCGCGAGCCGAGAAAGTCGTCAATCTGCCGGGCGATCGCCTTGGCGCTGATTCCAGCGGACGCGGGGCGTGCCATCTCGAGCGCCGTACGAGTATCCGTCTGAGACATTGCGGAGTTCGGCGCCGCCGATCGGCGGATGGCCGGCGTGATCTCGTAGGCAAGCCTCTTGATATTTAGCAGGTGCTTCGGCGAAATGTTATCCGACGTGATGTTGCCACCATAGCCGCCGCATCCCAACGTCATCGCCGGATCGAGCCCCGTTGTCAGACCAATCGAACCGTGGGTGGTCGGCGTGTTTACGCAGATACGAAAGGCCGGCTTCTTCAAGCCAAACTCCAGGATGACCTGTTCGTTCCGGGAATGGATTGCCATCGTGTGGCCCATGCCGCCGTACCGAAGAATTTGCTTGCAGCGCTCGCAACCTTCTCGCCAGTCCTTGACCACATAGAAGGAGAGAACTGGGCACAGCTTTTCAATCGACAGAGGATAATCACGACCGACGCCTTCAAGCGGAGCCAGCAGCACACGCGTGTCCTCCGGCACCCTCAACCCACACTTCTCCGCGATGAACGTCGCGGCCTTGCCAACCAGGGACGGATTGGGCAACCGCTGCGCCGTCACCAGCATGCGCGCCACCTGGTCCATCTCGGTCTTGTTCATGAAGTAGCCGCCCTGCAGCTGGAACTCACGTTTGACCTCGTCGGCGATTGCTTCGTCGACGACCACGGAGTTCTCAGACGAACAGAGCACGCCGTTGTCGAAGGTCTTCCCGGTGACTACGTCGCGAACCGCCTTCTTCACGTCCGCGGTCCGCTCGATGTACGCGGGCGCGTTGCCGGGGCCGACGCCGTAGGCCGGCTTCCCAGCGCTGTACGCCGCGCGGACCAGGCCCATGCCGCCGGTGGCCAGGATGACGGCCACGTCGCGGTGCTTCATCAGCGCCTCAGTTCCCTCGAGGGTCACGGTCGTCATCCAGTTGATCGCGCCCGGGGGAGCGCCGGCCCGACGGGCCGCTTCGTCCATGATTTCGGCGACGCGCGTGATGCATTTCACGGCGGCCGGGTGTGGACTGAGCACGATGCTGCATCGTGCTTTGATCGAGATCAGAATCTTATAGATGGCGGTCGACGTCGGGTTGGTCGACGGGACAACCGCCGCCACGACGCCGAACGGCTCGGCAATCTCGACGACACGGGTGTCCTCGTGCCGCGCGATGACCCCGACCGTCTTCATCGGCCGGATGAAGGCGTGGACCCTCTGAGAACTGAAAAGATTCTTCTGAATCTTGTCGTCGACGACGCCGTACCCGGTTTCGTCGACGGCCAGCTGGGCGAGGGCCCCGGCGTGCGGCGTCACCGCGGCGGCCATCGCGTCGACAATGGCGTCGATTCGCTCCTGGCTGAGTTCGGCCAGCTCAAGCCACGCCTTCTTGGCCCGCTGCGCGAGCGCCCGCGCTTCGGCAATCGACGCGAGATCGCGATCGGTGGCGATCGGCGGTTGGTCGGCCACGCCCTACGTGCCTTTCGGGAGGATCTTTTCGACTTCGCTGTGCGGCCGCGGGATGACGTGGACCGAGACGAGCTCGCCCACGCGGCGCGCAGCCGCCGCGCCGGCGTCTGTGGCGGCCTTGACGGCGCCCACATCGCCGCGGACCATCACCGTGACATAGCCGGCGCCGATGTATTCCTTGCCAATCAACGTGACATTGGCCGCTTTGACCATCGCGTCGGCCGCTTCCACCGATCCGATGAGTCCTTTGGTCTCGATGAGTCCCAGAGCTTCTTGTGCCATTTGCTTATGCCGCAGGCGCTTGCGGGTTCGCAACTGTAACAGATTGCGCGTCGTTGCGCGAAAACTCTCCCTTCGACTTCTTCATCGCATCGCGCCGAGGCTTTTCTGGTTGGCGCGTGGTCTAACCGTTCTAAGGACATGAGAACTAAAGTTGCTATAATCAAAGGCCGATAATGTCCTTTGCTAACAATCCCTTGCAGGTAATCTCGGTGGCTATTTAGGGGCGTCTGAACGTGGAATTCCGCTGCCGCCTGGCGTCACCGCGCGGCGAAATCGTCGAAGCTGTCTACGCGGCCGATACCGAAGCGACGCTGCGTCACGAGTTGGAGGACAAGGGCCTGCTGGTCCTGTCGCTGCAGCCGAAGGGCGCGATCGCGGGCTTCTCGATTCGGCCGCCGCGGCAGAGCCACGTCCGCACGTCGGAGTTTCTAGTCTTCAACCAGGAGCTGGCGACATTGCTGAAAGCGGGGATGCCGCTCGTCCAGTCGCTGGATCTGTTGAGGCGACGCGTGACGTCGCCGCAGTTTCGGTCGGTGCTCGACGCGGTGCACGAGCAGGTCCGATCGGGCACGGCGCTGTCTGATGCCTTTGCCGCGCAAGGGGACCTGTTCCCGCGCGTCTACACGGCGTCTCTCTTGGCAGGCGAGCGGAGTGGCAACCTGGACGGCATGCTGCGACGGTACGTCGAGTACGCGAAGGTCATCGCCACCGTCAAGCGCAAGACGGTATCGGCCCTCGTGTATCCGGCCGTCCTCATCACCCTGGCGCTTGTGCTGGTCTCGATCATCGTGCTCAAGGTCGTGCCGGCGTTCTCGGATTTCTACGGCAGCTTTGGCGCCGACCTGCCGTTCTCGACTCGAGTCATCGTCGAGTTCTCGACCTTCGTCCAAGACCAGTTCCTCCTTATCCTGCTGGTCCTGGCCGCTGGCGTCGCCGCTCTCGTCGCGTGGGGAGGGCGATCCGGAGGCCAGGCGCGCCTTGATCGCCTGATCCTTGGCGTGCCCGTACTGGGACTCGTCGCGCGCAAGTTCTCCACCTCGCAAATGGCGCGGACGCTGGCGACGCTGCTCGGGGGCGGCATCCCGCTCGTCAACGCTCTCGACATCGCCTCCCAGTCGATCGGGAACCGATTCATGGCGGGCCAACTCGACATCGTGAGCTCACGCGTGCGCGAGGGGAGTTCGCTCGCCGCCGCCCTCGAAGCGCGCGGCGTCTTCCCCGAGGTCGCGGTGAAGATGGCGGAGGTGGGTGAATCGACCGGCGCGTTGCAGGACATGCTGAACACGGTGGCCGACTTCTACGACGAGGAAGTCGCCACGCAAATGGAGCGGTTCATCACGCTGGTCGAGCCGGTACTGCTCGTCATCATGGGTATCGTCGTCGCCGGGCTGCTACTGGCGCTCTATATGCCGCTCTTCCAGTTGAGCTCGGTGCTGTCCCGGTAACGTCCCATGGCCACAGAAATCAAGTCCGCCGCCGACCTGCACCCCGATCCGCCGGAGATCGGCGTGGTGAGCGACGTCGATCCGCACGCGGAAGTCGAGCAGGCGCGGCGACTGGCCGAGCGCTATCGCCTCGAATTCGTCGACATGGACACGTTCCGGATCGACCAGGAGCTGTTTCGATCGATTCCGGCGGAGCTGATGCTGCGATACGGTTTTGTCCCGTACCGCCGCGATGGCAAGGCGCTCGAGATCGTGGTCTCCGACCCGACCGACCTGCCGATGATCGACGAGCTCGCCGTCCTGCTCTCGGCGCCGATCCGCGTCGCGGTCGGTTCGCGCTCGGCCATCGAATCGATCCTCAAGAAGAGCGAGAGCAGCCAGCGCGTGCTCGAAGAGGCGACCGAAAGCTTCCAGCTGCAGTTGCTCAAGGAGGAGGAGAACGGCGACGAGAGCCTGACGGTCGAGAAGCTGACGAGCGATATCAGCCCCGTCATCCGGCTCGTCGACTCGACGATCTATACGGCGATTCAGCGGCGCGCCAGCGACATTCACATCGAGACACAGGACGATGCCGTGCACGTGAAGTACCGCATCGACGGCGTGCTGCAGCCGGCCATGCGGCCGATCGCCAAGCAGTTCCACAGCTCGATCATCTCGCGCATCAAGGTGATGGCCGAGCTCGACATCGCGGAGAAGCGCGTCCCGCAGGACGGCCGCTTCAAGCTGCGCATGCCCGGAAAGACGATCGACTTTCGCGTTTCGATCATGCCGAGTGTGCACGGCGAGGACGCGGTCATCCGTATTCTCGATAAGGAATCGATCAGCGAGCAGTTCACCGAACTCCGGCTCGACATCCTCGGATTCCCCGAAGCCGAGCTGAAGCGCTTCCGCAAGTACATCGCCGAGCCGTACGGGATGGTCCTGGTCACCGGCCCAACCGGCAGCGGGAAGACGACCACCCTCTACGCGGCCCTGTCCGAGATCAAATCGATCGAAGACAAGATCATCACCATTGAGGACCCGGTCGAGTACCAGCTGGCTGGGATTACGCAGATTCCGATCAACGAGAAGAAGGGCCTGACGTTCGCCCGTGGCCTGCGTTCGATCCTCCGTCACGACCCGGACAAGATCATGGTCGGCGAGATCCGCGATCTCGAGACCGCGGAGATCGCGATCCAGGCGTCGCTGACCGGCCACCTGGTGTTCTCGACGGTCCATACCAACGACGCGGCCGGCGGCATCACGCGCCTCATCGATATGGGGATCGAGCCATTCCTCGTCGCGTCGTCGCTCGTCGGTTTGCTCGCCCAGCGTCTCGTGCGCCGGCCGTGCTACGAGTGCGCCCGTCCCGTGCGTCCCTCGGAGGAGGTTCTCAGGGAGCTGGGGCTCGATCCGAAGCAGTTCTACGCCGGCGCGTACCAGTTCCCTCCGGTCAAGGGATCGAGGCCGCCGCCCG
>JBGPHH010000286.1:0-4974 GCA_041484265.1 Vicinamibacteria bacterium
CGCGCCTGGTGGGCGAACTGCTGGTCCTGGGCGAAGCGAATGCCGTTGGTCGCCGCCTGGGCGCTGAAGTAGCCGACTTTGCGGGCGTAGCGGACCGCGTCCAGGAAAATCGGCGAGATCGTCGGCTCGCCGCCCGAAAACTGGACGGTCATCTGACGCCGGGGCTTGATGCTAATCGCGTTGTCGAGCACCTGTTGGATGTCTTCCCAGCTCAGCTCATGCACGAACCCCACCTGGTTCGCATCCATGAAACAGGGATCGCACATCATGTTGCAGCGGTTCGTCAGGTCGACGGTCAGGACCGAGCCGCGGCCATGCTTGATGGTGCTGCTGCCGTGGTTGTGGAGCTTCGAGTCGTTGTGGGCCTGAATATCGCGACCCGGAAAGACGTCTTCCAGATGCTTGAAGAACGCCGTGTCCATGGCCATCACGTCTTCGAAGTGGCCATGAATCGGGCAGTCCTTCACCATCAGGATCTTGCCGTCGCGCTCGAGAATGGTCGCCTTGATCTCGCCGACCTTCTCGTTCAAGAGGACGCTCACGTCCTTCTTGCCGTCGAGAATCTCCTGCCGCGCCTCGCGCGTGCACGTCGGGCAGAGCGAGTCGGTCTGGCGCGGCCAGCCGAGCGGCGGCTTTGTCTTTTCGTAAGACTTGAGCAGGGGCTTATCCGACCATTTGGGGATCAACGACGGGCGCTGATTGATCTTATTCAGGCCGTTGAACACCAGCCAGGCACCGTTGGCGGCGACAGAAAGCCCCTTCTCGAAGTACTTGATGGGCGCGTGCATCCTTTAGTCTCCTTAGCTGAGGAGTCCCAAGCTGTGGGAGCCCCAACGAACGCTAAATGATAGAGGAGAAATGGGTTGGCTACATCAGATTTCGGTGAATTGGCCTTCCCGTACAGCGAATGGGCAGATGGCGTATTCGAATGGCCATAATGCCGACTGCGTTAGTCCGATATCTGGAGCCGATATGATCAGCCATCTATGGCGATTCGCGACCTCATCATCATTGGTGCCGGGCCCTCGGGCCTTTCCGCAGCGATTGCCGGCAAACAGTGCGGCCTCGATTATCAGGTGCTCGAGCAAGGTGTCCTGGTCAATTCCATCTACCGCTTTCCACCGCAGATCGTGTTCTTCACCACACCGGAGCTGCTCGAGATCGGCGGCTTGCCGTTTGTCTCGCCCTACGACAAGCCCACGCGTGCCGAGGCGTTGCGGTACTACCGGAAGGTGGTCGACACCTACGACTTGCAGATCGCCTTCGACGAGAAGGTGCTGGCGATCGCGAGAGAACCTCACGCGCCTGGAGAATCCGAAGACGTATTCGCCGTCGAAACCCATACGTCGCGCGGCGTGCGGCGCGTGCGTCACGCCCGGAATGTCGTCCTCGCGATTGGTTACTTCGACCGTCCGAATCTCCTCGGTGTGCCCGGTGAGGATCTGCCGCACGTGTCTCACTACTACGGCGAGCCGTATCCCTACTACCGTCGGCGCGTCGTCATCGTTGGTGGCGGGAATTCGGCCGCCGAGTGGGCGCTGGATCTGTTTCGCGCCGGCGCGCACGTGACGCTCGTCCACCGAGCAGCGGAGCTCAAATCGACCATCAAGTATTGGGTCAGGCCGGACATCGAGAACCGCATCAAGGAAGGATCGATTGCCGCTCGCTTCAGCAACTGCGTCACCGAAATCCGTCCGACATCCCTAGTCCTGAGCACTGGAGAAGAGCTGCCAGCCGACGCGGTCTTTCTCTTGACCGGCTACCGGGCCGACACGACGCTGATGCGCGAGGCTGGCGTCGTGCTGACCGGGCGCGAAGGACCGACCTACAATCCGGAGACGTTCGAAACCAACGTGCCGGGACTTTTTGTCGCGGGCGGCGCGGTCGCGGGGGTCGATACGGGGACGATCTTCATCGAAAACGGCCGCTTCCACGGCGAGCGGATCGTGCAGGTGATTGCTGGGAGGCTCTAGTGCGCGACCTTGGACTGGCCCGGCGATCGCGCGATGATCATCTTCATCTCCAGTAGTTCGACGAGTGACTCGGCGCGGGAGCGCAGGCTATGACGCTCGAGCAGGGCCTGCTTCTCGACCGGCTCGAGGTCGAGATACTGGGCCAGCGCATTAATCAGATCTTCATCGCCCATCGCGGCCGGTATCTTCGGGTCGCCAACCTTCGATTCGCCCGCTCGCGTCAGCATGGCCTCGAGCCTCTCTCGATAGCGGCGAATCACGGCCTTGTCGTCGGTCTGAAGCGGCACATCGGGTAGGGCCTCGACGCTCGCGCGCCGGTAGCTGCGACTCTGGTCCTCTTCGAGAATGCGCACGCGCTCGAGACCGCGCAGCACGATGTTGTAGCGTCCGTCAGCGAGTGCTTCGACGTGCGTGATGAGTCCGCTGCACCCGATGGCAAACACGGGCGGCATCTTTTCGTACTTACCTTCCCAACCCGGACGAAGCAGCACCATGCCGATCATGCGATCGCCGGCGATAGCATCGGCGACCATCTCGCGGTACCGCGGCTCGAAAATGTGCAGAGGCAGAAACACATTCGGAAAGAGGACGACGTTCGGTAACGGGAAGAGGGGCAAGAGATCTGACATGGTGCGATAGTGCGACAGGTGCGATAGTGCGATGGTGCCACTAATGAATCGTCTTCGTCTTCTTATCCATGTAATCCATGAGCACGTACTGACCGAGCGTGTAGGGCGTGGTGAAGTACGCCTTGCCCTTACAAATCTCTGCGACGCGCCGCACGAAGCTCACGAGATCCGGATCCCGCGCCAGCATGAAGGTGTTGATCATGATCCCGGCCTTCCGGCACGCCGCAACCTCTGCGCAGGTCTCGGAGACGATGAAGGGATCGAGGCCGAAGGCGTTCTTATAGACGCGGCCGTCCGGCTGTGTGAGCGCCGACGGCTTGCCGTCGGTGATCATGACGATCTGCCGCATGTCCTTCCCCTGCCGCTCGAGGATGCGGCGCGCGAGCTGCAGCCCTGCGCGCGTGTTCGTGTAGTAAGGGCCGACGCGGACACGTCCCAGTTCCGCCAGCGGGATCTCCTCGGCGGAGTCGTGGAACAGCACGACCTTCAACGCGTCGCCCGGGTACTGGACCTTGATGAGCTGTGCGAGCGCGAGGGCGACGCGCTTGGCCGGCGTGAAGCGATCCTCGCCATAGAGAATCATGCTGTGGCTGCAGTCGAGCATGAGGACCGTCGCGCAGGAGCTGTGGTATTCGCCCTGTACGACCATCAAATCTTCGTGGGTGACGTCGAGCGAAAAGGGACCGGGAGTCGTTTCCTGCCGATACGCGTGCGGAAACGACTCCCGGTCCCTTTTCGCTTGGCGCTGCACCGCGTTCAGCAGCGTGCCCACGGCATCCAGGTTCAGCGTGTCGCCGAACTCGTACGGCTTGGGCGCGCCGGTGGTTTCTACGCCCGTCGCCTGTTCGCGCGTGTCGTGCCGGCCAAAGCTGCTCTTGCCGAGCGACCCGAGCAGATCCCGGAGGGCGCGGTACCCCAGAAAGTCCAGCGCCTTGTCGGTGACTTCGAATTTGACCGGCGGCTGATCCGGACCGCGTCCTGTTCGACCTTGGCGGTGGGCACGCTCGGGCTCGAGGTCGGGCGGCGTGGTGATGTAGCCTTCCTGCCCCATGCGTTCGATGATCTTCTGGATCAGCTCTTCGAGTGTGGACCGCGCGTCGGCCTGGTCCGCGTCCGCCGGGTCGCCCAACAGCTGCTCGAGCATCTCGTCGGACAACATGCCGCCGTTCAGCAGCGCCTCGAGAATCGCGTCGTGCAGCGCCTGCATCGTCCGATCTTCCGCGTCCGACGCGTAGGGGTTGTTGAAGCCGCTTGCCAGCAGCAGGTCCGAGAGCTTGGCGACGAGATCCTCGAGATCGAGCCCGTCGAGCTCGTCGCCGGTGTATTTGGTGTACCTGTACTTCACTGGTGTCTGGCTCAAGGCCTTCTGGCTCATGGCGTGAGCCGGCCTGAGCCCTGAGCCTTAAGCCCTGAGCCTAGTTGTAATACTTCTTCTTCCCGCTCGGAATGCGAATTTCCTCGTCCATCGTCTGATCCTCGCGGCGGGAGGGACGGCGCGGCGCCGATTCGGCGGCCGAATAGCCGCGGTCGTCGCTGCGGCTGATCTTCTTTTGCGCGTAGAGTCCCTCGAGCACGAAGTCGATCGCCGACGCGACGAGGGGCGCGGGCGCGCCGGCCGCGAGCCCCGCATGCTCGGCGAGCTCGCGAAGGCCCTGGACGCCGCGCGTCTGCGCGATGACGTCGGCAGCCGACGTGTGGTCGGCCAGCGGCAGCGTGCCGCCCAAGTCGAACCACTCGACCACCGTGCGGGTATCGGCGCCTTCGAACATCCCCGTGAACACGTTGCCGACCGCCGAGCGGATGAGATCGCGGGCGACCGCCTCGGCTCCGCGCAGTTCGCCTTCATACTCCAGCTCGAACTTGCCGGTGATGGACGGCAGCGCGGCATACAGGTCGGTGACGCGCGGCACGACCGGCGATTCGCCGTTGTCCAGCGCGCGCCGTTCAGCATTCGACACCACGAGCTCGATCGTCGAAATCGGCAGACGCTGGCTGACGCCGGAGCGCTTGTCAATCTTGCGATCGGCACGCGCCTGGAACGCCAACTCCTCGACGACCTCACGCACGTACGTCGGGATCTCGACGATCGACGTGTGTCCACCACCAGGCGCCGCCGTGCTGGTCGATCGGTCCGTCCACGCCTCCTGCTTGGTAATCTCGATCCCGTGCTGGCGGGTGGCTGGATAGTGCGTCCGAATCTCGGAGCCGATGCGATCCTTGAGCGGCGTGATGATCTTGCCGCGCGCGGTGTAGTCCTCGGGGTTCGCGGTGAACACCAGCATCACGTCGAGCGGCAGCCGGACCGGATAGCCTTTGATCTGGATGTCGCCCTCCTGCAGGATGTTGAAGAGGCCGACCTGGATCTTGCCGGC
>JBGPHH010000287.1:0-4952 GCA_041484265.1 Vicinamibacteria bacterium
CAGGATCACCCACAGCACACCGGCCATCCGGTTGGTGAATGCCCCGATCATGAAAAGGACAATGCGCTCGGGCCGCTCCATGAAGCCGACCTTGCACTTCTCGACGAGCGACTCGGCGCGCGCGCGCGCGTAGCTCGTCATGATCGAGAAGATGAGCGTCAAGGCCGAAATCAGCACGTAGTCGCTGCGGCCGAGCTTGGAATACAAGAAGATCAGGCCGGTGAGCAGCGCCAGATCCGAGAACCGATCGAGGGTCGAGTCCCAGAACGCACCGAACTTCGACTGCAGGTTGAGCTCGAATGCCACCTTGCCGTCGATAAAATCAAAGATGTTGGCGACGATCATGATGAAGCCCGCCAGCATGAAGCGCTCGAAGCCGAGCGCCCAGGCCGCCGCCACGTTGATGATGACGCCAATGAGCGTGAGCGTATTAGGATGAATCCTCAACGCGACGCAGGCGTTGATGATCGCACGAAGCGGGTACATGCAGATGACGCCGATGGCGCCGGTGAAGGTCATCTGCTGGTTGCGGCGGTTGGTCATGAATCAATCACGGAT
The DNA here is from genome assembly GCA_041484265.1 of Vicinamibacteria bacterium. Lineage (GTDB taxonomy): Bacteria > Acidobacteriota > Vicinamibacteria > Vicinamibacterales > CAVVIG01 > 2-12-FULL-65-11. Next base: position 559 of record JBGPHH010000287.1, read on the forward strand.
GAATCACGGGGCTGACGCGCGCTGGTGGGTTCAGGCACCGGCCAAAAACGCGTCATAGTAGCGTATGCCCATCCACGAACTCAAGGAGCAGATTGCCCGGCTGCCGGCGCAGCCCGGGGTGTATCTGTACTTCAACGCGGAGGGCGCGACGATTTACGTGGGCAAGGCGCGCGTGTTGCGCGAGCGCGTGCGGAGCTATCTGGGTGCGGCTGGCTCGAATCCCAGAACGGACGCCCTGCTGGACGAAGTGGTCCGTCTCGAGATCATCGTGACCGACTCGGTGGTGGAAGCACTCGCCCTCGAGAACAACCTGATCAAGCAGCGATCCCCGAAATACAACATCCTGCTGCGCGACGATAAGAGCTATCCCTACCTGCAGCTGACGACCAATGAGGCGTTCCCGCGTGTGCTGGTGGCGCGTCGTGTGGAGCGGGACGGCAGCGTCTACGCCGGACCATTTCTGCCGGCCCAGCTTGCGCGCAGGACAATGGGGCTGACCCATCGTCTGTTTGGCGTCCGGTCGTGCAACGAGATCATCACGGGCAGGCGCGCCCGGCCCTGCCTCGAGTACGACATCAAGCGATGTATTGCCCCCTGCGTGGACACGATCTGCTCGGCCGAGGAGTACACGCGTGCGGCGAAGCTGACCGAGCTCTTCCTGGTTGGCAACAACGACGAATTGCTGACGCAGCTGAAGGGCCGCATGTTCGAGGCGGCTGGCGCCGAGCGCTTCGAAGAAGCGGCGCATTTGCGCGACGCCATGCGGACTGTGCAGACCCTTCACGACCGCCAGCAAAAGATGGCCACACCAGAGCTCGGTCATCGCGACGTGTTCGGCGTCAAGATCGGGTCGGCGGGGGCAGTGGTTCAGGTATTCCAGGTTCGGAGCGGCCGTGTGATCGAGCGGCTGGAACTCGGCACCACGGACGCAATCGTGGGTTCTCGCGAGGGCGACGTACTCGGAGCGGCCATTCAACAGTTCTACGAGCCGCGTGGGGCACCGGCAGAGATTCACGTGCCCGCCGAACCGGACGAGCGAGAGGCGCTTGAGAGCTGGCTCTCAGGCCGTGCAGGCCGGCGCGTGAGGATCACCACCCCCAAGCGCGGCGAGAAGCGCGGTCTCGTCGATCTGGCCAATCGCAATGCCGCGCTCGCATACCAGACGAGGTTCAATCAGACGACGGCAGCGCAGTACGAGGCGCTCGACCGGTTGAGGCAGGTGCTCGCGCTGGCGGCCGTGCCGCGTCGAATCGAGTGCTTCGACATCTCGACGATTCAAGGCAGCGAAACGGTGGCGTCGATGGTCGTCTGCGAAGACGGGCGGATGCGGCGGGGGGAGTATCGCAAGTATCGGATCAGAGGCTTGAGGCTAGAGGCTAGGGGCTTGGGTGGAACGAAGCAGAAGGGCCTAGCCTCCAGTCCCCAGCCTCCAGCCTCTATCCACGACGACTTTGCGTCCATGCACGAAGTCGTGCTGCGCCGCTATCGCAAGGCGATCGAAGAGGGCGGACCGTTTCCTGATCTCGTCGTGATCGATGGCGGCAAGGGGCAGCTTTCGGCGGCATACGCCGCCTTGGAGGATCTGGGTCTGGCGAATCTCGTCGCGGTCGGCATCGCAAAGAAGGAAGAGCTGCTCTTCACCCGCGATCGCGACGAACCGATTCGCCTCTCACCGGACGATCCAGCCCTGCTGCTGATTGAGCGGGTGCGCGACGAGGCTCATCGCTTTGCCGTGACGTTTCATCGACGGGCGCGCACGATGCGCGACCTCCGGTCGGATCTCGATCGCATTCCCCAGATCGGTCCGCGCCGTCGGCGCCTCTTGCTGTCCACGTTCGGCAGTGTCGCTGGGGTGCGGCGGGCGACGCGTGAAGACCTGACCGGCCTGGTCGGCGCGAAAACGGCCGACTGCGTCCTTGCGTTTTTCGAACTAGAGCCTTAACCTTTAGTCCTTGCCCGACATCAACTTCGCGCAGGTCCTCATCGAATTCATTGTCTTGCTGTTTTCTCTCACGATTCACGAGTCGGCGCATGCGTGGTCGGCCGACCGGCTGGGCGATCCGACGGCGAGGCAGCTCGGGCGCGTCTCTCTGAATCCGATTGTGCATGCCGACCTGATGGGCACCGTGATCTTCCCGTTGCTCGCCTTGATTGGAGGCGTTCCTCTTCTCGGTTGGGCCAAGCCGGTCCCGGTGAGCGTCAGGAATCTCAGGCACCACCGGCGTGATTACGTGCTGGTGGCGGCCGCCGGTCCGGCGAGCAATTTGTTGCTGGCGATCGTTTCGGCGCTGTTGCTTGCGTTGTTTCCGGTCTCGCCGGTCAGGCTCGGCGAGCCGAACGTGTCGGCGCCCATCGCCTCATTCCTGAGCGTGGCGATCCAACTCAACGTGCTGCTGGCGGTGTTCAACATGGTGCCGATTCCGCCGCTCGACGGCGGGAACGTGTTGAGTGGATTGCTGCCGCTCCGATTCGCGGTGATGTTCAATCGCATCCGTCCGTACGGGTTCCTGCTCCTGTACGCGCTCATCCTGACGGATGCCTACTACTACGTCGTGGCGCCACCGTACCGTTTGCTGCTGTCTTGGCTGACCAGGAGTTAGGCCGTAAGGCACGTGTCGTGTCCGGAATGCGACCGACCGGTCGGTTGCATCTCGGGCATTTGGTCGGGGCGCTCAATAACTGGGTGCGTCTGCAGGAGCAGTACGAGTGCTTCTACTTTGTCGCCGACTGGCACGCGCTGACCAGCGACTTTGCGGATACGCGCCAACTGACGTCGTTCGCGTACGACAACGTGGCAGACTGGATCGGCGCGGGCCTCGATCCGGACAAGAGCACGTTCTTTGTGCAGTCGCTGGTCCCGGAGCACGCCGAGCTGTATGTGCTCCTGTCGATGGTGGTGCCGATCCCGTGGCTCGAGCGGGTGCCGACCTACAAGGAGCAGCAGGAGACTCTCAAGGACAAGGACCTGTCGTCGATCGGATTCCTGGGCTATCCACTGCTCCAGACGGCCGACGTGACGATGTACGACGCGCAGTTTGTGCCGGTCGGCGACGATCAGGTGGCGCACCTCGAACTGGCGCGGGAGGTCGTGCGGCGTTTCAACAACTGCTTCCGCTCTACGACGGTGCGCGGCGACGCGTTGGTCGAGCCGCAGCCCCTCCTCACATCGATCAGCCGCCTGCCTGGGCTTGATGGCGACAAGAAGATGAGCAAGAGTCTGGGGAATACGATTGACCTCTCGGATACGGCCGACGACGTGAAGAAGAAAGTGATGCGCATGTACACAGATCCGAAGCGGGTTCGAGCGGACATTCCCGGCACGGTAGAAGGAAATCCCGTCTTCACGTATCACGATGCGTTCAACCGGAATACGGCTGAAGTCGACGATCTCAAGACCCGCTATCGCGCGGGAAAGGTCGGCGACGTCGAGGTGAAGACGAAGCTGGCCGATGCGCTCAACGCGTATCTGGATCCGATCCGCGAACGGAGGGCGGCCGTGCTCGCCACGCCTGAGCACGCGCGGGAGATCCTCTTTGAAGGCTCGAGGCGCGCCCGTGCCGTCGCGGTCGATACGATGGCGCGTGTGCGCGACGCGGTGAAGATCGTATACCGATGAACCCACAAGACTTCGAATCGAGCGTCGACGCCTTCCCGGTCAAGCTCGCGAACTTCGAGGGACCGCTCGATCTGCTCCTGTATCTGATCAGGAAGAGCGAGGTCAGCATCCACGACATCCCGATCGCCCTCATTACGCAGCAGTACTTGCTGACGATCGAACTGATGCAGGAGCTGAACCTGGACGTGGCCGGCGAGTTTCTCGTGATGGCAGCCACATTGATTCACATCAAGTCGAAAATGCTGCTGCCGAGGCCTGAGACAGCCGCCGGTGTAGAGGGCGAGGAAGAGGACCCGCGAGACGCTCTGGTCCGGCGGCTCATCGAGCACCAGAAGTTCAAGGCGGCTGCCGAGCTGCTGCACGAGCGCGAGCAGGTCCGCTCGGCACAATGGCAGCGCCCGGACGAGCGGGTGGCCGCGATGGCCGGCGAAGGGTACGAACCGGAGGTCGAGGTCGATCTGTTCAGTCTCCTGAACGCGTTCCAGGCGGTCGTCGAGCGGGCGCGGCGGCGGCCGAAGGCGTTCCTGCCGCCCGAGCAGATGTCGATCGAGACCCGCATCGAGCAGCTACTGGCGCGCCTCTCGGAAACTGAGGCCTGCGGGTTTGAGGAACTCTTCGCGGATGCCCACGATCGCGGCGCACTGATCGTGACGTTTCTGGCGCTGCTCGAGATGATTCGGTTGAAGTTAGTCAGGGTCTTCCAGGCGGGAAGCTTCGGGCCGATTCGCGTGTATAAACGTGTTCGGCCGACCGACGCACCGCATCCGATTGGCGATCC
>JBGPHH010000288.1:0-4937 GCA_041484265.1 Vicinamibacteria bacterium
CGTCTTCGTCCGGTCGTGGCCGACCCAATGCGCCTCGTCGTGCTCAACCTCGATGTCCTGGTTCTTCTCCGCGTGAATGAAGAGCTGCTCGGAGCCCTTCTTGTCCTCGAAACGAATCTCGTTGAAATTGTCCGGCTGCCCGTTGAGGCTGCTGCGCGTCTTGATACCCGTCTGGGTCTTGTTGGCCGGCAGTTCATACGGCGGCATCTGCTCGGCGTTGTACACGCGCCCGGTGATGATCGGCTGATCGGGGTCGCCTTCCAGGAAATCGACGATCACTTCCTGCCCGATCCGCGGCGTCGCGATGGCACCCCACTGCTTGCCGGCCCAGGGATGAGAGACCCGGATGAAGCACGAGCTGTTCTGGTCCTTCTTGCCTTCCCGATCCCAGTGGAACTGCACCTTCACACGGCCGTACTTGTCCGTGAAGATCTCCTCGCCGGACGGGCCGACCACCACCGCCGTCTGGGGCCCCTGCACGAACGGCTTCGGCGTGCTGCGCCTCGGTCGGAACTGCTGCGCGCTCGGCATGGCGACGAAGCTGCACCGGTAACTGGCCCCGCCGCGATCGGGGATCGTTTCGTAGTCGCTGAACTCGAGATCGTAGGTCGCTGCCACCACCAGGTGCTCGCGATTCTGATCCTTCCTCGCGTAGTCGAGAAGCGAGAAGAGGTACCCCACGCTGAGGCCCCTCACATTCGCCGATCCGCGCGCGGCCTCGAACTGTGTGCCGTACTCGTCGATTCGCACGGCCGCGTAGTGCTGGCCGTCTTTGGAGGTCAGGTAGTGCCCGGGATAGTCGAAGACTTCGTAGGTGCTCGGCTGGTACTTGCGGGGCGAGGGCTTCTTCGTCAGGAGGTCGACTTTCGGCCGCTCGAAGTCGTAGTCGTCGTGCGCGTAGACGCCGGGCTGGACTTCGCGCGAGAAGTCCCAGCTGCTGATGTGCTCGATGTCGGGTTTCGCGAGCTTCTCTGGGGAGATGAAATGAATCTCCTTTGCGCCAGGACACGACTTGTGCTTGCCGTTGGAGTCGGTGAGGACGAGCTTGTCGTGCCCGTCAGTGTGTTCGATGAAGTAGTAGATGCCTTCCTCTTCCAGCAGGCGGCTGACGAAGTTGAAGTCCGTCTCCCGGTACTGCACACAATAGATCCACTTGCGATGGTCGTCGGAGAGTTTGAACTCAAAATCCGCGGTGCCATGGTCGCCGAACACTCTCTTCACGATGTCGGGGACGGTCAGGTCCTGAAAGATGCGGCAGTTCGCCCTGCGAGTCAGAAACCAGAGCCAGGGCCGCACGACGGCAAAGTACCGGTGATAGCGCCCGTACATTCCGCCCTGGGAGAACCGCGTGACGTAGCCGTTGAAGTACCGCGTCTTGTCGTCGGGCAGCTCCAGCTTGACGGTGACGTTCTTGCCCAGGATGTCATCCAGGTTGATGTCACCCTTGGTACTGAGGAGATCGAGCTGATACTCCCCCAGCCGGCCGAGCTCCTCGCGCGCGTGCATGCCGTGAAACAGCAGCACGTCGGCACCGAGCGGCGTGGTGATCTCCATCACCCTAGGCATCGTGTTCTCCTTCGGCGATCACACGCTTCCAGGCTCTGACGACCAGGCCCGAGACAGGCGCTCCCGACTCCATACGCAGCTCCGCACGTCCGACGGCGGGCTCCAGGCCCGCATCCACGAGGACGCGCTCGACATAGTCTACGCGGTGGTGGTAGCGCCCATGCGGCTTGATGCAGTAACGCGATCCTGCATCGTCCTCGGTCGCTTCCTCGACGGTGAAGATGAACAATCCCCCCGGCCGCAAAGCGCTCGCAGCGGCGCCGGCCACATCCTCGAGCGCACCGAAATATACCAGCGTGTCCGAAGTGACGATGACATCGAACGCCTCGTGGTGATCGTTGAGGTAGGCCGTCAATTCACCCTTGACCAATTCGTCATACACATTCTTTTCTCGAGCATGCTTCAGCATGCCTTCGGACAGGTCCACCCCGGTCAAGCGTCGTGCGTAAGACGCGATCAGCGGACCGCACAGCCCGGTCCCGCAACCTGCGTCGAGGACATCCAGATCCTTGGCCGCGGTGATGCCAGAATCAGCCAGCGCCGCGGCGACGAGTGCCGGGGCTCGATAGTGCAGCTTGGCGAGCTTGACTTCGAAGCTTGCCGCAAAACCATCGAACACCTTCTCTACGTAGGCGTCAGATGCGCGCGCCGGAACATCGCGGCCCGACACGGCCGCCAGTGTATGCCGCGCAAGCGGATCGTTGGGTTCCAGCTTCAACCACTCCTCGCACATGAGGACGGCTTTCTCGGGCTGGCCAATCACGCAGTACGAAAGCGCCAACAACCGGCGCGCTTCGGGATATTCCGGTTTGAGCGTCAGCGCCTTGCAGTAACACGTCACGGCCTCGGGTGTCCGGCCCGTAGCGCTCAGCAGGATGGCCAGGTTGTGATACGGGTCCGGCTGGTTGGGATCCAGGCGGATCGCCGTGCGATAGGCTTCTTCGGCCTCCGCGGTCATGCCCTGCGCTTTGAGCAGCACGCCAATGTTATTGTGCGCGTTGGCGTGTCGGGGTTGAAGCGCGAGCGCCCGCCGGTAGGCCGCGACGGCCTCCGGCAACTTCCCCTTGTCCTGGAGGATGATGCCAAGATTGCTGTGCCAGCCGGGCTGATCGGGTGCGAGGTCGAGACTCCTCGTCATCAACGCAATGGCTTCCTCACTGCGGCCCTGCTGATGCGCCAGCACGCCGGCGTAGTGCAGCACGTCAGGCTGATCGGGCCGCAGTTCCAGGAGCTTTCGGAACAACACCTCCGCATCCGCCAGTTGGCCGTTCTTCAGGCATCGCATGGCGATCGCCACGCCCTCGTCAATCGTGAGTTCACGCGGCGCGGCCGGCGATTGCTCCATAGCGTGTGTCTCTCCGAGCCGGTTCCGACGTCTAGTCGAACCGATAGTCGAAATCGCCGTTCGCAACAGCCAGGCGCACGCCGTTTAACGCCGTGCCGCTCATCGTACGCGTCAGAAACTCGCGGCTGACAGCCGGCAGCACGGTATTGGTGAGGATGGTATCGATCATGCGCCCGCCGCTCTCGACCTCCGAGCACCGGCTGACAATAAGAGCGACGGCGTCGTCGTCGTAGGTGAACGGAATCTTGTGGTGCTCGGTCACGCGCCTGGCAATACGCCCCAGCTGCAGCCGCACGATGTTGGCGAGCATCGAATCGCTCAACGGGTAGTACGGAATGACGACCAGGCGCCCAAGCAGCGCGGCCGGGAACTTCTTCAAGAGCGGCTCTCGCATCGCCTTGGCAATGCCCTCGGGTTCCGGCATCAGCGCCGGGTCCTTGCACATGCTCATGATCAGATCCGAGCCGACGTTGGACGTGAGCAGGATGATCGTGTTCTTGAAATCGATGTACCGCCCCTCGGCGTCCTCCATCCAGCCCTTGTCGAACACCTGGAAGAAGATCTCGTGCACATCCGAGTGCGCTTTCTCGATTTCGTCCAGGAGCACGACGCTGTATGGACGGCGTCGCACCGCCTCGGTCAGGATGCCGCCCTCCCCGTATCCCACGTAACCCGGCGGCGAGCCCTTGAGCGTCGAGACGGTGTGGGCCTCCTGAAATTCGCTCATGTTGATGGTGATCACGTTCTGCTCGCCGCCGTACAGCGCTTCGGCCAGGGTCAGGGCCGTCTCGGTCTTGCCAACGCCGGATGGCCCGCAGAGCATGAAGACGCCGATCGGCTTGTTTGGATTATCCAGTTTCGCGCGCGACGTTTGGATGCGCTGCGCGATCATCTCGAGGGCGTGACGCTGCCCGATCACCCGCTGATTGAGGGTCCCCGCAAGATTCAGCACCGCCTCGAGCTCGTTCTTGACCATGCGTCCGACGGGCACGCCGGTCCAGTCCTGCACGACGGAGGCGACGGCCTGTTCGTCGACGCTCGGCAGCATCAGCGGCGATTCGCCCTGCAGCGTCGCCAGCTTCGTCTGGAGATCCGCGAGCTCAGCGAGGAGGGCGGCCCGCTTCTCGGGCCCAACCGTTTCGGCGGGAGGCGGATCCGCGGTCGTCTTCTGCGCTTGCGCGGCCTGCTCGAGGGGAGTGCCGGTGCCCTCGACACGTTCGCTGCCCTTTCTCAGCGTCGCGCGGATGGCCAGAATGCGATCGACCAGTGCTCGCTCGGCCTGCCAGCGGTCCTCCAGCTCTGACCGGCGCTGTTGGCTGATCGCGAGCTTTTCATCCGCAGCCTTTCTGCGCGCTGACGCATCGATTCCCACCGCTTCTTCACGGCCGATGATCTCGAGCTCGGTCTGCAGTCCCTCGATCGTCCGGCGACAGTCCTCGAGCTGGGCCGGAACCGCGTGCTGACTGATGGCCACCCGTGCGCACGCCGTATCGAGGAGGCTGACCGCCTTGTCCGGCAGCTGACGCGCCGGGATATATCGATGCGACAGGCGAACCGCCGCCTCGAGCCCTTCGTCGAGGACCTGAACGCGATGGTGCTTCTCGAGCACAGAGGCGACGCCACGGACCATGAGGATGGCCTTGTCCTCGCTCGGCTCGAGCACCTGGACGACCTGGAAGCGCCGCGTGAGCGCCGGGTCTTTTTCAATGTACTTCTTGTACTCCGCCCACGTGGTCGCGGCGATCGTACGCAGCGTGCCGCGCGCCAGCGCCGGCTTCAGCAGGTTCGCCGCATCACCCGTGCCCTGGGCGCCCCCTGCACCGATCAAGGTATGGGCCTCGTCGACAAACAGGATGATCGGCTTGGGCGAGGCCTGGACTTCATCGATCACCTGCCGCAGGCGGTTTTCGAACTCGCCTTTCATGCTCGCGCCCGCCTGCAGCAAACCGATGTCGAGCGTGTACAACGACACGTCTTTGAGCGGCGGCGGCACGTCGCCGCGCGCCAGACGCACCGCGAAGCCTTC
>JBGPHH010000289.1:0-4913 GCA_041484265.1 Vicinamibacteria bacterium
GAGGTACAGCATCGAAGCCACCGCGTCCACGCGCAGCCCATCCACGTGGTACTCCTCGAGCCAGAACAGCGCGTTCGAGAGCAGAAAGTTCCTCACCTCGTGGCGGCTGTAATTGAAGATGAGGGTGCCCCAGTCCTGGTGCTCGCCCTGACGTCGATCGGCGTGCTCGAAGAGCGCCGTGCCGTCGAATTCGGCGAGCCCGTGGGCGTCCTTCGGGAAATGACCGGGCACCCAGTCGAGAATCACGCCAATTCCGGCCTGGTGACAGGCGTCCACGAAGAACTTGAAGTCTTCCGGCGGCCCGAACCGGCTGGTCGGCGCGAAAAACCCGAGCACCTGGTATCCCCAGGATCCCGAGAAGGGGTGCTCCATAACCGGCATCAGCTCGATGTGCGTGAAGCCCATCTCCTTGACGTAAGGGACGAGCCGGCCGGCCAGCTCGCGATACGTGAGGAAGCGGTTGCCCTCTTCCGGCACGCGCGCCCACGACCCGAGATGCACTTCGTAGGTGGCCATCGGCTGTTCGAGCCAGGCCCCGTGGGCGGGTCGCGCCGTCATCCAGGCGCGATCGTTCCAGTCGTACCCCGAGATGTCGCGAACGACCGAAGCCGACTGCGGCGGCACCTCGAACGCGAAACCGAACGGATCGGCTTTTTCGAGGAGCGCGCCTGTTCTGGTCAGAATTTCGAACTTGTACTTTTCTCCGTCGGCCAGATCCGGGATGAAGATCTCCCAGATGCCGGCCGGCGCGAGGAGCCGCATCGGATGCACGCGGCCATCCCAGCCATTGACGTCGGCGATGAGGCTGACGCGATCGGCGTTGGGCGCCCACACGGCGAAGTGCACGCCTGTTGTTGATCCGACCTTCACACGATGGGCGCCGAGCTTCTCGTGGGCACGGTAATGGGTGCCCTCGCCGATCAAGTGCAGATCGAAGTCGGTCAGGACCCGACCGTACCGATAGGGATCGTCCAGCTCGATCGCGTGGTCGTCGGGGAACGTGATGCGCAGCCGGTAATCGAGCGCCGACGCAGGCCCCGAACCCGCGGCCTCGAGCCGCACCTCGTACAGACCCTCCGCGTCCCGCTTGGTCATCGACCGGAGCTCGCCGGTCGCCATCAGCCGCAGATCGATCGACCGCGCCGCGGGATGAAACGCCCGGACTATTGTGCCGAGCCCTTCGGCATGTGGTCCGAGCACCGCAAACGGATCGGTCACTTGACGATCGTGGCCGTTTTCACGTAGTCGAGCTTGGGGTAAGTCGCCTTGAGGTACGCGTTTCCCTCGGCCGTGATCTTGCCCTGGTCCGGCACATTGTTGCGACCGTAGCCGGTGTACAGCTTGTCCACGACGTCCATCCCTTCGATGACCTGGCCAAAGGGCGCAAAGCCCCCGGCGTCGAGATAAGGTTGGGTCGGTGAACCAGAATTGTCGACGAGGTTGATGAACACCTGCGTATTCCGCGAGTTCGGCAGACCTGTCTTGGCGAACGTCACGTAGCCTCGCTTGTTGCTCTGCTTGACCGGATCGTCATTGAAAGTGGCGCGGCCCCACAGTGCCTGGATGGACGGATCGCCGTTCATCCCGAACTGGGCCATGAATCCCTCGAGGACGCGGAAGAACCGGACGTCGTCATAGAACCCGTTCTTGACCAGGTTGTAGAACCGATCCGCCCCAAGCGGCGCCCAGTCGCGATGGACTTCGATGGTGAAGATGCCGGCGCTCGTGTCGAATTTCGCTTTGTAGGTGTCCGGCGCCTTCTCTGTCAGCGCCGCCGGAGTCCTCAGTTTCGCTTTCGGGTCCGCTGCCTGGCGCTGCTGTGCGAGGACCGTCACCCCTGTCAGAAGCGTCATCGATATCGCCGCAATCGATCGTAGCGTCATTGTCGTCTCCCCTCAGGTCCGGCTGAAGCCGGACACTACACGTAAGTGTAGAGCTTTAGATATAGAGTGTGCCTTCGCCTGCAAGCACTGCTTCCCCACCGACGCGAACGCGAGTGATCTCGCCTTTTTCCACGCCGACTGAGATATTGACGTGGCTGGGCCGTCCCATCTTCACGCCTTGCAGGCTGAGCATCGCGCCCGCCTTTTCTGCCGGAACCGCCCGGTGCCGCAGCAGATAGCATCCGAGCGGCCCACTGGCGCCGCCCGTCGCCGCATCCTCAGGAATGCCGGCGTTTGGGGCGAACATCCGGCTGTAGACCGTCGCTTTGTCGTCGCCGCGCTCGGTCGAGAAGATGAACACCCCGTGCGCGTCGATCGCCGCCGAGCGAAACAATTCCCTGAGCGTCGCCCCATCGACGGCCGCGCTATCGACGGCCCGGCGCGTCGTGAGGGGCACGAACAGGAATGGCGCGCCACAGGAGCCTACTTGAACGGGAAGACCCGAGCCTGCCACGGCGGCTTCTGACAATCCGAGCACTGCCGCCACTCGACCGGGATCCCGGATTGGATCGCCGAAGGTCGGAATGGGCTGCGTCATCCACACGAACGTCAGATCTTTGCCGCGCCACGTCAGCGACACCGGCGTTGGCCCAACACCCAGGCCAAAGACGAACTGATCGCGGCCGGACGCGATGATGCCCGCGTGCGCCAGGGCGAACGTGCTACCCACTGTCGGATGCCCGGCGATGGGCAATTCCAAGGCCGGGTTGAAGATGCGGAGGCGCACATCGGTGCCTGCCAACTCGGGCGGCAGGACGAACGTCGTCTCGGAGAAGTTCATCTCCCTCGCGACGGCCTGCATCGTGTTGGTCGACAGGCCGCGCCCGTCGATTACGACGGCAAGCTGATTGCCGCCAAAGAGGCGGTCGGTGAAGACGTCGAGGTGCAGATAGCGATATGATTTCAAGGCTCAGGGAGGAGAGAGCATATCAATGTTGTACGCGCATTTCACGACGAGCGAGGGGAACTTCACCGCCCGGCTGTTTGACGCCGAAACGCCCACGACGGTGGCCAATTTCGTGGGACTCGCCGAAGGCAGCAAGGAGTGGACCGACCCGCGCACCGGCAAGAAGGCCAAACAGGCGTACTACAACGGCACGATCTTTCACCGCGTCATCGCGGAGTTCATGATCCAGGGCGGCGATCCGCTCGGGCAGGGTACGGGCGGACCGGGCTACAAGTTCGCCGACGAGTTCCATCCCAAGCTGCGACACAGCAAGCCAGGGATCCTGTCGATGGCCAATAGTGGCCCCAACACCAACGGCGGTCAGTTCTTCATCACGCTGGTGCCCACGCCGTGGCTCGATAACAAGCACAGCGTGTTTGGCGAAATCACGGAGGGGATGGATATCGTGGAGAAGATCGGTCGGACGGCCACCAGTAAGCCCGGCGACCGTCCAATGAAGCCAATTTCGATTCAGTCAGTGACTATTGAGAAGAAGTAGTCAACAGTCGGCGGTCAGCGGTCGGCGGTCGGCGGTCGGCGGTCGGCGGTCGGCGGTCGGCGGTCGGCGGTCGGCGGTCGGAACCAGAGCGCCTGCTTATTCCGAAGGGGATATCGACGGCCGCCCGCAGTCATCGCATTTCAGATAGACGACCGGCAACGAATCTGACCGGCCGATGACTTTGGCGCTGGGCGCGCCGCACCGGGGGCAGACGATACCGGATGTGGCTGTTCGCTTGGCCATGGGAACCCTCCTCTTCATGCCTGTTTAGACGCGCATCGGTGCGTAAAAGACTCGGAAAATCTTTAGCCGAGCCCGCAGACTTCAGTGTATATAAGTTGCACCGTGTCCATCCAGGCGGCCAAAGACGGCCGTCTTCCCCACCCTCAACAGTCGCCATGAAGCCGAAGCCGCCAGGGCTCCACGAGTTCTCCGTTCGGGCCGTCCTCTGCGGCCTGGTGGTCGCGGCCATCATGGGGGCGTCGTACCCGTACATCGTTCTCAAGCTGGGCTTCGGTCCGAACGTTTCGGTGGTCGCGGCCTTCCTCGGGTACCTCTCCCTCGGCATCGTCTTCAAGGACTACAACCGCTGGGAAAACAACATCGTTCAAACGGCCGGCACTGCCGCAGCACAGACGGCGTTCATGTGCGTGTTGCTGGCGGCCTTTGACATGCTCGGTGCCAGCCAGACCGTCTCGTTCAAGGTGACCCTGACGCCGCTCCAGTCGTTCATGTGGCTGACGGCGGCGGGCCTGCTCGGCGTGTTGCTGGCCGTGCCCATGCGCCAGCACTTCGTCGTGGACGAGAAGCTCCCCTATCCCGACGGCATGGCGGCCGGAGAAACACTCATCGTTCTCGACGGCCAGGGTGCCGAAGCGCGACAGGCGGCGCTCGCGCTCGGCCTCGGCGCGGTCGCATCGGCTGCCGTCATGCTGATGACCGAGGATGCGCTCGTCCTCCGATGGTTCCCGTCCGTCATGGCGATGGGCACGGCCGTGATGATCACGACAGGTGTCGGGATCAACTGGAGCCTGCTGTCGCTCGGGTCCGGCATGATCGTGGGATTCCGGATCGACGCCAGCATGTTGCTCGGTGCAACGCTCGGCTGGGTCGTCGCGCCGTACGCGCTGCTGCGGTACGGCGTCCTCGCGGCGACCTTCACGAGAAACAACGTGCTGTTCTGGATCATGTGGCCGGCGACCGGCATGCTCGTCGCGAGCGGCCTCACCGCGCTCGTCCTGAAGTGGTCGATCCTCGTCAAGACGTTCCGCAACTTGTCCACCGCCAACGTGGGTGCCGACGACTTTCCTCTGACGTGGGTCGGCGCCGGCGTGGCCATCACGGGCGTGGCGCTCGTCATCATTCAGAAGGTCAGCCTCGGCCTCGATGTCTGGATGACCGTCGTCGCGATCCTGCTGTCGCTGCCGCTGATGCTCGTCGGTCTCCGCGTGCTGGGCGAAACCAACTGGGGCCCCATCAGCGCCATGTCGAACATGATGCAGGGCATCTTCGGCGTGCTAGCGCC
>JBGPHH010000290.1:0-4892 GCA_041484265.1 Vicinamibacteria bacterium
GCTCGTACGCGGCCGAACCCGACGTGTTGATCAAAGAACTCGCGAGCGATGAGGCGATCAAGGTGGCCGATACATTGCTCCTCACCATCCCGAACCAGTTGGGTGTGGACTACAACGCCCATGTGATCGGGAGCATCCTGAAGTACGTCGCTCCAGACCTCGGCTGGCGCTGACCCGAGGGCGAGTCGATGCCGCGGTTGCGACCCCGGCTTGCTAGGCCCGAGGTTACGATCCCTAGATGCTGAGGCGAGGCACCCCTAGCCGACCGACTCGCGGCCCCAGCTCGCGTTCATCACTCACCATTTGGTCGCCGACCGGCTAACGATGTAGACACGCTACATGCTTGGGGTGTAGAGTGTCTGCACCCTATGATGAAGACACCAAGATATCAGAACCGGATCGAGCTACTGCAGGGGACGCTCGATCTTCTGATCTTGCAAACCCTGCAGTGGGGACCGCAGCACGGCTACGGCATCAGCCAGGCCATCCGCAACATGTCCGACGACCGGCTGCAGGTCGATACCGGTTCGCTCTACCCGGCGCTGCATCGTCTCGAACGGCGACGGTGGATTACCGCGTCGTGGCAGACCTCTGAAAACAATCAGCGGACCCGGGTCTACCGACTGACCGCCACTGGAAAACGACAGCTGGCGTCGGAGCGGTCGCGCTGGGCGCAACTTTCTGACGCGATTGGCGCGATCCTAAACCCGGTCAGGAGCGTGGGCGAGCCGTGAGACTGCGGTGGCGCCGGCAGCGGCACGACGACGAGCTCGACGAAGAGATTCGAAGCCATTTCGATCTGGCCGAGGGCGATCGCATCGATCGTGGTGAGTCGCCGGCGGATGCCCGCCGCGCCGCCCGCCGCGAGTTCGGTAGCGTCGCGCTCACCAAGGAAGTCAGCCGCGAGATGTGGGGTTGGACATGGCTCGACGCCGTCGCGCAGGACCTTGGCTACGCCTGGCGGTCCTTGATGAAGAGCCCCGGTTTCGCGTCAACCACGCTGCTCTCGCTGGCTCTCGGGATCGGCGCGAATACGGCCCTCTTTAGTTTAATCAATGCGCTTGTCATTCGACCGCTGCCGGGAGTTCACGAGCCCGATCGCCTCGTCCGGCTGACGAATGGCGACTTCAGCTATCCGATGTTCGAGGAACTCGCAAGGCGGCGGATTTTCACGAACACCGTGGCGTTCAAGGAGCGGCGTACGCCAGCCGAAGTGAACGGCACGATGCAGTGGACGCAGGTCGAACTGGCGAGCGGCGACTACCATTCGGTCTTGGGCGTTCCCGCCATACTCGGCCGGACGCTATCGCCGGACGATGAGCGCGCGCAGGCACCAGTCGCTGTCCTGAGCCACGGCTTCTGGACGCGGGCATTGGCTGCCGACCCCGGCGTGCTGGGGAAGAACATCCGGCTCAACGGGCTGTTCGTGACGATCGTCGGTGTGACACCGCCCGACTTTGCCGGTGTCGTGGTCGGCTCCCCAACAGATATCACGTTGCCGCTGACGCTCGCGCCCAGGCTCTGGCCGCAATTGGGCTCCGACGTCCTCACGAGGCAGTCTGCGCGCTGGGTCCACCTCCTGGCGCGACGGCCCTCCGGGCAGTCCTTGGAGCAGGTCAATGCGCAGTTCCAAGTGGCCTGGCCTCAGGTAGTGTCAGCCGCGACGTCGGCCGACAGTCGGACCCGATCCATGTTCCTCACCCGTACAGTCGAGCTGCAGGCCGCTGGCAATGGCTTCTCTCAGCTTCGCGGCACGTATGTCTCCCCGCTGTACGTGTTGATGGGACTGGTCGGCCTCGTGCTGCTGATCGCGTGCGCCAACGTGGCCAACTTGCTGCTGGCGCGCGGGGCTGCGCGCCAGAGGGAGTTTGCGATCCGACTCGCCGCTGGCGCTGGCCGCGGCCGTGTCATCCGGCAGCTTTTGACGGAGAGCGCCCTCCTGGCGACTGTGGCCGCCTTGGGAGGAGTGGTCCTCGCGTCCTGGGGGACGCAGCTGTTGGTGCGGTTCATTTCGTCGAGCCAGGATCCGGTGTTGCTCGATCTGAGGCCGGATTGGCGTGTTCTGGTGTTCACGATCGGAGTGACTGTCCTCACCGCACTGTTGTTCGGCCTTGCGCCCGCGTTACGCGCGGTCCGCATGGACGTTGCGGCGTCACTCAAAGAGCAAGGGCGCGCGTCGAGCGGCACTGGTGGGACGCGGCTCCGAAGGGGATTGGTAATTGTGCAGGTCGCTCTGTCCATGCTGCTGGCCGTGGGGGCAGGCCTGTTCATCAACAGCCTGCGGCAGATTTTAGCGGTGGATGCCGGCTTCAACGCGACGAACGTGCTGTTGGTGCGTGCGGAAGCAGTTGATGCCGGATATCGTGGGCCGCGTACGGCGGAATTCTTCAGTCAGGTTCTGGATCAGGTGAACGAGCTGCCAAGTGTCCAGTCGGCGGCCATGTCCTGGGTGCCGCCGGTCAGCCTCGGTGTGGCCAATGGCGGTGACATCGCTGTGGAAGGGATCGTTCCACGAGCCGGCGCGAACCGTGTGGCGTTCAGCAATTTCGTCTCGCCTCGCTATTTTGAGACGGTCGGGCAACAGCTGGTCCTGGGCAGAGCGTTCACTGAGCGAGACCGGCAGGGTGCGCCCAACGTGGCGATCGTCAACGAGAGCCTCGCGCACTCCTTCTTCGGCAACGAGAACCCTGTGGGCAGGAAGATCGATCCAAAAGGCGGCAGCAAGTTCGACTGCGAGATCGTCGGCGTGGTCCGCGATGCGTCCTATATGGACGTGAAGGACCAGCCGAGGCGGGTTTTCTATGTGCCCTACGCCCAGGGGCCAGCCTTCCTCGAACGCGAAAACATGACACTCGAGGTGCGCAGCGCGGTTGACGCCGCTCTGCTCGCCCGAGAGGTTCGCCAAGTGATGGCGCAGTTCGACAAGAGCGTCCTGGTCGAGACCGAGACGCTGCAGAGCCACGTAGACGGATCGCTGACACGCGACCGGCTGCTGGCGCTGCTGTCGGGTTTGCTCGGCACGCTCTCGCTGTTGCTGGTCGCGGTCGGCCTGTACGGCGTGATGGCCTATTCGGTCACGCGACGGACCGCCGAAATTGGCATCCGCATGGCCCTTGGCGCACGACCGGCGGCCGTGTTGTCCATGGTTTTGCGGGAGGGTTTCGTGCTAGTTCTCATCGGCGTCGTCATCGGCGTCGTCTCGGCGCTTGCCTCCAGCCGGGTGATTGCGAGTCTGCTATTTGGTGTCACTGCTCAAGACACCGTCGCGTTCGTAGGGGCCGCGGGCGTGATGGCAGTGGCGGCACTGCTCGCGACGATTCTGCCAGCGCGCCGCGCAGCCAGGATCGATCCCATGGTCGCGTTGCGGTACGAGTAGCCGACGCCTCTTCCCAATTTGCGTGACATCGTCCAGGTAAACACGTCGTCCAGGACGAAGCACTCCTGAGCAGTCACTAAGGGTTTACGGGTCCCTGCTTGCTAGGCCGGAACTCACGTCCCGCAGCCAAGAATGACGCGCTATAGGATCGCGCGCCACGGCCCGATAGGATTCGATAGAGTTGAAGACGACCATGCCGAGCCGTTTCTTGACTCGTCGACTCGCTTTCCTGTTGTACGTGGTATCAGCCACCGGCGCGTTCGCGCCTGCCGCGGCTGTGCCCGACGTGCTCGGCGATCTCAACACCGTGCGCACCACCATCTGCGGGAGGGGCACGCCAGGTGCGGCGCTCCACGTGAGCCCTGCCGTCAATAGCGCGGCGCAGCGTGTCGCGCGTGGAGCGACGCCGCAGGACGCGCTGCTGGCGGTCGGCTATGTCGCTAAGCGCGTGGCCGCGATTCATCTGGAGGGCTATACGGACGACGCGCAAATCAGACAGGCCCTGGCGCGCGAATCGTGTTCGTTGATCGCGGATCCCAGGTTCCACGACGTCGGCATCGGCTGGAATGGCAATCACCTGTGGCTGGTCCTGGCGGCCGCGCGTGGCGTGCCGGGCGATGCGGACGCCGTGAGTGAGCGCGTGCTCAGCCTGGTCAACGAAGCGCGGTCGCGGCAACGGCGCTGCGGTGCTCAGAGCTTCGCCACGGTCAAACCGCTCACGCTCAATGCGAAGCTGGGGCGCGCCGCCCTCCTGCATTCGCAGGACATGGCGACGCACTCGTTCATGGCGCATGAGGGCGATGATGGCAGCACGCCCGAACAACGCGTGACCCGAGTCGGCTATCAGTGGGCCGCAGTGGGAGAAAACGTGGCCGCGGGAGCCGGAACGGCGGAAGAAGTGATGGCCGATTGGCTGGCCAGCCCCGGGCACTGCGCCAACATCATGGGCGCCCAGTACCGCGAGCTGGGCATCGCGTTCGCCGTCAACAGCCACGACAACTACGGCGTGTATTGGACCATGAGCCTCGCCGCACCTCGCTAGCGATGCACCGCATCTAGCTCGCCACGCGGTTCCAACTGGCGACGGTCAGGCTCACCAGCGATTCCACACCACCTCACGGCGTGGTGGACGTCTTGAAGTTCGCCCCGGAAACCGCATGCGTCTGGAACGCGTACGTATCCGTCCACGTGTGCGTCGTGGGGCCCGTGCCGGGTCCGATGTCGCCGGCCACTGCCGCCGAATCGACTCCCCACTTGAGCGTCTGATTCGTAAACGGCGTGACCCATGCGTCAGCTGTATAGCCGATACTCGCCGTCAAGTCGCCAAGATTGCTGGCGATCGTGATGGACGTGGTCGCCGTCGGCGTCGAAGTGGTCGCCGCAAACGTGCCGTTCGTCACCGGGGTTGTCTGATCGGCCCCACTGACCGTGATGACGCCGACATCCACGTTGAACGTGCCGCCCGCCCATGACACCGTGGCCGTCTGCGCGCCGGACGGCGGATTGATCACCTGGA
>JBGPHH010000291.1:0-4871 GCA_041484265.1 Vicinamibacteria bacterium
CTCGATCCGATCGAGGCCCTCCGGCGGGAGTAGATAAAGGATATGGCGCTCCGCGCAAGCCTGCTGACCGAGGTCGTCGTCATGGCGTACGACACGGTGCGCGGCAACAAGATGCGGTCAGCCCTGACCGTGCTCGGCGTCGTCATCGGCATCACGTCGATTGTCGGGATGACGGCACTCATCCGCGGGTTCGATCAGTCGCTGCGCGACATGATCCGCACGATCGGTCCGGACACGATCTTCGTGCAACGGTTCGGCGTCACGAGCTTCGCCAACGGCGCCGAGATCACGCAGCTGCTCAAGCGGCCGATCCTCACCGTTTCCGACGCGCGCGCGCTCGAAGAGCAGGCCACGACGATCGCGGTGGTGGACATCCAACTGGGCGGGGGCGGACCGGGGACTCAGCTGCAGCGCGTCTTCTACGGCAATCAGAAGACCAAGGCGATGCTGGTGTTCGGCACAACCGAGAATTTCGAAACGGGCACGCGCATCCCGATGCTCGCCGGGCGGTTCTTCAATGGCACAGAGGTGCAGTATCGAAAGAATGTCGTCGTCCTGGGCAACACCGCGTATCAGTTGCTGTTCGCGCCGCGGGGCATCGACCCGGTGGGCAAGATGGTGCGCGTTGGCAACGAGCGGTTCGAGGTTGTCGGCGTGTTCGATAAGCGACCGGCCGCCGGCGGCTTCAATCTAGGCCAGGACGACTTTACCGTCATCCCCTACACCGCCTACGGGCGCATCTTCGGATTGAACGCCGTCAGGGTTACCCGCAATGGGACCTTCGTTCCGATCCAACTCGCGGGCATCCCTCGCGACGGCGTCAGCCAGGCCACGGCGATCGCCGACATCGAGCGCGTCATGCGCATCCGGCACGGCCTCAAGCTCGACGAACCGAACGACTTCGACGTCGTCACGCAGGATGCCTTCCTGCAGCTCTGGGACCGCATCAGTCAGGGAACGTTCTTCGCACTCATCGTCATCTCGTCGATCGCGCTCATGGTCGGTGGGATCGGCGTGATGGCCATCATGTCAATTTCGGTCACCGAGCGGACCCGCGAAATCGGCGTGCGGAAGGCCCTTGGTGCGAGGCGCGCCGAGATCCTGTTCCAGTTTCTGATGGAAGCGGCGTTTCTGACCTCGGTCGGCGGCGTGATTGGCGTTCTGCTCGGCGCCTCCATCGGATGGGGCGTGCACTTCGTCTCCGGGTTCCCGGTCTCGCTCCCCTGGTGGTCGTTCGCCATCGGTCTCGGCTTCTCCGCCTCGGTCGGCATCTTTTTCGGGATGTGGCCGGCGGTGAAGGCCTCCCGGCTTGATCCAATTGAAGCGTTAAGGTACGAATAGAGGGTTGATAGCCTTCGCAGTGCTTGCGCTGGTGCGGATCGTCTCCGCTCTGGCGCTCCTGCTCGTCGCCACGTACTACCTGCTCGCCTCGATTCCGTTTTCCTATTACCACTTCCTGCAATTCCCTCACTTCTGGTGGATGCCGCTCTTCATCAGCCTCCATCCGCTGGTGATGGTGGCCGGCATCGTGGGAACAGTCGGCACGATGCCCAATGTGGGAGGGCATCAGGGATCGTGGCGGCGCTACCTGGCTGTTGGAGGCCTGACCTCGGCCGCGTTGATGACGGTGACCTCGCTGGTGCCGGTCCTTCAGAGCTACGAGACTGCTTCGGCGCTTTGCTTTGCGCCTATCGTCCTTCTGGCCCTGGCAGGAGCCGTCGAGATCGTCGGACACACGGGCCAAGAGGCAGCGCGCGATTCGGCGGATGGGCGTGCGCTCATCGGATCGGCCGCATTGGCCGGCGTTCTGGTTGCAGGCGTCTACTTACTGAACGCAGGGTTTGTCAGAACGGGCGATGCACGTGGGCTCCTGCCGTCGGAGATCCTCATCGCCGGTGGCGCAAGCATCCTGGGACACGTGGGGTTGTTCGTTCTGGGGGTCGGCGCCCTGGCCGCCATTCAAGCGATCGGGGCGCGACGGGGTTGGAGCTCCACGCTCGAAAGCCTGTGCCTCGGCGGAGTCGTGGCCGCCCTTGCAGGCCTGGCGCTCCATCGCACGGTGCTTGTCACGTTGACTCTCGGAAGATCGCGCGCCATCGCAGTAGCCGTGGCTCTGGGTATCGCCGTTGTCGCTTCCTGGCAGGCCTTGTTGGTGCGGCGCCCGCTCGTGGCTGGCGGGAAGGCTGACGCCCTTCGGCTCACGCTCCTTCCAATTCCACGGACCGGCCAGGGGCGCGCGCTGGCGGCGACCGCCTGTGTCTCTTTGATCGGTCTGTCGGCCACGATCCTGCCGCGCGCGCTCCTCCTCGCCGACTGGGGCTTTGCGTTGCAGAAGGTGCTTGTCTTCGCGACCTGGCTCGCCTCGCTCATGCTCATCCTGTCGCTTCCGGATAGTCGCAAAGCCCGCACGGTGCTGGCGTGCGGCCTGGCCCTGGCGGTGACCGGCACGCTGGCAGTGGCGACCGCCCATGCGCGTGAAGACCAATCCCCTACGGCGATTGGTGGGGTCGGGCCAAGCCTGGCCGTCGAGCGATACGCGATGGCCGACACCTCTGTGATGGTGTTGCTCGATCTGCTCCGGCCGGTTGTCGCAGACATTGATTTTTACAACACACTACGCGACCAGGGCGATCTCACCGACGATCAATCCCTTCGTCCAAGGCCGCTGCACCTTGTCGAGGAGATGAGCTCCACCCAGACGTACCGACCACATATCTTCGTGATCGTCATCGACAGCTTACGCCCCGACTACCTGTCGGCGTACAACCCGAAGGTCACGTTTACGCCGGCCATCGGCGCGTTCGCGCGCGACAGCATCGTGATGGCGCACGCGTTCACGCCGTATACAGGCACGGCCCTCTCCCAGCCGGCAATCTGGGCCGGCGGGCTCATCCAGCGTTTTATGTACGTGAAGCCGTTTTCGGCCGTGAACAACCTGGAACGGCTGATCGTCGCAGGCGGGTATCGGTCGTACATCAGCATGGATGAGATCCTGACCTTGCTCTTGGAGAATCGGTCGCGCGTACACCCGCTCGACTCGCACATCGCGCACCCGGAGCGCGTGGAGGACGCGTTCAAATTCGATCTGTGTGCCACGCTCAAGGAACTTCAATCCTCTCTCGATCGCGACGCGCACGACCCTGCGCCAGTCTTTTTCTACACTCAACCGCAGAACCTCCACATTCGCGTACTCGCGCCGCGATGGGCGTCTCTGAGCCGAGGTCCAGGGGCCGGCGTTTCGGACTTTTTTGAGCCGGCCGCGACGAGCCTCAAGCGCATGGACGGGTGTTTTGGCGGCTTCATCGAGTACCTGAAGGCGAAGCGACTCTATGACGACAGTGTCGTGATTCTCACGTCCGACCACGGAGACCAGTACGGTGAAGGCGGCCGGTGGGGACACGCCTTTGACATGAACTTCGAGACTATTCGCGTGCCCCTGGTCATCCACGTGCCGGAACGCCTTCTTGCCGGACGTCCTTCGGATCCGGCTGCCGTCGCGTTTCTGACCGATGTGACGCCGACGCTGTACTCGCTCCTTGGCTACGGCCCGCTGTCGAACAACCCATTGGCCGGCCGGTCGCTCCTGCCGTCGGCCGGCGACCCCGTGGATCGGCCCGCCCTCTTTCTGCTTCAGTCGAGCTACAGCCGGATCTTCGGCCTCCTTCCACGTGATGGCGACTGGTTCTACGCCGCCAACGCGAACACCGCCACCGAGCAGACGTTCGACTTCAGCCAGCGCGGGGATGAGGGCGTCCCGCGCACGCTCGCCCCAGCTGATCGAATCCTTTACCGGAAGCTCCTGATCGAACGCGTGGCTGCGCTAGGCGCCTATTACCGGCCCAACACGACGGCCTCCCGCTGACGGGGCCGCGGGTTCAGCTTGCGGGTCTCGTGCCGCGCCGAATATGATGCGCGGTTATGAAGGTCTACGACGCCGCCACCATCAGAAACGTCGCGCTCGTCGGTCACTCCGCCTCCGGCAAGACGCAGCTGGCCTCGGCCATTCTTACCGCCGCCGGCATGATGACTCGATTCGGCAAGGTCGATGACGGGACGACGCCCACCGACTTTGACGAAGAGGAGATCGCGCGGAAGCACACGTTGTCGGCCAGCCTCGCGTACGCCGAGTGGAACAGGCACAAGATCAACCTGATCGACACGCCGGGTATCGGCAATTTCCTGGCCGACGTGCGGGCCGGGCTGCAGGTGGCCGACGCCGCGCTCGTGGTGGTCGATGCCGTGTCGGGCGTGATGGTGCAGACCGAGAAGGCGTGGGCCGCAGCCGAAGAGCTCGGCCTCCCCCGGCTTGTCGTCGTCAACCGCCTGGATCGCGAGCGCGCCAGTCTCGAACGGTCGCTCGCCTCGCTCCGTGAAGCGTGCAACCGAACAGTCATTCCCATTCAGCTCCCCATCGGCGAGGAAAAGGCTTTCCGCGGCGTCGTCGATCTCGTTTCAAAGAAGGCCTTCATCTTCCAGACTGACGAAAGTGGCAAGTTCACCGAGGGCGCGGTTCCCGCCGACATGGCGGGCGCGGTCGACGCGGCGCGCGAGGCGCTTATCGAGATGGTCGCTGAGGCCGACGAGCAGCTGATGGAGCGCTTCTTCGAGGCCGGCACGCTGACCGACGCAGAGCTCGTGGCTGGACTACGCGGAGCTACGGGCGCCGGCAAGCTGTTTCCGCTGGTCTGCACGTCTGCGCTCTTCAACGTCGGTGTCCCGCAGTTGCTCGACGCGGTGCTCGCATGCTTGCCGTCCCCCGTCGACCGTCCGTTCAAGGGCCTCGACAAGTCCGGCGCCGAGGTGGCGTGCGTGGCCGACGACAGGAAGGCGACGGCCGCGTTCGTGTGGAAGACGATCGCCGATCCCTTCGC
>JBGPHH010000292.1:0-4852 GCA_041484265.1 Vicinamibacteria bacterium
TCACGCGGACAAACGCCGCCAGGAGATATCGTTTCGACGCGGCATCCTCGAAGGGCGCCGGGTGTCTGGGATGGCGAAACCATCCCGAGCCCATCCCGTAGCAACGGCGGCCGGACGTGCTGAGGCACTGCTACGTGACGACCAATTCAAGTGGGTCGTTAAAGGCTCCGCAGCCATTACACTGAAGCACACGATTACCAAGTTGTTGACGCGGAAGGCTCCTCGCCAGAGGCGCCCCACACCAGCCACAGCAAATGTCAGGCGCGAGCGGATCTTCGCCTGACATGGCCACGGTGCCAGTTCCGTGATAGGCGAAGACCGTCCGAGCGTTTGAAGAGGGTTCCGGAATGACCTTCAGAAGAATCGGCTTCGGCTTCGCCATAGAACCTCCCCACCCTCGCCGAGGACGCCGCGCACCACGCTTCGTGTTCGATCCTCGTGCCTGATCTCTTACAGATCCGTAAGCAAGACGGAACTGAGGCGAGGCTGCGGCCTATGACGAGCCGGCTCGTGCCTCGCGCTCGTTCCGGCCCAATGGGTCACGCCGCCTTAATCTCGACCTTCTGCGCGATCGCGGCCTTCGCGATCGCGGCGGTCAGGTGCAACATGCCGTTTCGGTAGTCGGCCCTGACACTATTCGGATCCACTTTCTCTGGGAAGTGAATCGATCGAAAGATCTTGCCGCGGTCGAACTCGCACCGATGCACGGTTCCCGTGTTGCTTGTGTGCTCGTGCATGGTCTCGGCCTTGATCAAGAGATCCTGCGGCGTGATCTGGACGTCCAGGTCCTTCGCCTCGAGGCCAGGTAACGCGGCAATCACTTCGAACTGGCCGTCCTTTTGGCGCACCTCCACTGCGGGCTTCGAGACGAGGTCACGCTCGGCGCTCAACCAGTCCGTCAACGCGCCGCCCCCAAGGGTGCCGCCGTTTCGCGAAAATAGATCGTACGCGCGCTGCCTGATGGCCTGGTGCAGCCGGTCCAATTCGTTGAAGATCGAGTCGGCCTTCCTCACCTCGATATCGCTTTTCGCCATCACACACCTCCTCTTATTTTGTCCATGTTGTTCCTGAAACGACTCTATCTGCCTACTCGCGCCTCACGTCGGATCTGCAGGCGATCTTGCGTGAATGGCGCCGACTAGAGCGTGATCGTCAAACGATCGTCGACCTGCGTCACGCCGGGCGCCGCCCACGCGGCACGCGTGGCCTCTTTCCTCTCGGCCCACGACCGCACGCGGCCCGTCAGCACGACCTTCCCGTCCTGTGCGGTGACGTTGACATGGCTCGCGTCGACTTCGGCGCTCCGCTTGAACGCCGCTTCGATCTTCGCTTTGACGTCGCCGGTGCTCACCGGAGGCTTGAGCAGGATGGCATTGGACACCCCTTTGACACCCGTGAGGTCCCGCACGATGCGCTCGGCCGCCCCTCGCTGATACTGCCAAGCGACGGTGCCGTTCAAGATCACCCAACCGTCAGTGACGGTCACCGTGATCTGATTGGGCGGAATCATCGTGTTCCACTTGAAGGCATCGACCGCGGCCTTCGCGATGTCGGTGTCGGTGCGCTCGCGGCCGCTCGCCAGCCGCACGGTGAGATCGTTGGCGACGCCCTTGACGCCATAGACGTGCAGCGCCGTCCGCTCAGCGGCCCACTTCTCCGCAAACGACCGGACGTTACCGCGCAACGTCACCACACTGTCGGCGACCGAGACACCCACGTCGGTGGCGTCCACGCTCGGCTCGAAGTCGAGGGAATTTTCAACATGTTGCTTGAGATCATGGTCAGTCATTGCTTCCTCCTGCATCACCAGCCGGGCCGAAAGGGACACGCAGTGATAGGGGCCCCCTACACGCTTGCGATCTGGTCTCCCTCCGCAAAATAGATGTCAGTATCGCGAATTCCTTGCTGCGCGAGGTCGATGTAGATGACATTGAGACGGTAATACAGGGCATCGAGAAATGCCCGGGTCTCGAGGCGCGGCCACAGCGGCTGTGCGGTCGTCGCAATCACCTGCGTGCGAAGCTGCGCCGCTTCGTGCAGCCACGCCAACAGGCCACGCTGGCTTTCCAGCGACAATGTTTCCACGTCTCGGAGAATCAGCGTTCCTGAAGAAGCCGGAAACGGCAGCTCCATCGGATCGGTTGCCCAACACGTCACTACGGGTTGCCGACACGTGCACCGCAGGGTGCGTAATGCGTCGGCGACGGCCGCGTCGGGCCCGACCATGAGCACGTTCGGATGCATGGTTCGGAACACGCGCCATTCCTGCTCCACTGATTTCCTAGACGCCAACCGGGCGCCTGGGTGGTGACGAGACGGCGCGATCGCGATCGCCGATGAGTTGGAGCCCGCGTTCATCCGCATACCACGCGTTACCGCGGGCACGCTCGGTATAGGCGAAGGTCTGAGCCTCGGCCTCGGCATAGGTCCGGCACGCGAAC
The DNA here is from genome assembly GCA_041484265.1 of Vicinamibacteria bacterium. Taxonomy (GTDB): domain Bacteria; phylum Acidobacteriota; class Vicinamibacteria; order Vicinamibacterales; family CAVVIG01; genus 2-12-FULL-65-11. The sequence continues at coordinate 2,442 of JBGPHH010000292.1, forward strand.
TGAGGGCCGCGGCGGCTGTGCACCACAAACCGCAGTCCATCCGGCGTTTCCTCTCGGACAATCACGGCGTCACTATCGGCGAGAGTCGAGGGCCATTCCATACGCATCACCTTCAACGTGGGCACGATCGCGAGGTCCATGTGAGCCATGTCGCCGTCGTCCGACCGCGTTCCGAGCGGTCTCCACCTGCGGAGATTGGCGCGGTGAGCCACACGCGCGTGCCGTGCTGCGCGACCAGCCACAGACCCAGCCAACCCAGTCGGCGAAGGCGCTCGTCAACGCCCGTGCGACGGTGACAAGTCGGCGGTGTACTCATCAGCCCAGATCGGCGCGCCCGTAGGCGCCTTGGCGCGTACGTCTGAGAAACTTGACGTCGAGGAGCGCCGCGAGCAGCGCCTGACTCGTCACCGGATCGAGGCCCCAGAGCCGCTGCACCTGGGACTCGGTCAGAACCAGGCCAGGGCTTTCGAGATACTCGGCGCGTATCAGCTGAAGCCAATCGACGATGTGCGTGTCAGCCGACAACATGTCTACTCCTCAGGGTTCAGCTCTTGAGAAACGACCGCCAATCTCGCCTCACATCCTGTAGCCAGCGGGCAGGCGTTTCAATCAGGCGATCCTTTCGGAGTCCTGTCGGGGATTCCCCTACAAGACTAGTGACCGGCTTCGATTCGTCGGTCAGGCTCTCGTTGCGTGGCGCTCAATACAAAGCCGGCGGTAAGATGGCCCCGCCATGCCTAAGGGTTCGGCGAAGACCCAGCAGTCGACCAAGGGCACATCGGCTGGGCCTCGCCGGCGCGCCGCTCCCGATTGGAGGAGCACGCTTGGCGAGGACCACACGTTCCCGGTGGTCGGGATTGGCGCGTCCGCGGGGGGACTCGACGCCTTCAAGAAGCTGTTCAGTGCCATGCCGGCCGACAGTGGGATGGCGTTCGTGCTCATCCCCCATTTGGACCCCACGCATGAAAGCCTGATGGTCGAGTTACTGGCGAAGCAGACGGTGATGCCGGTGAGCGAGGCGCGGGACGGTGTGCGCGTGGAGCGCAACCACGTGTACGTCATCCCGCCGAACGCCGATCTCACCATTGAGCATCGGGTACTACACGTTGCGCCACCGCCACCGCGCCGCGGGTTGCAGACGGCGATCGACGTCTTCTTGCGATCGCTGGCGACCGACCAGCAGGCGCGCGCGATCGCCATCATCTTGTCCGGGACGGGCAGCCACGGCACGCTCGGCATCCAGGACATCAAGGCCGCCGGCGGGAGAGTGATGGCGGAGACGCCGGAGTCGGCCGAGCACGATCAGATGCCGCGCAACGCGATTGCGACAGGCGTGGTCGATGACGTTCTGTCTCCCGAGCAGATGCCACAGGCCCTCGTTCGGTACGTGGCCCAGTTGTCCGCTCCGGCGCCGGACTTCGCGCCGGAGGAGCTCAGCCAGATCCTGCTGTTGGTGCGAACCACGACGAAGCGCGACTTCCGTGGATACCGCAGGAACATGCTGGTTCGGCGCGTGAAGCGGCGCATGGGACTGTGCCACGTCGATCGTATCGCCGGATACGTCGACTACTTGCGCACGCATCCGGATGAACTGAAGGTGCTTGGCAAGGATCTGTCGATCGGCGTGACCGCGTTCTTCCGCGAGCCGGACGCGTTTCAGGTCTTGGAGCGAGTCGTGATCCCGGAGCTCATCCGGCGCACCGGCCGGGCAGGCGACGGTGAACGGCCGTTGCGCGTGTGGGTGCCCGGATGTGCGACCGGGGAGGAAGCGTACTCAGTCGCGATGCTCTTCCTCGAGCAGTTCGCCATCGCCAAGCAATCGGTCAACCTTCAGATCTTCGCCACCGACATCGATGACGAGTCTCTCGAGATCGCGCGGGCAGGCCTGTATCCGGAGGGGATTGCCGCCGATGTTTCGGCCGAACGGTTGCACCGGTTCTTCGTCAAGACCACCGATCATCGCTATCAGGTCAGCAAGTCGCTGCGTGAAGCCCTCACCTTTGCCCCGCAGAACTTGATCGGCGACGCGCCGTTCTCGAAGCTGGATCTCATCTCTTGCCGGAACGTCCTCATCTATCTCGAGCCAGACGTGCAGGCCAAGATCATCGCCCTCTTCCACTTCGCGCTTCTCGAGGGGGGCTATCTGGTGCTCGGTCCCGCGGAGTCGATCGGCCAGGCGACGGACCGGTTCGAACCCATCTCCAAGAAGTGGCGTGTATACCGGCGGATCGGTGCGGGCCGCCGCGATCTCGTGGAGATCCCGATCCTGGCGGCGGCGCCGCGCGGGCATGTCCCCCCCCGCGGCGAGCGACCACGCCCTGCGGCGGCCTTCGCAGAACTGCTGCATCGGGCGCTGCTCGCCGACTTCGCGCCGGCTGCCGTGCTGATCAACCGGCGCTACGAAACCCTCA
>JBGPHH010000293.1:0-4827 GCA_041484265.1 Vicinamibacteria bacterium
GCGACACGGTGAAGATCGGCTACGTGGATCAGAGCCGCGAAGCGCTCGACGCGAACAAGACCGTCTGGGAGGAGATCTCTGGAGGAAACGACGAGATCGAGCTGGGCAAGCGCAAGGTCGCGTCGCGCGCGTACGTCTCGTGGTTCAACTTCAAGGGATCGGCACAGCAGCGCAAGGTGGGCGCGCTCTCGGGCGGCGAGCGCAACCGCGTGCACCTCGCGAAGCTGCTCAGGCGCGGCAGCAATTTGCTGCTGCTCGACGAGCCGACCAACGACCTTGACGTCGATACGTTGCGGGCGCTGGAAGAGGCGCTCCTCGGCTTTGGCGGCTGCGCCGTCCTCATCAGCCACGACCGGTGGTTTCTCGACCGGATTGCGACCCACATGCTGGCCTTCGAGGGCGACAGCGAGGTCGTGTGGTTCGAGGGCAACTATCAGGACTACGAAGCGGACCGTAAGCGGCGCCTCGGCGCCGAGGCCGACCAGCCGCATCGTATCAAGTACCGTAAGCTCACTCGGTGAAGGTCCGCCTGAGGGCGGACCTGCGGTCGCGATCGTTCTGCTGATCGCTCCAATGAAGCTGACGTGAGGGGTCACGAGCCCGCCTCGCGCGACTCCGTCCCAGGCTACTCCTTCTTCGCCGCGGCGTTGGCCTCCGCCTTGGCGTCAGCCTCGGCCTTCGACTGGGCCCTGACCGAGTGTTCGACATCAACCTTCCCTTCGCTTTCCGCCCTGAGGGCTTCCGCGCGCGCGTCGACGTCGGATTTCAGATTGTGAATGGCCTGTCCGAGGTTATCGTGTGCCTCGCCCATGAGCTGGGTCTTGAGGTCCGCGAGAGAAATACCCAGGTTCTTCGAGACGTGCACGGCCGCACAGAACTGCCCCTCGTTGCGGAATCCCTGAGCCGCGGCTTCAACGGTCGTGCCCGCCGGCAAGAGCGGCTGCAGCCGGGCGCTGAGCGTGGCGTCTGCTGCGATCCGTTGCGAGACCGTTGGATTGGCGGTGGCCTTCACGTCGGCTTCCGCCTCGGCTTCCGCTTTCTTCGACTCGGCATCGGCATCGACGGTGGCTTTCCGCTTATGGATCGAGGCGCCGAGGCTCTCGTGGCCCTCGCCGATCATGTCGGCCTTGAGATCCGCGAAAGGGATGTTCAGGTTGTTCGCCACGTGCAGCGCGGCGACGAACTGCCCTTGCGTGCGGAATCCTTCGGCCGCGACTTGAAGCGTCATCCCGGACGGCAAGAGCGGCCGCAACCGCATAGCGAGTACCGGATTGGCTGCGACCCGCGCAGAGGCGCTGGCGTTCGCACCGACAGTCGTCGGCGAACCGCTGCGCGGCTTCTCCGCGGAACGAGGCGCAGGTGTCGTGACGGCCGCGCCGCCACGCGCGCCCACGGTGACTGATTGGCCGGCACCGGCCGACGCGACCACCACACTTACGAGCGCGACGACTCCGATGGAGATGGTCAGAACTCGCATGACATTGACCTCCTGCCGCTTGCCATGTGGCAAACCATGTACCGCCGTTATGCCGGCCTGGTTGGGAAGATCGGCCAGCGCTGGATGGTCGTTGCGTAGGTTTGAGGGGTGATTTGGGAAGGTTTTACACACCTTCCCCGGGTCTCACGTCTTCGGAGTCTGTCAGACGAAGATGTAATCCCTCATAGCCGACCCACTCCACATTACGACCTGCGCAGAGATACGACCTGCGCAGAGATTTCTAGGAACGTGTTTCTTCCTGCCTGTGGCTCACCCGTTGCAGCGTATTCTCAATAAATGCGCCTGCGATCGGTGACATCGAATGCGCAAGTCCGCACGGATCTGCTGCTCGTAGCGGTCGGCGTCGTGTATCTGCTGGCCGCCAAGCTCGGCTTGAGCATGGCCTTTGCCGCCGAGCAGGTCAGTTTAGTGTGGCCGCCGACAGGCCTCGCGCTCGTGATCGTGTTGTGGGGCGGCTACCGCGTGTGGCCCGGCATCTGGGTCGGCGCCTTCCTCGCCAATCTCACGAGCCACGAACCGCTGATGGTCGCTGCGGCCATCGCGGCTGGGAACACGCTTGAGGCGCTGACGGCGGCCTGGCTCCTGCGGCGCCTCGTCGGCATCGACCAGTCATTCGAACGGTTCAAGCCCACGCTGGGATTGGTTGTGTACGGGGCCCTCGTCAGCACCGTCGTGAGCGCCACGATCGGTACGACCAGCCTGTGTCTGGGCGGCGTGCAGCCGTGGCATTCGTACGGATCGCTCTGGTCGAACTGGTGGCTCGGCGACGCGATGGGGGATCTGCTCGTCGCTCCGGTCCTGTTGACGTGGAGCACGTGGCCACGCTTGCGCTCCCGCCGACGAATTGCCGAAGCGGGCGTGCTCTTCACGAGCCTCGCCCTCGTCAGCGTGCTCGTTTTCTCGGGGCGGCTCGCGAATGCCGATGGCCGCATCCACTCGTTCGCCTACGCCCTCTTTCCGTTCGTGATGTGGGCCGCGCTGCGATTTGGCCACGGTGGCGCGGCGCTCGCAAGCCTGCTGGCGTCGGCGATCGCGGTCGGCGGCACCATCCACGGCACAGGGCCGTTCGCCAGCGAGTCGGTGACCGAAGGATTGATCCTTCTGCAGATGTTCATGGCGGTCATGGCGGCCACGGGACTCCTTCTTGGTGCCGTGGTGGCCGAAAATCGAGCCGCGATCCGGAAGCGGAACGCCGAGCACGACATCACAAGAATCCTGGCCGATGCGCGCAGTCTGGGAGACGCCGTGCCGCGCATCCTGCAAGCGATCGCCACAAACCTGCACTGGGACGTCGGGTTCTTCTGGGTGCCGGACGCTGACGGCCGCCTGTTGCGGTGCGCCGATGTCTGGTCCGGGCCGTCGGCGAGGCCGAGTGATGTCGAAGGCCTGGTCGGACGCGAAGCCCGTGCTGCCGGCCACGATCTACCCGGTCGCATCTGGACTAACAAAGTGCCCGTCTGGATTCCTCATCCGGCCGCCGATCTGATCGATCCGCCAACGTTCAAAGGCAGCCGGGACCCCGCCTTTGGCTTCCCGATTCGACTCGACGGGGAGATATTCGGTGTGCTCGAGTTCCGTCGCCGCAAGCCCTACGGCGTCGACCACATCCGACTCCTGCAGATGGGCGCGGCGATTGGCAGCCAGATCGGACAGTTCGCGGCACGCAAGCGCGCCGAGCTCGAAGTGGTCGAGAGCGAGGCGCGAAAGGCCGGCGTCCTGGACGCGGCGCTCGATTGCATCGTCACGGTCGATCAAGCCGGCTTGATTATCGAATTCAACCAGGCGGCCGAGCGAACCCTTGGCCACGCCCGGCGCGATGTGCTCGGTCGTGACCTGGCGGATCTGGTCCTGGCGCCTCCCGAACGGGATGCCTTTCGGCGGACGATGACCGCCAATGGCGATTCCGCTCTGCTGGGCCGGCGGGTTGAGGTCGCCGCCACTCGGGCGGACGGCAGCCTGGTGCCGGTCGAACTATCCGTCGCGCGGGTGGGGTCTGTAGGCCCGCCCCTCTTTACGGCCTTCCTTCGAGACATCAGCGAGCAGCGGCGACTGGTGAACGAGCTGGTCTTTCGGGCCTCACATGACCCACTGACGCATGTGCTCAACCGCGCGGCATTCATGGAGCGGCTGACGGGTCTCGTGCGAGGCACTGACACGGCTGGCAGTCGGATGCAGCCGCAGGTCTGCGGCGTCCTGCTGATCGACCTGGATCGCTTCAAGGAATTTAACGATCGCTACGGTCACCTCATGGGCGACCAGCTACTGATGGCGGTGGCGCACCGGCTGACCGCATCGATGCGGCCGGACGACACCGTCGCGCGGCTGGGCGGCGACGAGTTCGTGATCTTGATGGAAGACATCGAGGGGATGCGCGAAGCCTCGTCCATTGCCAATCGGATCCAGCAGACGCTGTCCCACCCGTTCAACGTCGCCGGCTACCAGATCCACGCCACGGTCAGCATGGGCATTGCGTTAGGCGCCGACGAGTACCGGCGGCCCGAGGACTTCCTGCGGGACGCGGACATGGCGCTCTACGACGCGAAAGCCCACGGCCGGGGCCGCGCGCAGGTGTTCGATCCCGCGATGCACGCGCGCACCATGGCCCGCAAAGAACTGGAGGCCGACCTGCGGCACGCCGTCGAGCGACGGGAGTTCACGGTGTCCTACCAACCGATCAAGTCACTTCGAACGGGCAAAGTCACCTGTATGGAGGCTCTGGTCCGGTGGCAGCATCCCCGGCGGGGCCTCCTCGAGCCCCGAGAATTCATTCCACTGGCCGAGAGCACTGGCTTGATCGAGCCGCTTGGCGCCTGGGTCCTGCGCACGGCATGCGCGGAGGCGACGAGTTGGCAGGAGATGCTGACCCGGCCCGCGCCGCTCGTGGCGATCAACGTGTCAGCGCGTCAATTCCAACGCCCGGGTCTCGTGAAGGCGGTGCGTGACGTCCTCACGGAGACGCGGCTGGCGGCGGCCAGTCTGACGCTCGAAATCACGGAGAGTCTCGCGATGAAGGACATCGACCTTACCGTGGAGGCGATGAACGACCTCAATGCGACGGGCGTCCAGCTTGCCATCGACGACTTTGGGACGGGCTATTCGTCGCTGAGCTGTCTCAAGCACTTTCCGATCAAGACTCTCAAGATCGATCAGAGCTTTGTGCGGCACATGGCCGTCAGCGCCGATGATGCGGCGATTGTGGCCGCGACGATCGCGATGGCCCATACGCTCCGGCTGCGCGTGGTCGCCGAGGGCGTCGAAGAAGAGGCACAGATGCGCTTCCTGCAGAAGCATGGGTGCGACGAAGTCCAGGGCCATTTCATCTCTGCCCC
>JBGPHH010000294.1:0-4820 GCA_041484265.1 Vicinamibacteria bacterium
ACACGTCGGTGAATCCGATCGTGCGCAGCCGCTCCCTCAGCTGTGGATCCTCGACGTCGGCGAGTCCGATCACCGCCGTCCCGTTCCACAGCTGGTCCCGCACCATCTGAATGTTGCCGGACTCGCCGAGGCTGCCCGTGAGCACGATGAGATCGGGCTTGAAGCGCTTGATCTCACCGCGCAGGTCGTCGAGCGGCGAGACGACCGCCGTCTTTGTCCCCGCTGCCTCGAGCACAGCGTTGAGCCTGACCGCCGGCTCGACATCGGTGAGCGTGATAAGAACTTTCATCTCGCTCCCTCTGCCCAGGCGCGAGTTGCTGACGGAGTGTGGTCGCTAACTTTCATAGGGCACCCTCTGCCCTTGCGCGCAATGTCGACGAAGCGTGGTCGCTGGCTCTCATCGCGCCAGCTCCGGCCCTGTGGTATTCCCCGGCGCCGTTGCCGGAGTGTGCTCGGTCACTTTGCCGCTCAGGACATCGCACGCGTGCTGGACGATCGGATCCAGAGCATCCAGGCCATCGCGCACCCCACTCGGCGAGCCCGGAAGATTCACGATCAGCGATCTGCCGCGCACTCCGGCGACACCGCGTCCCAGCGCGGCGCGGGGAAAGTTCGGCATCGCCATCATCCGAATACGCTCCGCGATTCCGTCGGCCTCGCGCTCGATCACCGCGCGTGTCGCCTCTGGGGTGACGTCGCGCGGGGCGAGGCCGGTGCCACCGGTGGTAAGCACGAGATCGGCGCCCTCGTCGTCGCAGGCGTGAACGAGCGAGCGCACGATCTCCACCGTTTCATCGGCGCAGCTCGCCGCGGAAAGGAGCTCGTATTTCTTCGCCTTCACCCAACCGGCGACGACGGCGCCCGACGTGTCCTGCCGCTTGCCGGCTACGACGGAATCGGAAACGGTGATCACGGCTACGCGCATAGGTCGCCTCTCCGCACCGTCGTCGATGGCATCACTTGCAGCCCGCGTTCATGAGTTTGCAAGGAGTTGCCGCCGCTCAGAGTCTGCTGCCGTTCTTGTAGAACGGCATCTTCTGCACAGTCGCCGGGATGCGCTTCCCCCGAATCTCGATCTCGAGCGGTGAGCCTTCCGCCGCCGATGCAGGCGGCACGTAGGCGGTCCCGATCGGGATCCCGAGCGTCGGACTCATCGTCCCGCTCCTCACCTCCCCGCTCGGCGTTCCATTCGCGAACACCGGGTACCCGTGTCGCGGAAACGATCTCTCCGTGGTGGTGAACCCGACGAGCTTTCTCTTGAGACCCTCCTCTTTCTGCCTCACCAGCGCGTCGCGTCCCACGAAATCACCCTTCTTCATCTTCACCAGCCAGCCGAGTGATGCTTCGAGGGGCGTCGTGGTGTCGTCGAGATCGTTGCCGTAGAGCGCCATCCCCATCTCCAGCCGCAGCGAGTCGCGGGCGCCGAGTCCGGCGGGAGTGACTTCGCCCGAGGCGGTGAGCGCGTTCCAGATTTTCTCCGCGTGCTCGCCCGGGAAGTACAGCTCGAATCCATCTTCACCGGTGTATCCCGTGCGCGAGATGTAGACCTGGTCCACTCCCGCGACCTTACCCGTGGTGAACTCGTAGTACTTGATCCTGGAGAGATTGGTGCCGGTGTGCTGCTGCAGGATCTTCGCGGCATCCGGTCCCTGCAGCGCGAGGAGCGCGATCGTGTCGCTGATATCTTCGAGCGTCGCGTTGAACTTTCCAACGAAGCGCGAGATGTGCGCGAAGTCCTTGTCGATGTTCGATCCGTTCACGACCATCAGCACCCGATCTTCGGCGCGATAGACGAGACAGTCGTCGACGATCGTTCCATCCTCGCGCAGAATCGTGGAATACTGAGCCTGACCAGGGGCGAGCGCGGCGACGTCGTTGGTGGTGACGTAGTTCACGAATTCCACCGCTTGCGGTCCGCGCACGATGAACTCGCCCATGTGGCTCACGTCGAACAGCCCCGCCTTCTCGCGCACCGCCTTGTGCTCGGCGGTTATGCCGGTGGGGTATTGGACGGGCATCTCGAACCCGGCGAAGGGGACGATCTTGGCACCCAGGCCGACGTGGACGTCGTAGAGGGGCGTTCGCTTGAGGGCGGTTGCATCAACCATTGCTGGACGGCCTTTGCGTGAAGTCTTGCCCCAATATGTGCGAAGCGCCCCTCGAATAGGAGGGGCGCCGTGACAATTTGGCAGAATAAGCGGAAAAGCCCTGCCTAATCCATCATTTCGGCCCCGGTGATCTCTCTCACATCGCCAAAGGAGGGTGGCGCGCCCGTCACTTTCGACTTCAGAACCTCGAACAGCAGGATCGGGCGAAACTTGTTCACCTTCATATAGGTGGCCATCTCGGCCTCGACCATGATGAGCGCGATGCGCGGATCGTTGGGGCCGCCATCCCTGTCTCCGCCCTCGTCATCGAACCAGGCTTTCCACTCTTCCTTGTAGAGCTGCCGGATCTTGTTCCGGTTCTTCGACACGTGCGCGAGACCGACGACCGAAACCCATTCGTGCGTCCTGTTGTTGTAGTAGGCGCAGTTGACGTGCGGGTCGAGCGCCAGCTCCTCGAGCTTGTGCGTGTCGGCGTTGGTGACGAACCAGAGGTCGGTGCCTTCGATTCGATCCTGCGTTGCCATCGGGCGTGAGAATAACTGACCTGTGGGCCGGCGAGTGGTGAACATCGCGGTCTCGATGCCTTCGATCAGGTCGTAGAGCTCGTCGATTTTCCGGGAGGCTGTCATGCCTGAACGATGTGCAGAAGACATGCCGATACGAGTTGGCTCGCTCGTTCCGACCCTCCAAGGCGCAACGCGGGGTTTGGCCTCATGCGAGTCAGCTGCAAAAAGGAGGGGCGCACTTTCGTGCGCCCCTCCTTACTACGTTGTGAGCTGACGCTGCTCTAGCCGCAAGCCGTCAAAAGCCTGTCCCGTTCGAGCCTGGGGACTGTGGATGCGCACGTGCCATCGGGCAGGCCATCACCGTGCAGATCTGTATAGCCTGGCTGGTCATGTAGCCAGCCGAGCCGAGGGGAATTCCGCTGTCCTTCTTGCCGACCATAGCGATGAAGTCGCTCATTTTCTTGCACCCATGATCGTAGCCGGCATCACCATACGCCGCCAACAGCTGGTTGACCAGCGGATTCGTCGTGCCTTCCTGCATGCCGAGACTCCGGACGTACTGAAGCAGATTCTGCATCTGGGTCGGCGCATCGTATACCATCACGTCGAAGGTGCCCAAGGTGCTGTTGCCCGCGGCGTCAGCTGCCGTGCACCTAACAGAGGTAGGTCCGATCGGGAATGTCGCGCCCGACGCCCTTGTGCAGGTGAGTGAAGTCACCGCGACGTTGTCGCTCGCGTTGATCTGGTAGTTGACCACGGCGCCACTCGGGCTCGTGGCTGATACCGTAATATCCAGCGGAACCGTGAGACTCGGAGCTTCGATGTCGCGCACCTTTACCGACTGCTTCGCCGAGACGGTATTGCCCGACCCGTCGGTCGCAGTCCAGGTGATCGTCGTGAGTCCGACCCTGTACGGGGCGTCGAGCGCGAGTGTCGGATCGTCACTACGCACGCTGGAAACCTTCACGCCCGGGCAGTTATCGGCCGACTGGGCAGAGCCAACAGCGACCACGGCCGACGGCAGATGCGGATCGTTGTCCGCGGACGCATCGGCTGGCGCCGAGATCCACGGGTTCTCCTTGTCGACAACGGTTACGGTCTGCGTCTCGCTCGCAGTCATCCCGTCTGTATCAGTTGCCGTCCAGGTGATGGTGGTCACGCCCTTCGGGTACGGAGCGTCGAGCGCGAGTGTAGGATCGTCACTTCTGACGCCCACGAGCGAGACGACACCAACGTCGTCGGTGGCCGTGGCCCGTGCAGGGCTGAAGGCCGCGACGCAGGATCCAACAACGGGGCTGCCGCTGAACGCCTGCCTGTCACCGGACGCCGCCGGAGGAGCTGTTGTGACGGTAGTGTCTTTAGGAGCAACGGTTACGACTGGCGGACGCGGCGGTGTGAACCGAACGACGTCGTTCGCAAGTGAGAAGAAGTTCTTTACACGCGGGCTCGTCACGCCGTTGAGAGGATTGAAGATGCTGTCAAAGACCGCGGCTGTTCCGTCTGCGTTCTCGATGCCCTGTGTTATGCGCTGGCCGCTGAGGGTGATCTTCATCATGTTGGTGTAGATCGTGATGACGTTCGAGCCCTCGTTCAGCACGAGCTGCATCATCAGCAGGCCCGTTGAACATTTGCATGAGCTGTAGTCTGGGACGTTGTTGAACTGGAGCAGGAATCGGCGGTTCGGAGCAGTGCCGCGCGTTTCGAACCGTACTCCACCGTCCACGAGCTGGGGCGACCAGTCCGTCCAGGCGAACGCAATTATGTTGTTCGGCAGGCTGGGCGAATAAATATTGTCGCCTTTATAGAAACCAAGCTTTGTGGGATCAGTTTGAGGCGCACCAAACTGGAGGAATCCGTTCGCATAAACGTTGACTTTGTCGTACGTGTTGCCGTAGAAATTGAAACTGAACCCAAGCGGTATGCTGTCAACGTGACCGTCCCCGTCGTACGTGTGATCCGTCGGGTTGAGCCATGACTCTTTCGGTATGATGATGCCTGGGATGGCTTCGGGCTCAAACCGGAGGCCACCGACCCGACTGTCCGAAAGGGTATACTTCCACGCCGCAGCGGAGATGGATTTCGCCGCGCCAGATGGGACGAGGAGATTGGCTGACAAATCTGGAGTGCTCAGAAGCGTCCCCGGGCCACCTTCCAGCCAGTAACTCTTCAGCGAGTCAGGCACGAGGACGATGGTGGAGGTGACGCC
>JBGPHH010000295.1:0-4804 GCA_041484265.1 Vicinamibacteria bacterium
ACCGGCCTGCGAACTGATCTTCGGCTATCCGTGCCCGTCCACGTCATCATTCTGAACAAGAACACCAGGAGGGTCGCCAAGCGGATGCGCAGCGTGGGTGGGGCAGACGTCTTCGGAAACCCCTGTGGTTGTCGTCAGTATCGACCGATAAGCCCTATGTCCCCTTAGTGAGTGGAGTCAAGAAGATGAAGCCGGCTCGAAGCACATTCCTGGCCCTGTGTTTTGTGATCGGTCTGGCCAGTCGCACATCGGCCCAGACCGTGGACCAGCAGACCTTCAACGAGAAGGTGTACGCCGTCGCGCCGCTTGGGCGTTTCCCCTCCGACCCGCGAGCCTTCTCGGGCCTGAGCCCCCGCGACGAGCATGATGTGCTCGCGTGTCGCGAGGTGTTGATGGGACTTCTCAAGAGCCTGCAGACGGGTGGCGACGCGCTGCAGTACCTGGCGCCAGACTTTGCCAGGCAGTTCAAGAGCGCGGCGGACGTCCTGGCCAGCGTGACGGCGCCAGAAACCTCTCTGATGGCGGCCGGCATCTCGGGCTTCGACTTTGACGACGAACGAACCGGCATTCAGCTCCGATTCTTCATGCTGATCCTTTCGGAAGGCAAGCTCGTCGTGTCTGAGGAGGCCGCCGTTCTCAGGAAGACCGGATCGCAGTGGCGGGTCGCCGGCTTCGAATAACGTCTTCGAATGACGTCCAGCCGCAGCACGCATCGCGTGGCACTTTCTCCCACTCGCTCGATTCCGCCGATGGCAGTTGCTGCCATCGGTACGATCGGGTAGCTGCCCTCCTCTCACGATTTCCTGCATTTCTGATGGCCTGAGCGCCGCGCCCGGCGTGGAGCGGGAGTTGCACTCTTACTCGCCATGCGTTGCCTACGCCGCGCTCGTTCAGCCGCTGCGCCGGGCTTTTCCCTTATCGAAGCGATGGTCGCGACGACCGTGTTCGTGGTTGGCGTCATTGGTCTGGCCCCGCTCTTCATCCTGGCGGCGCGCGCCACATCCGGCGCGCGGACGACGACGTACGCGGCCGTGCTCGCGCAGGAAAAGATGGAGCAGCTATCCGATACCAGTCTCAGTCCTTCGCCCGGTGACGCGCTCGTCCGGAACACGAGTGGTTACTGCGATTTTCTCGACGCGACCGGTCGTTCGCTCGGTGGTGGCACCACGCCGCCAACAACCACCGCGTTTGTCCGGAGGTGGTCGGTCGATCCCCTTCCCACGGGCCCGGACAACGCGGTCGTGATCCAAGTGCTGGTCTTTCGGCTGCGCGGCAGCCCGGCCGGCCTGCGCGGCGACGCACATATCGTCAGCGTGAAGACAGAAAGGCAACCTGAATGAAACGCCTTGAGACTTCAAACTTGAGACTTGTCACTTCCTTGGGCTTCTCTCTTGTCGAACTATTGGTCGCCACGGCGGTGACGCTGACGGTCACGGCCGGCGTCCTCAGCCTGATCGGGCCGGCGCGGGCCGCGTTCTCAGCCGAGCCCGAAGTGGCCATCGTTCAGCAACGCCTGCGCGTGATGGTCGAGGTGCTCTTCGACGACCTGGTGATGGCCGGCGCCGGCCAACTCAATTCCTCTTTCGCGCCAGTGCTGCCGTTCCGCCGAGGAGCGGTCAACGATGCGGGTGCAGGTGTGTTCAAGAGCGACACGATCACCCTGTACTACGTGCCATCCAAACCGGCCCAGACGACGCTCGCCGCCGATCTCGAGGAATTCGGCACCGTGCTGAAGCTCAACCCAGACTCGAGCTGTCCTCAGACTGTCAGCCCGTGCGGCTTTACAGCCGGGATGGACGTGCTCGTCTTCGACGAGGCCGGCAGCTTTGGCAGGTTCACCGTGACCGCCGTGCGCGCCAGCCCGGCCGAGCTCACGGTTACTCCCAATGCCGCAACCGCAACGTACCGGGCGGGCTCGAGAGTCGTCCAGGCGATCGATCGCACCTACTTTCTGAAGAACGACACCACAAGCAACGCCCAGCAATTGATGTCGTACGACGGCTCGACCAACGCCGACCTGCCAGTCGTCGATCACGTCGTCGGGCTGACAGTCGAGTATTTCGGCGATCCGCAGCCACCGGTGCTGAAGACGACCGATGAGATCGCTCCGTGGACGACGTACGGCCCCAAGCCGCCGGCGGTCGGCGTCCAGTCGACCGCGTACCCCGCCGGCGAGAATTGCGTGTTTCAGATCGATTTCGACAGTGGTCAGCAGGTGCCCCGGCTGCCGGTGCTCGGCGACGGGTCGAACACACTGGTGCGACTATTGGCCGGGGATCTGACCGACGGACCCTGGTGTCCAGACTCGACCGCTGCCAACCGCTGGGATGCCGATCTGCTGCGCATTCGGAGGATTGCTGTCACCGTGAGAGTCGAGGCCGCTATCGACGCGCTGCGCGGACCAGCCGGCATCTTGTTCGCTCGCCCCGGCACCTCGCGCGGCGGCCCCGGCTGGGTGCCCGATCAGGAGATCCGGTTCCAGGTGTCTCCTCGAAACCTGAACCGAGACCGGTGAGGCCTTGATGACGATGGACACGGGCCGAGAGGAAGGCGTCGCTCTGATCGTCGCCCTGATGGCGCTCTTGTTGCTGACGGCGCTCGGCGCCATGCTGACGGTCGCCACGTCGCTCGAGATGATGATCGCGAAGAATTTCCGCGAGAATGCGGAAGCATTCTACGCGGCCGACGCGAGCATCGAGAGGGCGATGAACGAGCTCGCGACGACGGGCGACTGGAGCGCAGTGCTCGGAGGCTCGCTGCGGTCGTCATTTGTCGACGGGGCGCCAAACGGTCTTCGGATGCTGCCGGACGGATCGACGGTCGATCTGGCCGCGGTGCTGAATATGGCCAATTGCCGAAAGGTCTCGACCTGCTCGACAAACGAGATGGACGCGGTCACGGCCGACCGGCCCTGGGCCGCCAACAATCCCCGATGGCAGCTCTACGCGTATGGGAACCTTCGCGACCTGCTTTTCCCCAAGACCATCGACTCGTCGTACTACGTCATCGTGATGGTGGCCGACGACTCGTCAGAAAACGACAACGATCCGCTCAGAGACGGTGCCGATTCGGGCAACCCGGGCTCAGGCGTCCTGGCCGTGCGCGCCGAAGCCTTCGGGCCCCGCGGTGCGCGGAAGACCATCGAGGTGACGGTCGCTCGGAGGCTGATGATCGACCCCGGCCGGACCGGCCTCAGGGTCCTATCGTGGCATTTCGTGCGCGATTAACTGGTGGCTAGCCCCCAGCCCCCAGACCCGAGCCTTGACCATCCCCAGGGCCTCACGTAGCATCGATTCTGGTCCGATAAGTAGATGTAAGGGGAGTTGTTATGCGCATCAAGATTTCGGCCCTGTTCTTCTTCGTCTCGCTTGCCGGGGGCGCGGCGGCACCGCTTTCCGCGCAGTCGCTGGCCGATGTGGCACGGCAAGAGGAGGCGCGTCGCCAGGCCATCAGGGCACCGGCGAAGGTCATCACGAATACGGACCTCAAGGAGGTACCGCCGCCCGAGTCGGCGCCTCCGCCAGCCACGACCACCACGAGCGCGACACCGGACTCGGCTGCTGCGTCCGAGGAAGCTGGCAAGGCGGGGGAGTCGGCCAAGCCGGCGGATGCCGCGAAGCCGGCTGCCGAACCGGTCAAGGATCAGGCGTACTGGTCGGGCCGTCTCAAGGGCCTGCAGACGCAGCTCGATCGTGACCAGACCTTTGCGGGCGCCGTTCAGGTGCAAATCGATGCCCTGAGAACGGACTTCGTCAACCGCGACGACCCGGCCCAGAAGGCAGTCGTTAAGGGCAATCTCGACAAAGCGGTGGCCGAGCTCGATCGCCTCAAGAAAGCGATCACGGACGATCAGAAAGCGCTCGCCGATTTTCAGGAAGAAGCACGCCAGGCGGGCGTTCCGCCCGGCTGGCTGCGGTGAGCGCGCGCTCGCGCCCTTCGGCCGACGCGCCGATCCTGCTCGTCGAGGACAAAGACTCGCTGCGGGCGATGCTGCGCCACGCGCTCGAGGCCCGTGGCCATACGGTGGTCGAAGCGCGCGACCAGCCTGAGGCGGTCGCGGCACTCCATGCCGCGAGTCCGGCGGTGGTGCTGTCCGATCTCCGGCTCCCCGAGGGCGACGGATTCGGCGTGCTCCGGGCGGCCAAAGATCTCGACCCTGAGCTGCCGGTCATCATGATGACGGCGTTTGCCGGCGTACCGGACGCCGTCGCTGCCATCAAAGAGGGCGCGCTCGATTTTCTCGCCAAACCGGTCGATCCCGATCATCTGCTGCTGATGGTGGAGCGCGCGCTCGCCGGGCGCCGGCTGGCGACGGAGAACATCATCCTCAAGGAAGAGCTCGCCGCGCGACGCGGCGCACCGCAGATCGTCGGCGACGATCCCCGGCTCAAGCAGGTGTCGCTGACGTTGCATCGCGCGGCGGCAACCGACACGACCGTACTTCTGGAGGGCGAGAGCGGCACGGGCAAGGACCTCTTCGCGCGCGCGCTGCACGCGCTCAGTCCGCGGGCCGGCGGGCCGTTTGTCGCCATCAACTGCGCAGCGATTCCTGAGAACCTGCTCGAGACGGAACTGTTCGGCCACGAGAAGGGCGCGTTTACCGGCGCCAGCTCGCGCAAGCCCGGCAAGTTCGAGCTGGCGCACCGCGGGACGCTCTTCCTCGACGAGATCGCTGATCTCGAGTTGCCGATTCAGGCCAAGCTGCTCCGCGTCGTCGAGGACCAGAAAGTGCGTCCAGTCGGAGGCGCTCAGTCGCTCGACGTCGACGTGCGGGTGATCTCGGCGACATGGGCGTCGCTCGAGG
>JBGPHH010000296.1:0-4798 GCA_041484265.1 Vicinamibacteria bacterium
CCAGGTGATCATGATGCGCGCGATCCACAATCGCGCGCCGATGCGCGCGAGTATCACGTTGCTCGGCACTTCGAACAGCGTATAGCTCAGAAAGAAGATGCCGGCGCCCACGCTGTAGGCAGTCGCGGAGAGGCCGAGCGCGGCGTTCATCTGCAGCGCCGCGAACCCGACGTTGATCCGATCCAGATAGGCGACGACATAGAGGAGAAACAGAAATGGAATCAGCCGGCGCCGGACCTTGGCGAGCACAGCGCTGGAGTCAGGCACAATCGGCACAGCGCCGTATTCTGCCACACGGAATCTGCGGGTTCGGGTAGAGTTACCGCGGATGGCCGCCCCTCCTCGCGTGCGCGGGCGCGTGCTCGCCTTCGCCTTCCTGCTCACCATCGTCACCTACCTCGACCGCATCTGCATCTCGGCCGCCGCGCCAGACATCAGGCGGGATCTGAATCTGACCGCCCTGCAGATGGGCGAAGTGTTCAGCGCGTTTACACTCGCCTATGCGATCTTCGAGATTCCGTCGGGATGGCTCGGCGACGTGCTGGGACCGCGGCGAGTCCTGACACGCATCGTGCTGTGGTGGTCGGGCTTCACCATGCTGACCGGCGCCGCGCAAGGGATGGCCTCGCTCGTCTCGATCAGATTTCTGTTCGGCGCCGGCGAAGCGGGCGCGTTTCCAAACATCGCGTGTAGCTTTTCACGCTGGTTTCCGGCGCGCGAGCGCGGCCGCGCCACCGGCGTGATGATGCTCGGCTCGCGTGTGGGCGGGATGCTCTCGGTGCCGATCGCGTTGGTACTGATCAAAGGATGGGGGTGGCGCCAGAGCTTCGTGGCGTTCGGGGCGCTCGGCACGGTGTGGGCGGCCGCATGGTACGTCTGGTATCGCGATTGGCCGGACGAACATGCAGGAGTCAGCCGCGAGGAGCTCGCGCTCATTCAAGGTGACGCCGGCCGGGCCGGTGCCGAGCGGCCACCAACGCCGTGGCGCGCCATGCTCGCGAGCCGCAATCTGTATGCGATTTGCGCGATGTACTTCGGATACGGCTACGGTCTGTACTTCTATTTCACATGGCTGCCGACATATCTGAATCAAGTCCTGGGGTTTTCGGCCGTCACCGGCGGGTTGTTCGCAGCCCTGCCATTTGTCTTCGCAGGCGTGGCAAACGTCGCGGGCGGCTGGTTGACCGATCACCTGTCGCGGACTCACGGGCTGCGTGTCGGTCGATGCGGCGTCGGATTTGGCGCCTTCCTCACGTCGGGATTGCTGGTGTTCGCGTCGACCCTTCCATGGCCGTCGGTCACCAAGGCATTGCTGCTCGCGCTGGCGCTGGCCTCAGCCGACCTGGCGCTCAGCGCCTGTTGGGCGACGCCGGTTGACGTCGCGCCCGACCACGCGGGCGTCATCACCGGCTTCATGAACACCGCGGGCAACCTCGGCGGCTTCGTGGCGCCGCTCGTCGTCGGCTATGCCGTGGACCGCTGGCAGTCCTGGACGTTCCCCTTCTATGTGACCGCGCTCGTGTATGCCGGCGGAGCGCTCGCCTGGCTGGCTATCGACCCCACGAGGCAAATTGTCCGGCTTCCGCCTTCGCGCGCTTCGGGGGACCGCCGTAGCCTTGACGGAGGCGGGTAGCCGGACCTTTGACGCTAAGGTACAGACGGCGGCGGGACCCGGCTCTTGGTCGCCTGTTCGAAGGCGTAGGCCAACTCGATCAGCCTGGGCTCGCTGCACGCCGTCCCGGTGAAGCTCACACCAAGCGGCGCCATTCTGGCGTCAAAGTTGGCCGGGAATGGCGGAATCGGTGCGTTCTGCACCATCCCGGAGGGCACGATGACTGTTGGATATCCGGGCCTCGCCGCGAGGGCGGCACCGCTTGATCCTGGGAACAGCAGCGCGTCGAGCCGTTCGGCGGTAACCACTTCCGCAATCCCGTGGGTGCCGGCGAGCCAGATGTCCTTGGCACGATCGGCCTCGTACCGCGCGCGATCGCGCTCGATGTCCATCTCATCCGAGATGTCGAGAGCCGCCTGACCGTACTTGAGGGTGCCGGCTCGCTGATGTGCCAGGTTCCACTCGCGTAGCGCGGTCAGCGTCTTGACGGGCGCCGCCTGTCCGAGCGACGTGAGCCACCTGCTGAAGTCGCGCTTCATCCCGTATTTCAAGACGACGGAGCAATTCTCGTCGCGGCCTCTGTCGTCGGTCGCGCCGGCGCAAATTCCCCAGCGCAGGAGGTTGTTCCTCGGATCGGGGTCGACGATGCTCGGGATGTCGGCGGGGTCCACGATGACGGCACCCTGCTGTCTGAGGACGGCGATTGCTCCGTCCATGACTTCTCTCTGATCGTCGTTGAACCCGCCGGTCAGCCGGTCGAAAAATCCTCGAGGGATACCGATCCGCGCGCCCTTCAGTCCATTTCGGTTGAGAAAGATCGTGTAGTCCAGGCCGGGCGGCGAGGTACATCGGCCCGTCGCTGGATCGTTCGGATCGGGCACCCGGCCTTCGAGGACCCCGAGCATGATCGCCGCGTCGGTGACGCTCTTGGCCATTGGTCCAGGCGTGTCCTGATCCGCGGTGATAGGGATCACGCCGTATCGGCTGATCCGGCCCACCGTGGGCTTGATGCCGACGAGCATCGTCTGGTTCGCCGGGCTGAGAATGGATCCGGATGTTTCGGTGCCGACGTTTGCGGCCCAGAAGTTCGCCGCGGTGCCAACGCCTGAACTCGAACCGCCGGTCGTCAGGGCCGGGCGGCCGTCGAAGGTGGCGTCGCGCAGATCCCGTCTGGGGTCGTAGGGGTTGTACGTGTAGCCGCCGAGCGCGCTGTAGTTGGCGGGCATCGGTGTCGGCGGCCCAGCCACCCAGTTGGCGAGCTCGGTCATCGCGGTCTTGGCGATGATGATCGCGCCGGCGTCGCGCAGGTTCTTTGTCAGCGTGGCTTCGTAGGGCGGAATCAGACCGTCGAAGGCCAGCGTCCCGCCGGTTGTCGGCATGTTGGTCGTCTGGATGTTGTCTTTGAGCGCGATCGGGATGCCGTGCAGCGGGCCGCGGAGCCTGCCCCGCGCGCGCTCGCGATCGAGTGCGTCGGCCTCGTCGAGCGCGTGAGGATTCACGGTGAGTGCTGCATGGAGCTTGTCCTCGTACGTGGCGATGCGTGCCAGGTACTGGCGCACCAGCTCGCGCGACGTGATCCGGTGCTGCGCCATGGCCGCGCGCATTTGCGGAATGGTGGCTTCGACCACACTGAACGGCGTTCGACTTGGTGCAGGGGAGCGGACGCTCTGCGCATCGACCGTAAGGATCATGGAGGCGAGAAGCGCAACGAGTGAGAGTGGCCACCGCCGTTTCATTTGGTGAGCAGTATAACACGTGTATACGTGTAGCACGTATATACGTGCTAATATTACCAAGTGAAATATCAGAATGTAACTCTGAAGGTTGATGCTGATCTTCTGCGAAAGGCCAAGATCG
Source organism: Vicinamibacteria bacterium (assembly GCA_041484265.1). GTDB lineage: Bacteria > Acidobacteriota > Vicinamibacteria > Vicinamibacterales > CAVVIG01 > 2-12-FULL-65-11. Next base: position 3,470 of record JBGPHH010000296.1, read on the forward strand.
TGGCCGCCGAGGGTGGTACGTCACTGAGCGCGCTCCTGACGAAGAAGCTCGCCGAGCTGGCCGGCGAGGACGCGGAGTATGAAGCCGCCCGGCGTTACGCCTTTCGGAAGCTCGACCAGGGCTGGCATCTGGGTCGCGGGCCGTCGCGCGGCGGGCGGCCGTGACCGAGAAAGTGTTCGTCGACACGAGTGTGCTGGTCTACGCGCACGACCTCGACGCCGAGGAAAAACGCGCGATTGCCGAGCACGTGGTGCGGCAGCTCTGGGTCGATCGCAGTGGTGTGTTGAGCACGCACGTGCTCTACGAGTTGTACCTGAAGATCACGACGGCGATTGCCGCGCCCGTGTCTCTTCACGACGCTCGAGACCTGGTCAACGCCTATCGCGTCTGGCCTGTAGTGGCCATCGAGCTCCCGGACATTCTTGCCGCCTCAAGCCTCAGCGAACGATACCGCCTGAGCTTTCGCGACGGGATGGTCGTGGCGGCCGCGCTCAAGGCACGCGCCGACATCGTCCTCTCCGAGGCGCTGCCGGCCGGCGACGGCATCAGCGGGATCGAGGTTCGGAATCCGTTTACGTGAGCGAGGCGCGCCCGACTTCCGCTTCGAGTTTCTTGCGGTAGGCGTGCAGCCTCGCTCGCAGGTCCGGCCGGGACCCGGCGAGAATGGCGACAGCCAGCAGCCCGGCGTTGGCCGCGCCACCAATGGCGACCGTCGCGACAGGGATGCCTTTTGGCATCTGCACGATCGAGAGAAGCGAATCGAGGCCGTTGAGGGCGGCGCCCTGAATCGGGACGCCGATCACGGGCATCACCGTGTAGGCGGCGACGACGCCCGCAAGGTGTGCCGCTCCGCCTGCGCCGGCGATGATGACGGCCAGACCGCGGGCCTCAGCCGAAGAGGCGTACTCCGCCGCGAGAGTCGGCGTCCGGTGGGCCGACAGCACCTTCGACTCGTGCGGGACGCCGAACTTGGTCAGCATGTCGGCGGCCTGGCGCATGGTGTCCCAGTCGGATTTGCTGCCCATGATGATGCCGACGAGCGGGGCGGGCGTGGTCATAGGCGGCTATTTCACCACGAGAACACAAAGGACACAAAGGACACAAAGAGCACAAAGGGCGAAACCAACACTTGGGCTGTCGTAGTGTCCGGCTTTAGCCGGACCTTGTCAGTTATTCGTGTCGCAGGGCCACCATGGGATCGAAGCGGGCGGCTCGGCGCGCCGGCAGCCATCCAGCCAACGCGCCGACTGCAGCCAGCACGACGATCGACCCGATGAGCGTCGCCGGATCGCGCGGCTCAAGACCGAACAGAAGGGCGGCGACGAAGCG
>JBGPHH010000297.1:0-4792 GCA_041484265.1 Vicinamibacteria bacterium
CCACGGGGGACAAGAACAACGCGGTTGATGCCGCCGGCAACGCCTTCGTCGTGTCTGAGCCGACGGACAAGACCGCTCCCGACTACGCGGCTAAGAAGACCGCCTTCGACGACTATCAGGCGCAGGCGGCGAAAGAGCCGCTCGCCGTCAAATTGGCGGACTCAGTCGGTCACGTCCGGGTCGCCACCAACGCGGCCTGGACCTTGAGCACGGGTTACCTCGTGCTCTTCATGCAGGCGGGGTTTGCGCTCCTGACGTGCGGGCTGGTGCGCAAGAAGAACGCCGGGCATCTGATGATGCTGAACTTCGCCGCCTATGTGTTCGCCTTCCTGGCCTACTACGCCTGCGGTTACGCCTTTCAGTTCGGAGCCGTCGCGGTCAATGCGGCCCCGACGAACCTCGGTGGGGTTCCGACCCTGAATAACTTCCTCATCGGCAGTGGGCTCTGGGGCTTCGTCGGTGGCAAGGGATTCTTCCTCACAGGTCCCGCCTATGACGCAGCGAGCAACGTCCTCACACTGTTCCAAGTCGTGTTCATGGAAACCGCCGGCTACATCATCGTCGGCGCGATCTGTGAGCGCATCACCTTCTGGTCGTTCCTGTTGTGCGAGTTGTTCATCGGCGCCATCCTGTATCCGATCTTTGGTTGCTGGGTGTGGGGCGGTGGGTGGCTGTCGCAACTGGGCAACACCATGGGCCTTGGTCACGGATACGTCGACTTCGCTGGCTCAACCGTGGTTCATGCGGTCGGTGGATTCGCCGCGATGGCGCTGGCCATCATTCTCGGCCCTCGACTCGGCAAGTACGGGCCTGACGGCAAACCGCGGGCGTTTCCTGCCCACAACTTGGCGTACGTGGTCATCGGCACGTTCATCCTGCTGTTTGGCTGGATGGGATTCAACCCAGGTTCCACCTTGGGCGCCACCGACCTCCGCATCGGCGTGGTCGCCATCAACACCAATCTCGCCGCCATTGCCGGGTCCGCCACGGCGATGCTCCTGTGGTACTCCCTCTTCGGCAAGCCGGACATTACGATGGCCTGTAACGGAATGCTCGCCGGACTCGTGGCCATTACCGCGCCCTGTGCCTTCGTGTCCCCGACGTCTGCCATGGTCATTGGCGTCCTGGCCGGTCTGATCGTGTGCGGCGGCGTGCTGCTCAACGATCACGTCCTGAAGATCGACGACCCCTGTGGCGCCATATCGGTTCATGGTTTTTGCGGGTGGTTCGGGGCCGTGTCCGTCGGTATCTTTGCTGACGGCACATACGGTGCCGGCTGGAACGGCGTCGGCGCGGCGACCTACCTGGGCAAAGCGGGCCAAGGTGTGACTGGGTTGCTATACGGTGACACCAACCAGTTTCTCCTGCAGCTCGGAGGGGCAACGTTGTGCGCGGTGTGGGCGTTCGGGCTCACATTCATCGTCTTCAAGACCGTGAACGCCGTGAAATCCATGCGCGTATCCAAGGAAGTGGAACTCGAGGGTCTCGATGTTCCGCAATTCGGCCTGGAAGCGTATCCCGAAGGAGACGGCGCTCTCGCGTAGTCGCGGGCGCAGGAGACTCGGATGATAAAGTGTCTTCATGCGCGCAACGACAACACTCCTTGTATTGCTGGCAGCTGCAGTGCTCGAGGCCGGCGGTGATGCTCTGGTGCGTTCCGGGATGCATGCCGCGACCTCGGGCAGGCGGCTGCTGTTCTGGCTGACCGGGGGCGTGGTGTTATTTGCGTACGGGTACGTCGTGAACGCCCCACCGTGGGAGTTTGGCCGCCTGCTCGGCATCTACGTCGTGTTCTTCTTCGTCGTCGCCCAGTTGATCTCGTGGCTGGTCTTCAATCAACCACCCGGCCGCGCCGTGCTCCTCGGTGGCGCCTTGGTCGTGGCGGGCGGGCTTGTCATGTCCGTCGGTTCATGACCGTTACGCAATCGCTCCAATATTCGGGAACGCCGAGAAGGCTGTCGAAAAGAGCCGACCCTCGTGCATCAGGAAATGCTCGACGATCGGACCGAGCGAAAGAGCCGGGAAGAAGGTCAGCGCCCCGACGATAATCACCGCCGTCACCAGCACCGCCACAAACAGGGGCCCGTGGGTCGGAAGGGTTCCCGCAGATTCAGCGACTCTCTTCTTGGCGGCCAGACTGCCCGCGACCGCGAGCGCCGGGATCATGAAGAGAAATCGTCCGAACAGGATCGCCAGGCCCAGCGTGAGATCGTACCAGGGGGTGTTGACCGTGATCCCCGCGAAGGCGCTGCCGTTAGTCTCCGCCGCGCTCGAATACGCATAGAGCACTTCCGTCAGCCCGTGCGGACCGGCGTTGTTGAAATTGGCCGTGGCCGGACCAGACGGGTTCCAGTAGCCGCCCTTGGCAAACGGCGCGACGATGCTGATCCCTGAGAACACGAGGATCAGAAACGATGTGGCGAGAGTGGCGAAGAGCGCCATCTTGACTTCTTTCTGCTGAATCTTCTTGCCGATGTATTCCGGCGTCCGCCCGACCATCAGGCCGGTGATGAAGATGCCGACGATGGCATAGAGGAGCATCGCAAACAGCCCCGAGCCGACGCCGCCGAAAATCACCTCGTCGGTCTGGATATTGAAGAGCGTCACGAGACCGCCAATCGGCGTAAAGCTATCGTGCATGCCGTTGACGGCGCCGCAAGTGGCGTCGGTCGTGGCGGTCGCAAAGAGCGCGGAGGTCGCGATCCCGAAGCGCGTCTCCTTCCCTTCCATGTTCCCGCCGGACTGTGTCGCGGTCGCGGCGGTTTGGACGCCCAACTTCGCCAGGATCGGATTGCCGGCCTGTTCCGCGGGATACGCGACAAACACGCCGATCATGAACATCACGGACATGGCCCAGAAGAGGGCCCACCCTTGTTTCGTGTCCTTGATCATGTGTCCGAACGTATAGGTGAGTGCGGCACAGATGGCGAACATGAACGCTTCGGCGAAGAAATTCGTGAATGGACGCGGGTTCTCGAAGGGATGGGCCGAGTTGGCGTTGAAGAAGCCCCCGCCGTTCGTCCCGATTTGCTTGATGGCTTCCTGTGAGGCGACCGGACCTTGCGCGATCGTCTGGGTTGCGCCCTCGACCGTCTTCGCAACCGTGTAGGGATGGAAATTCTGGATCACACCCTGCGAGCTGAAAAAGACGGCGGTCACCACGCAGAGCGGGAGCAGAATGTAGACGACCGTCCGCGTGACATCGACCCAGAAGTTGCCGAGGCGGTCGGTTCCCTCGCGGGCAAAGCCGCGAACCATGGCGATCGCGACCGCGATGCCCGCCGCGGCGGACGTAAAGTTCTGCACGGCCAGCGCGGCCATCTGCACGAGGTAGCTCATCGTCGACTCGCCGCTGTACCACTGCCAGTCCGTGTTCGTCACGAAACTCAGCGACGTGTTGAAGGCTTGATCGGGGGCGACCTGGCCGGCGCCGAACCCCTGGGGATTGAGGGGCATCAGTCCCTGGAGGCGCATGGCGGCGTAGGTAAAGAAGAATCCGACGAGGCTGAAGGAGAGCAACGACGCCGCGTACTGGGTCCAGCGTTGCTCGTCGTCTTCTCGAATGCCGCACAGCTTGTAGATGAGGACTTCGATCGGCCGGCAAAGTGGATGAAGGAACGTGCGCTCGCCCTGAAACAGCCGGGACATGAACAGCCCGAGCGGTTTCGTGACGAGCACCGTGACGCCACAGAACACGAGAATTTGCAGGACTCCATTGGTTGTCATGTCAGCCCTCGAAGGATCGCCAGCCGAACCCGGATCGACTGGCTCTTGGTCGCACGTTACGTGCGTCATCATTAAGAAGTCCTTAGCGGGAGATCAGGATTTCTTGCAGTGTCGGGCTCGCGGAAATTGACCGGCCGGCGTGCGTCGAGTAGCCTCACGGTGTGCGCAACACCCTCGCGATGGGCCGCGTCGCTGCTTCTATTGGTGCCGTCGCGCTCATCACCGCCCTGTATTCCCAGCTGATCGGCGTCAATCCGACGACCGTCGCCCTTTCGTATCTGATCGCGATCCTGCTCATTGCCAGCACATGGGGTATTGTCGAGGCAACCACCGCCTCGGTTCTGGCTGTCCTGTGTTTCAATTTCTTCTTCCTGCCACCCGTGGGAACATTCACGATCGCCGATCCGCAGAACTGGGTGGCGTTTGTGGCCTTTCTCGCGACGGCGATCGTCGCGAGTCAACTGTCGGGCCGGGCGCGCCAGCGAGAGATCGACGCTGCGGGGAGGCAACGGGACATGGAGCGCTTGTACGCGCTCAGCCGATCGCTCCTCCTTTCAGATGGCCGCGCCTCGGTGTCCGGGTCGATTGCGCGTCATATTGCCGAGACGTTCGAATTGCAGGCGGTCAGTGTGTACGACCAACGCGCCGACACTGTATCGTGGGCCGGATCATCGACGGAATCGCCCGCCGTCGAGACGAAGCTGCGTGACGTCGCCAGACGCGCCATCTCAGTCCATGACCCCTCCGGACTGGTTGTGATTGCGATTCAACTCGGCGGGGCGCCCATTGGCAGCGTGGCCCTCATGGGTGTCGGGTTGAACGATACGGTCTTCCACTCGATTGCGAACCTGGCGGCTATCGGGCTGGAGCGGGCGCGTTCACAGGAAGCCACGGCGCGTGCCGAGGCGGCGCAAGAGAGCAGCGAGCTACGGGCGACTGTGCTGGATGCTCTGGCGCACGAGTTCAAGACGCCTCTGACGTCGATGAAGGCCGCGGCGAGCGATCTGCTGGCGAGCGCGTCCACGAGCGCCCGCGATCGCGAGCTGGTGGCGATCATCGATGAAGA
>JBGPHH010000298.1:0-4767 GCA_041484265.1 Vicinamibacteria bacterium
ACGGTTCGCCATGACCTGCCTCCTTTGTTTGTGGCACTGCGCGACACCCTCGTCGGCTTCGCGTAACCCACGATAACAACGTGAGGCAGGTCACTAGATCTGACAGCCATACTGTCTAGGCAGCCAAAGACAAATCAGATCTCGAAATCCGAACCGGAGGAATACGTGGTTCTCGGTTTGCGCACCGCTATTTACCATGTCCCAGACCTCGCTGAAGCGAAGACCTGGTATTCCTCGGCTTTTGAAGTTCAGCCGTACTTCGACGAACCGTTTTACGTTGGCTTCAATATCGGGGGCTACGAACTCGGACTAGATCCTGATATGAACACAGGAAAACCAGGTGCTGGCGGGGCTGTGGCGTTCTGGGGCACGAAGGACGTCGACCAGTCAGTTCGGCACTTTGTTCAGTGTGGAGCGACGGTGAAAGCCGCGGTTCAAGACGTCGGCGGCGGCGTCAAGGTGGCCACCGTGGGCGACCCATTCGGCAATCTCATCGGGTTAATCGAGAACCCGAATTTTAAAACTGCTGCCTAACAGGTGCTGGAGCCGTCGCGGCCACAGCCTGTGTTAGGGTGTCACTGAGCCGCGCGGATCAGCACCAACGCTAGCGAAAATGGGTCCGGCCCCTTTTCGGCTACGTGGTGCGCGCCAGCCAGCGGAAGAACAGCACGACGAACACGGCGGGCACGATCGGTCCCCACCACGCATTGAGCCCGAGCGCCGAGAGCGTGCCGGCGCCCGTCTTGACGAACAGCATGATCGTGCCTGCCCAGGCCAACGCGCTCACCAGATTGAGGAGGCTGAGTTTGAGCGGCCTCACGCCGGCATAGGCACATGCCACTGGTATGGCCACGCGCAGGCCTGGCAGAAACCGGCTGACCAGGATCATCCACGTTTCGTTCTGGCGCACTCGCGTGCTGACGATGTCACGATAGCCAGCGAGCTTGGGATACCGATCGAGCCAGTGCAGGCGACCTCGCAGGACGTAGAACCACACTTGATCGCCAGCGGCTCCGCCAAACGCGCCGGCCAGAACCACAGGCAGCCAATACAGGTTGCCGGCCGCCACGTCCGCGCAGACCTTGCTGTAATAGATCTCACCTTCGATGAACGCGAAGAAGAAGATCGTGAGGTAGGTCAGCACTTACGACAGCACGCCGCGCACGACGCGGGCGACGCGCTCGGCCTGCTTGTCGGTCAGGCTGGAATAGACCGGGATCTGCATGGCGCCCGCGGCCCGACGCGCGCCCGGCGCCCCGGCCGGTGTGACTTTCGAGCCTGCGAATAGATCCATGTCACTGCACACGTCGACGTGCAAGGTCTCGATGTCGATGCCCTGCCGCACGCACCGCACCACCAGCTCGTCTCGCTTCGGGCCAAAGACGCAGTACTGATAATAGACGTGGGTGCGCCGCTCGGGCACCTGCGGCACCTGAATGCCCGGCAGACGGCCGAGCGTCCGATCCATCAATTGCGCATGGCGGAGCGTGGCGTTGGTCCACTCATCGAGCTTGTCGAGCGCGGCCAGACCAATCGCGGCCTGCACGTTGGGAAAGCGCTGCGTGTAGGCTTCCGGGAGCGGGTCGAGCGCGCGAATGTGCTCCCACAGATAGACGTCTGGGTTGGCGCCGACGAGCGACGAGATCCACAGGATCGGGAAATAACTGATCGTAAATACCCATGGCTTGACGAAGATGCGCTGGATCCGACCGAGGAGGAGACGCTCGTTGACGCGCTTTTCCTCAGGCCACGGCTGAGTTTCCGCCAGTATGCGGACTGACGAGGCGAGCTCGGAATCCCGAACGAGCGCCAGGCCGCCGCCGTAACAGTTCAGCGGTTTGAGCGTCTGGAAACTGAAGATGCCGGCGTCGCCGAACGTGCCGACCGGTTTGCCGTCAAACGTGGCGCCGAGCGAGTGCGCGCAGTCTTCGATCACCCGCAGGTTGTGCAGCTGCGCGATCGACATAATCGCGTCCATGTCGCAGGGCAACCCATAGAGATGGGTCGGCACGACGACGCGCGTGGCCGGCGTAATCGCGCGCTCGAGCGCTGTGGGGCTCAGGTTGAACGTGGCCGAATCGACATCCGCGAAGACCACCTTGAGGCCCGCCACACGCGCCAGCTCCGGCATGACCCAGAACGTCAGCGCCGGAAAGATGATTTCCGATCCAGGCGGCAGGTCGAGCGCTTTCAGGACGTAGTAGAACGCCATGCGCGCGTACGACGCCGTAATGGCTTGCGGTCGGGCCATGCCCGCGCGCTCGGCGAACGCGGCCTCGAACTGGCCGATCTGAGGGCCGGTGATGAACTCGCCGCGGGCCTTGCAGGCGGCGACGATGTCCTCGGTATTGGGCAGGACTCGCGCTCCATAGCGCGAGATTGCCGTCAGCATGTCACAGGGCGGGAGAAGCCGGCGATCTCTTCACGCGTGTGACGGGCGTTAACTCGTCGATCCATCCGGCTGACCCACTCGCGGACGGCCGTGTTCCGCACTTGGAGGAGATTCGCGAGATACGAGGGGCGCACGTAGAATCGCGTGTACGCCGCGCCGAGCAGAAAGCGCAGTTCCTGTTCCGTCAGATTCGGATGCCGGAAGGTCGGGGTGTAGCCGTCGAATTTCTCCCAGTCGGTCTCGGTCAGCAGCGGCTCAAGCTGCTTGAACATCGGCGTGCCCGGGTAGGGCGTCAGGATCTTGAACTGCGCGAAGGTCGAACCGAGCTCGGTCGAGTAGTCGATCGTCGCCGCGATCGACTCCCAAGTGTCCTGCAGGAACCCGAGCACATAGAACCCGGCCGTGACAATCCCCTTCCGCTGGCAGTGATCGAGGATCGCCCGCTGATGGGCCTGGGGAATCGGCCGCCGTCCGGATTTCTTCAACGTCGCCGGGTCGAGCGACTCCACACCGAAGCTCATCGCGCGAAACCCGGCCCCATACAGGCGGTCGAGCAATTCCACGTCGAGCCGGTCCAGCCGCGTCTCGGCCTCGAACGTCAGCGTGAGACCGCGCGCGGCAATCTCATCGCACAGCTCCAGGCATCGATCGCGCTGCTCGCTGAACAACGGGTCGCGAAAAATGACATACGGGCGAGGATGCCGATCGCAGAGCATCTCCAGTTCGTCAACGATGTTGGCGATGGACCGCGCGCGATAGCCGGCGAGAATTCGATGCGGACAGTATGTGCAGAACTCCGGGCATCCGCGGCTGGCGAGCAGCGGGTAGCCACCCCCGACCGGCCGCGCCGACCACTGGATACCGAGCTTGCCGCGACGATCCTCGGTCACCAGATCCCACCGCGGGAACGGCAGCGCGTCCAGATCGTCGATCTGCTCACTGACGACAGGGCCGCTTGGGATGCCGCCCTGGGCGAGCCGCATCACCCCCGTTTCAGGCTCCCCGGTGAAGATGAAATCGCAATGGTCGCGGAACAGCTCCGGCATCTTTGAGGCGGTGATGCCGATAAAGCCGACCTTGACGCCCCGCGCGCGCATCTGGTCCGCCCATCGCGTCTCGTTCTTGTAGTCGACGAGCGACGACAGCGCGATCGCGACGTCGCCGTCCACGACGTCGCCCCGGGTCCATCGGACGTCGTGCCCCGCGCGCGCCAGGATGGCCGCGATGTAGGCCATGTGCACGCTCGGCACATCGTGGAAGTAGCGCTTCTGCCAGGCATAGATACGGGTCACCCGCGAGAAGGGGTCGAGCCGCGACCCATACCCGCCGACCACCGTATCCTTGTTGACGAACCCGCGGTCGGACTTTAAGTCGGCGAGAACTACGCGCATAAGACAATATTGTGCGTAAAGGCGCATATCACAATGCCATACCCCCGTTCCGGACGCAACACAGAATGATCGCTTTCCCTTCGTCTCGGCGAGGCCACGAACCTGTGCCGGCGGACCCGTACCGGCGAGCGGTTGCTAACGAGATTGGTGCAGAGCTGCGCGATTCGGTAGTGTTACAGCTATTGGACTGGCTTGTTCGTTGGCGAATCGCCGGCAGCGGGACTTCCGGGCGTGCCGGAGGGCAGCCCAGTGTCGGGTCCACCGCCGTTGCCGTTGCCGCTCCGCCTCTTCTTGGGCCGGATGTCGTAGCGCTTGATCATCTCGTTGAGCGTGGTGGGCTTGATGTGTAGCAATTCGGCGGCCCGCTTCTGCACACCTCCTGCCGCCTCGAGCGTCGACTCGATCAGCCGTTTCTCAAAGTCGGTGGTCACGTCCTTGAACGAAATCCCCTCGGGCGGCACGACGAACTGCGGCGCCTGAAATTCCGGCGTCTTCCGCACATGATCCGGGACCAGGTCGACACCGATGCGGGGGCCGGCCGTCAGGACCACCGTCCGCTCGATCACGTTCTCGAGCTCACGTACGTTGCCGGGCCAGTCGTAGTCGGTCAGCAAGTCGAGCGTGTCCGGAGCGAGCTCGAGGCCGGTCTTGTGATTTTCGTCGCCGTACTTCTGCAGGAAGTGCTGGGCGAGCAGCGGGATGTCGTCCTTGCGGTCGCGCAGGGGCGGCAGCTCGATGGCGATGACGTTGAGGCGGTAGAACAGATCCTCGCGGAACTTCCCTTCCTCGGTCATCCGTCGCAGGTCGAGTGTTGTGCCCGCAAGAATCCGCGCATCGATCTGAATCGTCTCCACGCCGCCCAGGCGCATGAACTCCCGCTCCTGCATGACGCGCAGCAACTTGGCCTGCGTCTCGAGCGCCACGTTGCCAATCTCGTCCAGGAACAGGCTGCCTTTGTCGGCGAGATCCAGGAGGCCCTTCTTC
>JBGPHH010000299.1:0-4756 GCA_041484265.1 Vicinamibacteria bacterium
GCCATTCCCGGCATTGTGCACGGCGCGTCGACGAGCGGCGCGAGCGTGTTTCTCGAGCCGCTCAGCACGGTCGAGATCAACAACGACATTGTCGCGATCGAGGAGCAGGAGCGTGCGGAAGTCCACCGCATCCTGCTGGCGCTGACGGATACATTTCGCGGCCGGGCCGGCGACCTGACGCGCACAATCGATACGGCTGGGCATCTGGATGTCTTGCAGGCGCGCGCGCGGTTCTCGGACTCGATCGACGGGTTCGAGCCTGCGCTTGCCGTCGACGGCGCGTTCGAGCTGCAGGCCGCGCGCCATCCTCTCCTCAAACACGCCGTGCCGGTCACCATCAAAGTGATTCCGCCCTCCACTGTTCTGCTGATTACCGGGCCGAACACAGGCGGGAAGACCGTCGCGCTGAAGACGGCTGGGCTGCTGGCGCTTATGGCGCAGGCCGGCCTGCGCATTCCAGCCGCCGACGGATCGCGGGTCCCGGTGTTTCGGTCGCTCTTCGCCGACATCGGCGACGAACAATCGATCGAGGCGAGTCTAAGCACGTTCTCCGGGCACATTGCGAACATCGCGGCCATGGACGCCGGGCTCGCGACGCCGGCGCTCGTGCTGCTCGACGAGGTCGGCTCTGGCACCGACCCCATCGAAGGCGGCGCGCTGGGGGTCGCCATCGTCGATCATTTCCGCCGCCGGGGCGCAACGGTCATTGCGACGAGCCACTACGAGGCGCTGAAAACCTACGCGGCCACGTCCGACGGCGTGACCGGCGCCGCATTCGGATTCGAAACCGAGACGTTTGCGCCGACCTATCGGCTGATCTACGGATCGCCCGGTCGGAGTCTGGCGCTCGAGATTGCCGGGCGGCTCGGGCTGAATCCGACGATTGTCTCGGCCGCGCGGGCCAACGTCAGCGCGCGCGAAGCGCAGTTATCCGAACACCTGGCCAAGATCGACCACGACATGCGTGCGCTCGAACACGAGCAGCGGCTGGTCGCGCGCGAGCGCGTGACGCTCGAGGAGGCCGGTGCGCGGATGCGGCACCGCGAAGAGGCGCTCGGCCAACGCGAGCAGACGTTCCGTCGGCGGCTGAGCGAGGAGCTCGACACGCAGGTGCGTCAGGCACGACGCGAAATCGACCAGGTGATCGCCGACCTGAAGGCCAAGACACACACCATTGCGCAGACGGCCGGACGCCAGACGGTGACCACTGGTGACACCGGCGCCGCGCGCGGCGACGCACGGGCGGCCGTCGATAGTGTGGTCAAACGACTCCTCGAACCAGAGGCCCCCCGGGCCGATGACTCGGCGATGTACCCATCCGATCTCCGCGCCCCGACCGTCGGCGATCGCGTGTTGGTCAGCGGTCTCGGCCTCGAAGCGATCGTGACGGCCATCCACCACGGGACCGCCGACCTCGACGTACGCGGCAAGCGGATGCGCGCGAGTGTGCGCGACCTGCGCACCGTTGGTGCGGCGGCACCCGTGCCCTCGCGCGTCAAGGTCAGTGTCGAGCTGCAGCCGCACGACGATGCGTCGGCCGATCTGAACGTCATCGGCTGCACGGTCGATGAAGCCATTACGCGCGCGGAGCGGTTCCTCGACCAGTCGCTCCTGACCGATCAGCGCGTCGTCCGGCTGATTCACGGCTATGGAACCGGGCAGCTGAAGCGGGCGTTGACCGGGTTCTTGCAACAGCACCCGCTCGTCGCACGCTTCGCGACCGCACCGCCCGAGCAGGGCGGCGGCGGCGTCACCGTGGTGGAGTTGAAGGACTGATGGGACTGTTTCCCCAACAGTTCATCGACGACCTCCGCCTGCAGGCCAACATCGTCCAGGTCGTGCAGGAGTACGTGCCGCTCAAGCGCGCCGGGACGACCTACAAGGGGCTGTGCCCGTTTCACGCGGAGAAGACGCCGTCGTTTCACGTCAATCCCGACAAGGGATTTTTTCATTGCTTCGGGTGCAACACGGGCGGCGACGTGTTCAAGTTCCTCGAGCTGCACGAAAAGGTCGGCTTCCAGGATGCCGTCCGGTTGCTCGCGCAGAAATTCGGCGTGTCGCTGCCGGAGACGTCGGACACCAGCCCGGACGACAGCCGCCGGGACTCCGCGCTCCGTGAAGAGCTCCTGAAGGTGCACGAGATCGCGGCCGCGCACTTCCGTGAGCAGCTCGCCGGCCCGCCGGGCGCGCGCGCGCGTCAACAGCTCTCGGGGCGTGGCATCACCCAAACGACCATCGATCAGCTTGGACTTGGCTTCGCGGCGCCCGCGAGCGATGGTCTGCGCAGTCAGCTTCTCAAACACGGATTCGCGGAACCGCTGCTGCTCCAGAGTGGCCTCATCGTGCGACGCGAGAACGGCGCGATCGTCGATAGGTTCCGCAACCGGCTGATGATCCCCATCTGTCGTGACACAGGCTCCGTCATTGCGTTTGGCGGCCGGTCGATGGATGCCGATCAAGTGCCGAAGTATCTCAACTCCCCTGAAACACCGATCTACTCGAAGGGACGGACACTCTACGGCCTGAATCTGACGAAGGCCGGCATCCGGAAGGCCGGCTTTGCGGTGCTCGTCGAGGGCTACTTTGACTTCGCGCAGGTCTTCCAGTCGCAGGCCGCGCCGGTGGTGGCCTCGTGCGGGACGGCGCTCACCGCTCAGCAGGCGCAGCTCCTGCGGAGGTTTACGTCGAGGATCGTCCTGAGCTTCGATCCGGATGCTGCGGGACAGGGCGCGGCTGCCCGGTCGTGCGAACTGCTGGTGGCCGAAGGATTCGACGTCAACGTGGTCGTGCTGGAGCGAGGCGATGACCCGGACACGTTCATTCGCAAGCACGGGGGCGACCAGTACCGCGCACGGCTGCGCGGTTCGCAGCCGTACCTGGAGTATCTGCTCGACCAGGCGGCGTCAGGCCTCGACTTCGGGCACGACGACCACCGGCGCGACTTTCTGACCAAGATGCTGGGGGTGGCCGCGCGGATTCCCGATGTGGCCGCGCGTGACCAGTTCGCAGACCGCATCGCGCATAAAGCCCGGATTACAGAAGAGGTCGTCCGCGCCGAGATTCGCAAGGCGGCCGTCAGCCGCAAGACGACGCTGACCAGCCGCGAGCTGCCGGCGTTCGGAGAGTTGAAACATGCCGAAAAAGGGCTGATTTGGGGGCTGATCCACAATACCAGCGAAGCGCTCAAAGCTCTGACGGAGCTCGAGAACGAGGACCTCGAAGGCCTTAGCGGGCACGATATCCTGGAAATGGCACGAAGCCTGCGCGCTGAACCGCCGGATCGCTTACCATCTGCCTTGATTCAGCGTCTAAGTACGGTGAACGCCCAGCTCGTCACGAGTATTGCCGCCAACCGAACGTCCCCAGCACCCCCGGCCGACTGCGCCCGGGCGCTCAGACGGCTTCGATGTGAACGAGAGCGGGCCGACATCCAGCGTGAGATCGACCGACTTCAACAGCTTGGCGCAGCCGAGCACGGACACGAGATTGATACCTTATGGCACCGGAAAAAAGACCTGCTGCATCGCATCGAGGAACTGACGTAGGAGGAGCGCATTTGTCGATCGAAGAAAAATACGACGAGGTACGGCAGCTCATCAACATCGGCAAGGAAAAGGGCTACCTGCTGTACGACGAAGTGAACGAGCTGCTGCCGGCGGAAATCACGTCTTCCGACGAGCTCGACGATCTCTTTAACACGTTTGGCAGCGCGGGCATCGAGGTCATCGACTCCGACCAGAAATACCTGCGCGACGAGAAGGTCATCGACCGCACGGGCGAGGGCGCCGAGGAGATGGAGCTCGACCTGACGCCGGGCGCGCTCGACAAGACCAACGATCCGGTGCGGATGTACCTGCGCGAGATGGGGACGGTGCCGCTCCTCACCCGCGAGGGCGAGGTCGAGATCGCCCGCCGCATCGAGCGCGGCAAGCTCGCCGTCATCAAATCGATTTCGCGAACCCCGCTCGTGGCCAAGCGGGTCATCAATCTGGGCGATCAACTCCACACCGGCGAACGGACCATCCGCGAACTGGTGATCTTCAACGACGAGGAAATCACCGACGAGCGGATCGAGGAGCGCCGGCGCCAGGTCCAGAAACAGATCGAGGCCGTGCGCAAGGCGCGCGCCGGATCCGAGAAGCTCGAGGAAAAGCTCGCGGAGACGCCGAAGGGTGCGACCACGAGAGACAGGCGGAAGTACCGCCGCGCCCGCTGGGCCGCCATGCGCGCGCGCATCGAACTCTCGTCGTCGATCCGCCGGATCGAGTTCACCGAGTCGGTCAAGCGGCGGCTCATCGATGACATGAAAGAGGCCGTCGAGAGCGTCAAGTCCGTCCAACGCGAGATCGAGGGGCTCGGGCGGCAGCTCAATCCAAAGAACCGGAAGCAGAAGATCAAGGAAGACGACCGCAAGGAGATCCAGCGGAACATCAAGGATGTGCGGGCGAAGCTCAAGACGCTCACCGACAACCTCGAGCAGTCGCCCGACGAGCTGAAGCAGACGCTCGACACGATCATCAGGGGCGAGTACCAGGCCGAGCAGGCCAAGAAGGAGCTCGTCGAGGCGAACCTCCGCCTGGTCGTGTCGATCGCCAAGAAGTACACGAACCGGGGCCTGCAGTTCCTCGACCTGATCCAGGAAGGCAACATCGGCTTGATGAAAGCCGTCGACAAGTTCGAGTACCGACGCGGCTACAAGTTCTCGACTTACGCCACGTGGTGGATCCGGCAGGCTATCACTCGTGCGATCGCGGAC
>JBGPHH010000300.1:0-4745 GCA_041484265.1 Vicinamibacteria bacterium
ACTTCTCGAAGAACGCCACGTACCACGGCTCAGCCTTGGCAATCGCGAGCTGGGTGAATGCCGGATCGGAGTCGATGAACACTTTGCGCGGAATCCGCGCGTACTCGTCACGCCAAAACCACGAGCCGCCAGAGAGATTGATGAAGAGATCGGCGTCGGCCGTCCAGTGACGGACCTCATCGGCCGACCGGCCGTGATACGTGCCGTCGTAGTTCACGAAGGCCCAGCGTTCGCCGAGGCCAAATGGCGCCAGCGCGTCGTGGATGTAGGAGGTCCCGTAGCTTGGGTCGATCGCGCGCGTGTTCTGGATCGGGTCGTACACGCACTCGCCGGTATCTTCGATGTAGAAGACCTCGTGTCCGAGCGCCCGAAGGCCGAGGAGATACATCAGCGAGCACCACGTCACGCCGCCGAACGGATAACGGGCGATGATGCCCGCGAAGAGAATGCGCATTACCGCCGCGCGGCCTGGATCAACTCGTCCACGCTTTCCGGCTCGTCGAGCGACTTGCCGACCGAGAGGCGCGCGCACATCCGGCGATAGAGCAGGCTCGCCTGCAGCAGCTCTTCGTGCCGGCCCTGGGCGGCAATCCGGCCGCCGTCCAGGACGAGAATGCGATCGGCGTCTCGCACCGTGGACAACCGATGGGCGATGACGATCGTCGTGCGACCGGCCCGGAGCCGCTTCAACGCCGAGAACACGATCTCCTCCGAGATAGCGTCGAGCGAGGACGTCGGCTCGTCGAGAATCAGGATGGGCGCCTTTTTCAGAATCGCGCGTGCCACGCTCAATCGCTGACGCTCGCCCCCCGACAGGCTCCGCCCGGCCTCGGCGACCTCTGTGTCGTAGCCTTTCGGCAAGGCCGAGACGAAGTCGTGCGCGTGAGCCGCCCGTGCGGCCTCCTCGAGTTCTTCACGAGTGGCGTCGAGTCGCCCGTACCGCAGATTGTCCGCAATCGTGCCGGAAAACAGCACAGGGTCCTGCAGCACGATGGCGATCCGTTCGCGCAGCGATCGTACGCGATAGCGCCGAACGTCGATGCCGTCCACCAGGACCTGTCCGACCGAGGCGTCGTAGAAACGGGGGATCAGGCTGACGAGCGTGGTCTTTCCTGCGCCGGTCAAGCCGACGAGGGCGACCATCTCGCCAGGCCTTGCTTCGAACGTGATCTCGTGCAGCACCTCGGTACCGTCCGGATAGGCGAACCCCACACTCTCGAACCGCAAGTGCCCCGTCACGCTGGACGCGTCGATGGCGTCCGGCCCGTCGACCGTTTCCGGCATCTGGGCGAACATCGCCCTGACACGCTTGGCGCCCGCGAGCGCGCCCTGCAGCTGGCCCGTCGTGTAAGCGATGGCTGACAGTGGTCCGTACACGGCGCCCAGATACGAAATAACGGCCGTCAGCGAGCCGATCTTCATCTGGCCGCGCATCACGTGAATACCACCGACAACCAGCACGAGCGCGGACCCGAGAATCGTAATGGCGCTGATGGTCGCCGAGAACAGCGACTGTTGCCACGTCAGCGCGATGCGCGCGTCCCTGGTGCGATCGCCTGCTTGTGCATAGCGCGCGGTCTCGTACGCCTCGCGCGCGAAGCTCTTCACCAAGCGGATCGACGAAAACGTTTCGTAGAGGCGTCCGACCAGCTTCGACTCGAGATCCTTCACGTTCTCTTCGCGGCTAAGCAACGTGGAAATGTAGAAGCGGATGCTCAAGTACAGGAACGGCACCACGGCCAGCGACAGCAGCGCGACCGTCACATCGAGGCGGAGCATGATGGCGAACATCACGAGGAGCGTCGCCACCGAGTTGACGAGGGGAAAGCCGCCGATGAGCAGATTCTCGATCGCGTACGCGTCGACATCCACCCGATAGACCGAATCCCCGGTGCTGGTGGTGATGTGATGGTGCAGGCCAAGCGTCTGCAGGTGTTCGAAGAGCCCGTAGCGCAGGTTGTAGACCATGCGCTGGCCGGTATCGACCTGCACCTGTGTGCTGAAGGCGGTAATGATCTCTTTGCCCACCTGGACGAGGACACCGATCACGACGAGGGTCACCAACAGCACGACCGGATTGCCCTCATGAATCGCAAGGAGCCAGCCGGCGAACGGTTCGGGAATCGGATTCGGGATGAGCACGTAGTCGATGACGACTTTGAGCAGCAGGGGCTGCATGGCGCCGAGACTGACCTCGGCGAGCAGCAACACGGCGAGCCAGGCGACGCGGGTCCAGTAGGGAGCCAGAAAGGACAGCGTCCATCGGAGGAGCGTCCGGTCGTCGCTCATCCGCTCACCTTCGGGGCTGGGGCCCTGGCCGGAGCCGGCGCCAGGGCCGGGGCCGCCGGACGCGGCGGCGGGGCGGCCGGCAGGATGTTTCGAACGGGCACCGGGACGATCCGATCGCGCTCCGAGTCGGTCACGTACAGCCATCCCCGTCGCGGAGCGTACGCGACGCGCGTCGGGGACCCGAACGCGACGCGCCCCGCGTCACTCAGATCGCGGATGATGCCGTCGGTCCCCACAACGCGCACGTGGCCGTTGTAATAATCGGCGATGAAGATCAGGAGTCCGCCGGGTTGCGGGACGAGCGTCACGCCCGCAGGACCGGCGAGCGCGGCGTCGGTTGCCGGCCCGTCGTCGCCCCAATCACCCCAGGTGCCGCTTCCCGCGACGGTCGTGATGATCTGCGCCGTCGCGTCGATCTTGCGAATGCGGTTGTGGTGCATGTCGGCGATGTAGAGATCGCCGTTCGGCGCCAGGGCCACATCGCTCGGCATGTTCAGGCGCGCATTGGCGGCCGGGCCGCCGTCGCCGATCCCGGTCGGATCCTCACCTGGCGTGCCGTCGCCGGCGATCGTGTGGATGAAGCCCGTCTTGGCGTCGACCATACGTATCCGGTAGTTGAGGGTGTCGGCGATGTAGATGTCGCCGTTCGAAGCGACCGCCACTGCGCTCGGTGTGTTGAGCGCGGCCTCGGTGGCCAGCTTCTCATCGCCGTCGTAGCCGTCCTTGCCTGATCCGGCGACGGTCGTAATGACGCCGGTCGGCCGGTCCACGCGACGAATCCGATGGTTGTGCGAGTCGGCGACGATCAGATCGCCGTCTGGCGCGATCGCCACACCGTCAGGCGTGTCGAGTCGCGCTCTGGTGGCGGGTCCGTTGTCGCCCGAGAAGCCGGCACCCTGCGCGTGGTCGCCGACCACGGTCGCGATTCTGCCGTTCGTTGCGTCGATGCGTCGGATCACGTTGTTATTGGAATCGGCGAAATAGACGTCGCCGGCGGGTGTGACGACGATGCCACCCGGCGTGTCCAGCCAGGCCTGAATCGCCGGCCCGTTGTCGCCGGCGAACCCCTTTTGCGCACCGATGACGGCGGCCGTGGCCGCTTCGCGCAGGATGAAGGTCCCGGTGCCGAGCGACAGAATCATCAGGACAAAGATCAGAGCGCTTCGCATGCCGTACACACGCAAGAGCGATGGGGCGATGAGCGGTGCGCGCACCGGTCCTGACGGCAACTCGACCATGCCCTGACCGAGCGCGACCTTCTGGATGCCGCGGCGCATCAGCGCGGTGCTCTGAGCCGTTCCCCAGGAGGCGAGCGCGATGCTGAGGAGCATCAGCCCGGCCGTGAGCGCCCCCGCGAGCGGCTGGCGCAGCGCCAACCCGGTCGCGGCCGCAACCGAGAGCGCCAGGCCCAAGCCGAGCGCGCTCACCACGCCGAACATCGTCGGGCGCAGGTGGGTACTGACGCGCAGCAGCGATTTGCCCGCCCCGTGGTCTTCGACGAGCGCCCGCGCGTCGAGCCATGCCCATCGTCCGACAGGAATGCTGACGTCGCGATCGTCGGACCAGCCCTGATCGATCTCGATCGAGCGCACCGCCCGCGATCGACGGAGCCAGTCGGTCAGCTGCTGAAGCACGCGTTCGGCCGACGTCCACGTCTCGCTCCAGAAGCGATCTTCGGTCACCGTTCCGGTGAGCAGCAGCAGCGCATGCCACGCTTCGGCGAGCGACGGGCGAGGACCGCGACTGGTCTGCCGCACGGCGGCGGGCAGCTTGACCTCGGGTGGCGACAGAATGCCGCGGATGCGCCCGCGGATCCTCGCGAGCGGCTGCAGGAAGTGCAGATACGCGACCGTGGCCCGGTACCACAGCTTGCTGCCCGGGAGCGAGCTCACTTCGGATCGCAGGGCATAGGCGATGTTCTTGGCCACTGTCACGCCAAAGCCAACGATACCGCTCGAGAGCAGCAGCGCTGCGGCCCAGACGTGACCACCGATGGCCGCCACGACAGTGCCGGCGAGCATCAGGACGAAGGAGAACACCTGCCATCGAATGGAGTGGGGCATGAACGCGAAGGGGTGCACGTCGGTGCGGTAGACCGACGGGAACGCCGCGGTTCCCCACACGCCGGCGTTGATCTTGGTGCCCCAGAGCGAACGGACAAACGGCAGCGGGCTGTAGATCCGCCCATGCCAGAGCATGCGGCCGTCGAGAAACTTCTCTGGATGGTGGGCCATCAGCCAGGTCTCGCCTTCGCCGTAACCAACTTGCTGGCGCCAGTACGCTTTGACGGAAGACCGATGGTGATGCCAGACGAGCGCGGCGGCGGCGAATCCGATCTTCCAGCCGCGTGCCTGCAGCCGCCAGCATACGTCCACATCGTCGCCGGCCCGGAGGTAGACGGGATTGAAACCCTTGATGGCCAGCAGCGCCTCGCGGCGAAACGCCCTGTTGCATCC
>JBGPHH010000301.1:0-4744 GCA_041484265.1 Vicinamibacteria bacterium
CAACTCGAACCTCGGGCTCGAATTCTTCCAGTGGGAGGGCAACCCACCGTCCGTCCAAAAGCGCGTCTTCGATCCGGGCGCGGTAATGCTGGTCCTGCAAGTGCGCCGCCTCGAGGCGTGCATCGACGCGGTCACACAACATGGCGGCTCGTTCGTGACGCCGAACGGCGAGCCGGTGCGGTCCGGGAACCGGCGGGTCCTGATCGTCCGGGATCCCGACGGGCTCTTCATCGAGCTGATCAACTCGGACCAGTCGCCCGAGACGCCCGATGTCGTCGGTAACGTCGTCGCCGCCACGTTCCGCTACACGGCGGTGGATGCCAACCGGACTGCGCGCTTCTTCAAAGACGCCTTCGGCTTCAACGTGAACGAGGTCCGTGACTTCACCGACGACCCGGTGCTGGGCAAGGCGATGGGGCTCGGCACCCTGTTGCAGCGCTGGGCAGGGACTACTGTGCCGGGCAGCAACTTGGCGGTCCAGTTTGCCGAGTACGATAGCAAGCTCGGGGGCAAGAAGGTCGACCAGGGGCTGCCGCGGCCCGGTTCGGCGATGTTGCGCCTGAAGGTGCGCGACTTCGACGTCTCGCTCGCGAAAGCCAAGGCCGCCGGTGCGATCTTGGCACCGGGCAACGACCCGCCCGTCGCATACCCCGTCGGTCGGCGACTGGTCGTGCTGACGAACCCAGACGGCTTGCAGCTGCAGCTCTACGAGGTGCACTGATCGCGAGTAACTCAAGGGAGCAGAGGGATGCGTCCTTGAGGTTCGGCCGGGTTGGCGGCGGCCTCCGTGCAAGGGAGCGCGGCGATGGGCAGCCCCGATAGCGGAAGCAAGATTCCTCGAGACGACGTCGTTGGTCAGCGGTCAGCAGGTTAGGCAGCGTCGGAGATGTAGCAAGAGACGGTGAAAGAACGAAAAACGATTTCAAGGAATCCCGCCCTCTCTGGCTCCGCTACCAAGCTTTTCGGACCGCCACTTCGAGCCGCTGTTGTCGCGCCTGAATCCACGGCGCGTAGGCCCGCTCCGTGATCTTCACCGAAGAATGTCCCAGAAGAATGGAGACATCCTCAATCGGCACGCCGGCGAGGAGCAGTTCCACAGAAAACGTATCCCGAAAACGGTCGTTGAGTGCATCGATGACGAGCTTCGGTAACGGGCAATACACCGGCACCTGGGTTTTTCGTGTGTAGAGAAACAGCTTGCCGATTCGTCAAGGCGCTCGTGCTGTTGATGCGGTACTCGGGGTCGGCGCAGGATTCGTTCCTGATCAAAACCAGTAATTAAGGTCGATCTGGCCCTTTACAATACTTTAGACTCGCGACTGCGGCTCTGACGGATACTGCCAGACGTATGCCTCTGGTTAATTCACCGCAACTGATCGCGTGCGCAGTCGTTCTGAGTGCTGGAGTGGCGGTCGGAGTGACGCGCACCGTCGACGCGCAGGGACCACCGCCGCCATCCATGATCCCGTGCGGGGTGTCGCAGGGCGCGCCACAAGCCGCAGGAACTTCGTCCGCCGTGCCAGCAGTTCTTCGCACGATGAACGATGGTCCGATGGGGACGCCTCTGACGCTGACGGGGGGACTTCGTCTTCGGCACGTGCAAGGTAGTGTCTACATGCTCAGCGGCGCGGGCGCGAACATTGCCGTTCAAATCGGTAGTGAGGGCGTGTTGCTCGTCGACAGCGGCCGGGCGGATGCGGCGAGCAATGTCGTCGCCGCTCTCCGGCAGGTGACGTCTACGCCAATCAGGATGATCATCAATACGACCGGTGATGCCGATCACACGGGTGGCAATGACGCCGTCGGTCGCGCCGGCCGGCACCTCTCGTCCGCTATCGCAGGCGGCGGCGACGTGCCGGGAGCCGGCATCCTGGCGCACCAGGCGGTGATGGACCGCCTCGTCAAGGAGAATGCGCCGGAATGCGCGTTCCCGACGACGACGTACGACGTCTCGCGCACATGGTCCCTCTTCTATAACGGTGAGGGGATTGAGCTTCGACATATGACCGCGGCGCATAGCGACGGCGATTCGTTCGTCTTCTTCCGGCGCTCCGATGTCGTGAGCACCGGCGAGATTTTCAACCCCAACCTCTATCCGTCTATCGATCTCGAGCATGGCGGAAGCATTGGCGGCGTCATCGCCGCGCTCAACGAACTGCTCGAGATCACGATTCCAGCGCTCAAGCAGGAAGGTGGCACGTACGTCATTCCCGCGCACGGCCACATCTCTGACGAAGCCGATGTGTCCGAGTACCGCGACATGGTGACGATCGTCCGCGACCGCGTGCGGGCGCTCATCGCCCGGAAGATGACGCTCGAGCAGGTGAAAGCCGAGCGTCCGACGCTCGACTATGACGGCCGTTACGCCGGGACCGAAGGGCCGTGGACGGCAGATCGATTCATCGAGGCCGTCTACAAGAGCCTGAGCCAGGCGGCGGCCGTGCCGGCGGCGCCGCGCACGACAGGAGGACAGAAGCGATGATGTCGTCGTCGCGCAGTTTCGGTCGCGTGTTCAGCGCGGTGACGTTTGCCGCGGCGCTGGCGTCACTTGGGTGGGCGCAGAATCCGCTTCCGCCGGGAGGAGCGCCGCAGGGCCCACCGCCCGGTGGGCCGGGGCGCGGAGCGCGCGGTCCGGCGGCGACGCCTCGGCAGATGGCGCCAGTCGACTTCACCGGCACGTGGGTCTCTGTGGTTACTGAAGAGTGGCGCATCCGGATGCTGACGCCTCGAAAGGGAACCGACTTCGACGGCATTCCGATGACTGCGGCAGCGCGGGCCGCGGCGATGGCGTGGGATCCGGCTGCGGATGAAGCTGCCGGTCTGCAGTGCAAGGGCTATGGCGCGCCAGGCCTGATGCGACTACCAGGGCGTGCGCGAGTAAGTTGGGAAGACGATTCGACGCTCAAGTTGGAGTACGACACAGGTGAGCAGACGCGGCTGCTGCACTTTGGCGGACCACCGCCAGCCGGCGCGCAGCCATCCTGGCAGGGGTACTCGGTTGCCGAGTGGGAGTTGCAGGGACCTGTGGTCGCGCGCGGCGGATTTGGCGCGCTAGGACGTGGGCCCGCGGGGCCTCCAGCGGGGGCCGCAGGACCTCCGGCGCCGCCAGCCGCCGCTGGTCCCCCTGCGCCAGGTGGGGCTGGTGGTCCGGGTGGTGCATTTGGGTTTGGACCGCCGCCCCTGTCGCGCTCTCTGAAGGTCGTGACGACCCAGCTCCGTCCTGGCTATGTGCGCAAGAACGGTGTGCCGTATAGCGCGAACGCCGTGCTCACCGAGTACTTCGATCTGCGGACCGAGCCGAACGACGACACCTGGTTCACCGTCATGACCATCGTCGAGGATCCGGAGAACATCAACACGGTGTACATCACGAGCTCGGATTTCAAGAAAGAGCCGAACGGCTCCAAGTGGGCGTCGACGCCGTGCGCAGCGAGGTGAGGGCGATGGCCATGAAACCGCTTCTTGTGCTTCTGGCGAGCGCGATGCTCGCACTGACGCCCGCCACTGCTCGGGCGCAGGTCGATCTCTCCGGCTTCTGGGCGAATCCAAATTTCGAGGATGTCCAAGAACGCATCGACGGCCCGGCACTCGGCGATTATCTGGGCCTGCCGATTAGCGCCGCCGGCCGCCGCGCGGCCGAGACGTGGGACGCGTCGATTCTGTCGATTAAAGAGCACCAGTGTCAGGACTACCCTGCGGATTACCAGTCGAACAGCACGTGGCCGTTCGACATGTGGAAGGAAACGGATCCGGTGACGCACGACGTCATCGCATGGCGGACGCGGCTGCAGTACATGACGCCTGAACGGACGATCTGGATGGACGGCCGGGCGCATCCCGACGAGGACGCGCCACATACGTGGGAAGGGTTCTCTACTGGGCGCTGGGAAGGTGGTTCGCTCATTGTGACGACGACGCACTTGAAGACGTCGTGGTTGCGCCGCAACGGCGTGCCGCGCAGCGACAAGGCGACCGTTGTCGAGCGCTTTACGCGGCACGGCAACTACTTGTCGGTCGTCACGACCGTCTACGATCCGGTCTATCTCACCGAGCCGTACGTGCGTAGCCGCGACATGATCTTCAATCCGTTGGCGAGCGTGGGCATCTTCGTCTGCGAGCCAGCCGAAGAAAGCACGCTGAAGCCCGGCGTGATTCCGCATGTCCTCCCGGGTGAGAACAAGTTCTTGACGGAATTCACGGTGACAGACGGCGTGCCGGTGGAGCCGACGCACGGCGGTGCCGAGACGTTGTACCCCGAATATCGCCGGCGGCTTGCCACGTTACCGATTCCCACTGCGTCAACACCCGCGCCGCCGCCGGCGGCCACCCGCCCGCAGAGCCCGCCCAGATGAAAGCGCTGGGCCGTTAGAGGGCTGCATCAGCGAATGTGGATGATTCCGCGCTTGATCGCCACGTTCACCGCGGCGGTCCGATCGGTCACGTTGAGCTTGGCGCGAATATTCTTGACGTGCATGTCGATGGTCTCTTCAGACAGCCCGAGCGCTTCAGCGATCTTCTTGTTACGCATGCCTGCCGCGACCAGCTCCAGCACTTGCAGTTCTCTCGGAGTCAAGCGTGGCCGTTCCGCGCGCGCGAGGAGCTGGGCCTCCACGTTGGCGTTCACCGGCGCACGCCCGCCGTGCACCTCGCGGATCGCGCGCAACAGGTCCTCGGACAGCGAGTCTTTGAAGACGTATGCGGCCGCCCCCGCGTCGAGCGCGCGGTAGATGTCCTCGTCTCCCTG
>JBGPHH010000302.1:0-4735 GCA_041484265.1 Vicinamibacteria bacterium
ATCTACTACACACCGGCCGCGAAACACGGAGAAGACGGCACGGTGTGGGAAATCAGCGCGCTCGGAGGCTGGCCGCGCAAAGTGGTGTCGGCCACCGGTGGCGGCGACATCAGCCACGACGGCCGTCGCATTGCGCTGTTCCAACCCTCGGGGGTCCAACCGGCGCTCGTGACGGTCGCGCGTGACGGATCGCCCGCGGCGCTCGTGACGCTCCTGCCTGTCGGACACGGCTACTCGTCGCCGCGCTGGTCGGCGGACGATTGCTCGATCGCCTTCCAGCGCAGCAGCGGCACCGGTATTCACGTCTCCCTCGAGATCGTGTCGATCGCCGATGGGGGGCGACGAGACGTCTGTCACAGTGACTGGTTGAAGGGATTCTGCTGGCTGGCTGACGGATCCGGATTCGCCTACAGCTCGTCGCGGGGCAGCACGCTGCTCTATCCCCCGCTCTTCAACGTGCGGACGATCACGGTCGACGGGCGCCTCGACCGCCAGTTGACGTGTGGCGATCAGTCGTACGTCGAGCCAGACACGCACCACAGGGGCAAGCTGCTCGCGATCAGGATCAAAGGTCCGTCGGACATCTGGAAATTTCCTGTCAATGGATCGCCGGCCGAGAACACACGGAATGCGGTGCGTATCACGCGGCAAACAGGACAGGTCCGCACGCCGTCGGTGAGCCCGGACGATACGGAGGTCGTGTACATCTCCGACAATGGCGGCCACGGGAATCTCTGGGTGGCGAACACGGACGGCTCCGGCGCGCGCCAAATCACGTTCGAAGAGGATCCCGCCGTCACGATCGGCGTGCCCAAATGGTCGCCGGCCGGCGACCTGATCGTGTTTGTCATGGCTCGGAGCGGACAGACTGGGCTGTCGGTCATCCATCCGGATGGCAGTGGTCTCCGGCAAGTGGTCGCGGACGGAAGAGGGCCGTGCTGGTCCGGCGACGGACGCTGGCTGTATTACGAATTGGCGGCTGACGGGTCTATGCGCTTCGAGAAAGTACGCCTCGACGGTGGTCAGCCGATCGTCGTACGAGAGGAAGCGGGCGCCACCGTGCCAGCGATTTCGGCCGACGGCTCAGCGTTGTACTACGTGGTGAGCCTGCGACCGAACATCTTCGGCGTCGGGCGATCCGACAGAGAGATCCGTTGCGCGCGTCCCGAAGACGGTGCATCGGAGACCGTGGCCCGCGTTCCCGGCGAACGCATCCCCGGGTTGCCGCAAGTGCTACACGCGGTCTTGTCGCCTGACGGTCAGTGGCTGGCCGCGCCGTTGATTGATGGGGCGACCACGAATCTGTGGGTGCTGCCGACGGCGGGCGGCGCCATGAAGCCGGTCACCGATTTCGGCCCCCGGTCCATCGAGATCACCCGCAGCGTATCCTGGTCGGCGGACAGCCGGCACGTCTACGCCGCAGTCGCGGAGACCGAGACAGACGTCGTGCTGTTCGATGGATTGATCTGATGAGCGGTGGGATCAGACCGCAGGCCTGATGTTCTGGTTGAGCCGAAAGAGATTCTTTGGGTCGTACTTGTTCTTCAGCGCAACCAGCCGTGCGAACTTGCCCTCTCCGTAGGCAGCTTTGACGCGCCCTTCTCCTTCATCACCCAAGAAGTTGATGTACTGAGCTCCGGTCGAATGCGGCTGGATCGCTCGACTGAATTGGCGGACCCACTCGACGTGCTTGTCGGTCTCGGCGGCAGCCATCCACATGCCGACGATATTCAGAATGAAGGGCGCGTCGCGGCCACCTGAGGCCAAAGCGTCAGCGCTCACCCTGCTCACTGCGCCTTCGACATGATGTATGTGCGGCGACACTGTGTCCACCGCCACGCACCGCGACGAGGACGTGGTGGTCGCGTGCGAAATTGACTGCGTGAACCACGGCGCTTTCGTCCACGCGCTGCGCGATCAGGGCTGGGCGCTTGTCGATAAGCCCGTTCCAGACCTTGCGCGCGTCGTCGTATCCGTTGTCGTGTGGTCGGATGAGGCGGCCATGCAGGTGCTTCCCGAGTCGCTCGAGGGCTAGGTTGGTCAACATGCTCTCCCCAGGTAACAGGAAGCATATCGCGTCCGCCTCCAATTCCGGCTCAGGGCAGGCGCCGCCGACTCGGGCGTTGCAATGGGCCTTCGCGAGGATCTGGCCGGCGGACGCGAATGGTTACACTTCCGGTGACACAGGCCGGTCGTGGACTGGACCAAACGGGGAACTGGGAGAATTCTCGCGTTGGGCTGCTAAGTCTGAGCCGCCCCGTCCGGCTCCATCGCGTATCGACCCGATCGTTACACTGCCGGCGACACTGGCCACGCGGAGACTGAACGGTCGAGCTGTCGCTCTAATTCTTTGCGGGATGCTCCGCGCGATCGACGACGAGAATGTCGATCTGATCCTTCTGCGGTTGCAGCATGAGCCCGAGCTGTTCCTTCAGCGCCGTGAACAATGAGGGTCCGTTCGGATCAGCCGCCGGCAAAGCGGGCGCATCGGCGGGTGTGGTCGATCCGGCGTCCAGCCCAGATCGAAGTCAAACGTGCCCGCCAAACCCGTTCGGTCTCTCACGGGGCGGTGATCGTCCACCGCGCCGCTCAGCCACGGCGCTCGGCAATCCTCACCGCGATCCGTCGCGTCATGAACTCGCCTTGCTGAAGCAGGTGTATCGGCCTCGGGACGAGTGGCTCTGGAGGCCATTGGGGCCAGACCCGAAGTCGCCATTTGGCGATCCGCTTCCCCCTCCGTTCCTTTCCGCTGTGGCCCCCCTCGCCGCGACGGGCGATCATGGTGGGGGCACGGAGAAACATGTCTGCCAGCGTGAACGGTGAGGGAGGAGATCGTCATGGACCACAATCAGGACGTGTGGGACCGGCTGCGCGAGCAAGGCCACGTCATCGGAGCTCCCTATATAAAGGAGGGCGCTGGGTTGTTCGTGGTCGTTGATGACGTGGCCATCTTAGTGAAGGACGCCAGGGCGCTGGCCCATGGGCATGTCACGCTTGCGCAACTTAAATTGCGGATCTCCGAGGTTCACACTCAGAGGCTACCCACCAAACCGAAACCGTAAGCCTTGACGTCGGACTGAAACGCGCGGCGAACACCCACTCGAAGCGCGTGCGCCATCCGCTGGCTTCACCGCGCGGATCGCTGGAACAGGCCATCATGGGTGCGGAACAGAAAATGCTCCTGTACGAGCGCCTCGAGGATCGCAACGCAGGCCGAGGGTTCGAGTCCAAACAATCGCTGGGCCTGCGACGGCGTCAACCGGAGACTCGGCGTCTCTTCGTATTCGGCGCGGACTCGCTGCAGGAGTTCATGAAGAGAAGAGGAGAAAGGGGCGATGCCCATGAGAAGCCTCATTCCCGGCGGGAAGAGCCTTGATGAGGCCAGGGTGCCGGGGCTGGAGTACGCCCAGCGAGGGAACGGCAGTCTCAGGAAAGCGTGGAGGCTCGACAGTACACCTTTCCCGCGGCACAAGCGAGGCCGAACGCCCGCGGCCTGGCGGCGCAGCGAACCTTGAGGAACCCGCGACACCCTTTCCGGAGGCGACTCTTTGTCGACCGTGAGGGCTACAATGGCGCGAGCGCCAGGAAGATCGGTATGCTGCCGATGGTGACACTTCCGGTGACACACGGCCGCGGGCGCGTCTGATTCTGATAAGGACGCGCGAATTCTGGCGACAGTTCGATGCGGAGGGATGGCCGAGTGGTCGATGGCGGTGGTCTTGAAAACCTGCCTCGAAAAATTGGCCTAATTTCGTCGATCGGCGATCGCCAATCGGTTATACATGACGGTTATATTTTGGCGGCTTCTTCAGCTTGAAATCGTCACAATCAGGCCAGCATTCACGCATTGAGACCCTTTTCGGAGTCCAACCCTATAACCGATCGCCCCGTTTCGCCCCGCTAAGTCGTTGATACGGCGCGTCCCGATCCGGCCTGTGCTGGCCCGATCGTGACACGGCCCGGTGACACAGGCCAAAGAGTAAGCCGGCCCGCGCAGAACGCCCGAGGGCGGCAACCCACGCATCGCCCTCCGTTCCACGCCTGCCTCATCGCGCTTCGGTGGGTTCCTCAATCCTTTACGATCGTGCGGCGTAATGGACACGTGGGCGCTTCTTCGATGGTTCGGCCGAGTTGTGACGGGCCGAGCCGGTTACCTGCGGTAGGACGGTCATTTTCGAATGGGTATACTTAGGGTCATGATCAACGTATCTGAAACGGCGGCGTCGAAGATCAGTGAGCTGCTGGTCGAGGAACAGAAGGCCGGCGGCGGCTTGCGCGTGTTCGTGCAGGGCGGCGGGTGTTCGGGCTTCCAGTACGGCATGATGATCGATGAAAACGGCCAGGGCGCTGGCGATCTGGTGTTCGAATCGCACGGCGTCAAGCTGTTCGTGGACCCGATCAGCATCCAGTATCTGAAGGGCGCCGAGGTCGACTTTGTCGACACCGTCACGGGCGGCGGGTTCACCATCAAGAACCCGAACGCCAAGTCGACGTGTGGCTGCGGGTCGTCCTTCTCGACCGAGTAAACACGTCCTAGCACAGGTCGCTATCCTCACGGCCCGATTTGCCAGTTGTTTTACTCTCACGGCGGGAAGCCCCGGCCCCGCCGCGCGGGGAATCTCACCGGCGGCCGGGTCCGATCGGTTCATAGCGACGAGATGCACATGGCCCTACTTCAACTGTGGGAAGACAGCTTCGTCGCAGGTCGGTGTCCGACCTGCGACGCTCACGTGCA
>JBGPHH010000303.1:0-4729 GCA_041484265.1 Vicinamibacteria bacterium
CCGGCGGCCGCGGCCAGTACGGCCACGCGAAGATTCGGCTCATCCCGCGGCAGCCGGGCGAAGGCTACGAGTTCTCCAACGAGATCGTAGGCGGGTCGATTCCGAAGGAGTTCATCAAGCCGATCGACCAGGGGATCCGCGAAGCGATGACCACGGGCGTCCTCGCCGGCTACCCGGTCGACGATGTGCTGGTCGAACTCTACGATGGGTCGTTCCACGACGTGGATTCCTCGGAAATGGCGTTCAAGATTGCCGGGTCGATGGCGTTCAAAGACGCGGCCAAGCGCGCCCATCCGGTGCTCCTCGAACCGGTGATGCGGGTCGAGGTCGTCGTCCCGAAGGACTACATGGGCGACGTCATGGGCAATCTCGCGAGCCGGCGTGGACACATTCAGTCGCAGGAGGATCGCGGCGGCACGCAGATCATCCAGTCGCGCGTGCCGCTTTCCGAGATGTTCGGCTATGCGACCGACTTGCGGTCGCGCACGCAGGGCCGCGCGACCTATTCGATGCACTTCGATCGGTACGAGCCGGCGCCGCGCAACGTCAGCGAAGAAGTCGTGGCGCGGATGCAAGGGAAATAAGGGGCTTATGGCTACAGCGTTCAGCGACAAGATTCGCATCCGCCTGAAGGCGTACGACTACCGCGTCCTCGACCAGTCGACGACCGAGATCGTCGATACGGCCAAACGGACCGGGGCGCGGCTGGCGGGGCCGATTCCGCTGCCGACCTCCAAGAACAAGTGGACGGTGCTGCGGTCGCAGCACGTCGACAAGAAGTCGCGCGAGCAATTCGAGATCCGCACGCACAAGCGGCTCATCGACATCTTTGAGCCGACGCCGCAGACCGTCGACGCGCTGATGAAGCTTGATCTGCCGGCGGGGGTTGACGTTGAGATTAAAGCGTTTGGTAAGGAGCACAAGTAAGGCTCATGGCTTAAGGCTCAAGACTCAGGCTGAGCGCCTGCGGCCATGCCGAGCCGAGGCCAAGTGAAGCCGAGGCGAGGCATCAGCGTGAGTTCGCGGCGGGGGTGGGGCCACGCCGCAAAGTGAAAAATGATTACAGGAATCATCGGTAGAAAAGTCGGGATGACCCAGGTGTTTGACGCCGACGGCACCGTGCATCCGGCCACCGTCATCAAGGCTGGTCCATGCGTCGTCGTGCAAGCCAAGGCCACGCAGACCGACGGGTACGAGGCCGTGCAGCTCGGCTTGGTCGAGGAGCGGCCCGCGAAGGTGCGGAAGCCCATTGCCGGACACTTCA
Source organism: Vicinamibacteria bacterium (assembly GCA_041484265.1). Taxonomy (GTDB): domain Bacteria; phylum Acidobacteriota; class Vicinamibacteria; order Vicinamibacterales; family CAVVIG01; genus 2-12-FULL-65-11. The sequence continues at coordinate 1,265 of JBGPHH010000303.1, forward strand.
AGAAGGCCAACGTGCCGCCGACGCGGATGCGGCGTGAGGTCAAGGTCGCGCCGGGGGGCGAGGCCGCCAAGGCCGGCGATCAGGTGCTCGTGTCGATTTTCGCTAACGGCGAGCGGGTGGACGTCGTGGGCACCGGCCGCGGCAAGGGCTTTCAGGGCGTCGTCAAGCGACATCACTTCGCCGGCGGCGCGGCGACGCACGGGTCGATGTTTCATCGCGCGCCCGGCTCCATCGGCGCGTCCTCGTTTCCGTCGCGCGTCATCAAAGGCATGCGCGCAGCGGGACGGATGGGCGGCGGCCGCGTGACGATTCACAATCTCAAGGTCCTGCGCGTCGATCCGGAAAACCACCTGTTGATCGTCGAAGGCGGGATTCCTGGGGCACCGACCGGCTATGTGCTCGTGCGCAAGGCGGTGACCGCGAAGAAGCTCAAGGTCGCGCAGGTAGAGAAGCCGAAGAAGGGCAAGAAGTGATCGTCAATTGCTGATTGCGGATTGATGATTGCGGATTGGGAAGAGCAGAAGCGCCTGCGGCCATGCCGAGTTGAGGCCATGAAAAGCCGAGGCGAGGCATCGGCGTCAGTTCGCGCTGGGGGTGGGGCCCCAGCGCCAGTGAATAAATGATGACTCTAGACATTGTTAACGCTCTGAACGAGAAGGTCGGCGCGGTCGACGTGCGCGACGAGATCTTCGGCGGGCGCGTGAATCCCGACCTGATGTGGGAGTCGGTCGTGCACGCCAACGCGAAGGACCGGCAGGGCACGCAGATGGCCAAGAACCGGGCCCTCGTCAGTGGCAGCGGTAAGAAGCCCTGGCGCCAGAAGGGCACCGGCCGCGCGCGCGTCGGATCGATTCGCAATCCGCTGTGGCGGCACGGCGGCACGGTGTTCGCGCCGCAGCCCCGCAGCTACGATTACGCGCTTCCGAAGAAGGTTGGACGCGGCGCACTGCGCTCGGCGCTCGCCGCCAAGGTCAGAGACGGCGCGCTCGTGGTGGTGGAGGAGCTCAAGGTCACCGAGATGAAGACGAAATACGCCCTGGCGCTGCTTGAGCGATGGGGCGTCGTCGGCAAGGCGGTGCTCGTAGACGTGGCGGTCGACCAGAAGCTGCTGCGCTCGGTGGGCAATATCCCCGGCGTCTCGCTCGTGGCGAGCGCGCGCCTGACCGCGCGCGACGTCCTCGATGCGCACAAGGTCGTGGCCACCAAGAGCGCCATTGAAAGGCTCCAAGAGGCCCTGGCATGAAACTCACCGACGTGATTCGCCGCCCGCTCGTGACCGAGAAGACCTCGATTCTGCGCGAGGACGGCCGGACGATCGTCTTCCAGGTGGCGACCGGCGCGAACAAGATTGAGGTCAAGCGGGCCGTCGAGCAGCTGCTCGGCAGCAAAGTTGACAGTATCCGGACCGCCATCGCGCATGGAAAGGTGAAGCGACAGGGCCGCTTCGCCGGCCGGCGGTCGGACTGGAAGAAGGCGTACGTGAAGCTGCGCGCAGGCCAGAAGCTGCCTGAATTCCTCGAGGGCGCTTAGGGACGTGTAAAGAGTAAGTCTCAAGTGTGAAGTCTGAAGTGGGCAGACTTGAGACTTCAGGCTTGAGACTTTCGGAAGACTGATATGCCGATTCGTAAGTTCAATCCGACGTCGCCCGGAACACGGTTCCAGACGGTCCAGGTGTTCGACGAGATCACCTCGAAGACGCCGTACAAACCGCTCGTCGAGCCGCTCCATCAATCGGGGGGGCGGAACAATCGCGGCGAGATCACCTCGTGGTGGCGCGGTGGCGGCCACAAGCGGATGTACCGCCTGATCGATTTCAAGCGGGACAAGCGCGACATCCCGGCCAAGGTCGCAACGATCGAGTACGACCCGAACCGTTCGGCGCGGATCGCCCTGCTCACGTATGCAGACGGCGAGAAGCGGTACATCCTGCAGCCGACCGGCCTCAAGGTGGGCGACACGATCGTCGCGGGCCAGAACGTCGACATTCTGCCGGGCAACGCCGTGCCGCTCAAGAACATTCCGCTCGGCACGCTCGTCCACAATGTGGAGCTCCGGCCGGGCCGGGGCGGCCAAATCGCGCGCAGTGCGGGATCGTCCGTGCAGGTGGTCGCCAAAGAGGCCGACTACGCATCGGTCAAGATGCCGTCGGGCGAGATCCGCAAGATCAATATGGAGTGCTTCGCGACGATTGGTCAGGTCGGAAATCTCGACCACGAGAATGTGTCGATCGGCAAGGCTGGACGCAGCCGCTGGCTCGGGCAGCGGCCGCACGTCCGCGGGGTGGCGATGAATCCGGTCGACCATCCGCTGGGCGGCGGCGAAGGCAAGACCTCGGGCGGGCGGCATCCGGTGTCCCCGTGGGGTCTGCCGACCAAGGGCTATAAGACGCGCAACCGGAAGGTGACCGACAAGTTCATCGTCCAACGGAGACAGAAGTAATGGGTCGCTCACTAAAGAAGGGCCCGTTTGTCGACACTCATCTGCTCGAAAAAGTCGAGGTGATGAATCGGGGGGCGGAGAAGAAGGTCATCAAGACGTGGTCGCGGCGGTCAACCGTTGTGCCGGAAATGGTGGGCCACACGCTCGCCGTGCACAACGGGAAGAAGTTCATTCCGGTTTACGTGACCGAGAACATGGTCGGTCACAAACTGGGCGAGTTTGCGCCGACGCGGATCTTCAAGGGCCACACGACGCGAGTCGCGGAACGGGCCGCGATGGCGGCGGCTGCCGCGGCGACCGCGCCGGGCGCGGGCGGCGGGGCAGGCGCTGCGGGGGCCGGTGCGCCTGCGGGCGCCGGCGGGGCGAAGCCGGCCGGTGGAGACAAGTCATGATCGAAGCGCGGGCCACCTCCCGCTATGTCCGCACCTCGGCACAGAAAGCCGGTCTCGTCCTCAATATGATCCGCGGCAAGGACGTGAACAAGGCGCTCGCGACGCTGAAGTTCGCCCGCAAGTCGGTGGCCGAAGACATTGCGAAGGCGCTTCGCTCGGCGGTCGCCAATGCGCAGCAGAAGGAAGGGTTCAGCGGCGACGTTGACCGGCTGTTCGTGTCGGCGTGTTACGCGAATCAAGGGCCGTCACAGAAGCGCGTGCGGCCCGCGCCGATGGGTCGGGCCTTCCGGGTGCTCAAGAGGACGGCGCATTTGACGGTGCACGTCTCGGAGCGCGCCGAAAGGATCGCGCCCGTCGCCACGGGTGACGAAAGGCCGAAGCGGAAACGCGCGCAGCAGTCGGCGGGCGGGAGTCAGCAGTCGGCAGGCGGCAGTCGGCAGTCGACGAAGAGCACGGCGAAGAAGGAGTAACTGTGGGCCAGAAGGTTCATCCAATTGGGTTCCGGCTCGGATTCAACAAGACGTGGCGGTCGCGATGGTACTCGGACCGCGACTACGCCAAGCTGCTGCACGAGGATATCGCGCTGCGATCGACCCTCAAGAAGCGCTTCGCGCACGCCGGGGTGTCGAAGATC
>JBGPHH010000304.1:0-4715 GCA_041484265.1 Vicinamibacteria bacterium
GCGCTGCTCGCCGTGATCATCGGACTGTCGTTGCTGGCGCGGCGCTTTCACGCGCAAGTCCGCCAGTTGACCGAGCGTGTGGCGAGGCTCGACAAGCAGCTGGCCGCGGCGTCGGTCGCTGCCGCGTCGCCGCGCATCAGCGGGGTCGGCCTGCCCGTGGGTGCGCCCGCGCCGCCCTTCGAGCTGCCGGTCCTTGCGGGTGGCCAGGCGTCGCTCGAGACGCTGACCGCGGCGGGGGCTCCGGTCCTGCTGATCTTCTCGAGCTCGCATTGCCCCGCCTGTGCCGGGCTGTGGCCCGACATCGGCCGATGGCAGCGGGACCACGCGAAGGCGCTCAGGATTGCGGTCGTCGGCGCCGGCTCGGCGCAAGCCATCGAGATGAAGCTGATAGGCACCGACGTGCAGGACGTGCTGCTCGCCGACGACTTCACGCTGCTCGATGCCTACGGGATGCCCGGCATGCCGTCCGCCGTGGTCGTGCGCGCGGACGGGAAGATCGACAGCGAGACGGTGATGGGCCCGGCCGCCGTTGGCGACCTCGTCGCGCAGCGCGTCGGCGGCTGACGTCGACGGTCTTACCAGGGAGGAAGAGTCATGAAGAGAAACTCTTTCAGGTAGGCGTCTGCCGATGCCTGCAGTTCCTCCCCGCTCCCCTCGAAGTAGATCCGGCCCTCGTGGAGCACCAGGAACCTGGCGCGCTCGGCGCCAGAGTCGAGGATCTGCAGGCGTCCGTTCGTCTTCACGGCCTCGTGCCGGGCCACGTAGAACGCATCTCGGATCTGGTGCGTCACCAGGATGGATGTGACGTGTTCGAGATCGCGCAGCTTGACGATCTCGTCGTCCACCGTTGCCGCCGTGATGGGATCGAGCCCCGTCGTCGGATCGTCGAACAGCAAGAGATTCGGTTTGGCGGCCATCGCGCGGGCGATCGCGACGCGCCGCCGCTGGCCGCCGGAGAGCTCCGAGGGCATGCGCTCGATGTATTCGCCGAGCCCGATAAACCCCAGGACCTCTGCCACGCGGCTGCGCACCTGGTCGAGGGGCAGGTCGGTTTCCTCGTAGAGGCGGTACCCAACGTTCTCGTTGACCGTCAGCGAATCGAAGAGTGCGGTCTCCTGGAACAACATGCCGATGTCCCCCCGCAGTCGCAGGAGATCGCGCTCGGGCATGCTGTCGACGCGCTGGCCATTGACGAGAATCGTGCCGGAGTCGGGTCGAAACAGTCCGAGCATCAGCTTGAGCACGACCGACTTGCCCGCGCCGCTCGCGCCGAGCAGGATGCTCATGCTGCCCTTCGGGACGCTGAAACTCACGTCGTGGAGCACGACGTGATCGTCGAAGGCGAGCGACACCTTGTCGAACACGACAGCTTCCGACTCTTGCACCCCTTGCACTTCTCGCACCCCGCTCAGGCCTTGCCGGTGTCGAGCGCGAGCGGCGGCAGCCGCAGGCGGCCCTGCAGCCGCGTATAAATTGTTCCGAAGACGCCGGCGCCGGCGAGCGCGCCGGCCAGCGCCGCCACCGCATAGAGCTTGCCTTCGCCGATGTTCACGAAGATCGGGCCGGGGCACATGCCGGCCATCGACCAGCCGACGCCGAACAGCAGGCCGCCGACGAGGTTGCCTCGATGGAGCGGCTTCAGCTCGATCTGGATCGGGCGGCCGGTCGCCGTGCGGCCGAAGCGCTTGAGCGCCCAGAGCCCCGGCGCGGTCAGCGCGACGGCGGTGCCGATGATCCCGTACAGCTGGAATCGCTCGAAGAGGAACATCCCCTGGATGTAGTTGTAGTCGGCCGCGCCCGATCGGCTGAGCACGAAGCCGAAGATCGTACCGAGAAGAAGGTAGAGCGGCACGTCAACCCCTGAAATAAACGACGTGGAACAGGACGCGGTAGACAAGCTGCGTCGTGGCGATTCCGCCGGCCATGAAGCTGACGGTCGTGATGAGGCTCGGCAGCTCGAGGTTCGACAGCCCGAAGATGCCGTGGCCGCTCGTGCATCCGCCGGCGAGCCGGGTGCCAAACCCGATGAAGAGCCCGCCCGCGAACATCCAGGCCAGCTTGCCCGCGTGGCCCAAGCCGATCACCTGGTCGAACAGGCCCAGTTCCCACGTCGTCTTCCATCCACCGCCGAGGACAGCGGAGAGGAATCCGCCGAGCACGAGACCGATCACGAAGGGCAGCCGCCATTGGCGCCCCGAGCGCACCGCGCCGCTCCGGAAGTACGGCTGCGCGAGGAGGAGGCTGCAGACGTCGTCGAAGCCGCCCGAGACGCCGAGCCGGCGGTTGGCGAGAAACAGCAGACCGAGCGTGACGGCGGCGATCGCCGCACCGGCGATCGCCCAGTGGACAGGAAGCAAGTGGTTCAGGATGAGAGGCATCGGACCGCAACCTTCATGATACGTCCCTAATGGAAGCAAGCCTCAGGGCCGATAGTGAAGGCGAACATTTGCTGTTCGATGCCGACGATGTGGAACCCGCAAGCATCCCCGAAGACTGACGACACGCCCCGGGTGCCGACCACGGGATCGGCCGCCCCTGGCCGGCCGATGGAAGAGCGGCGGATGATCGCCTGGGTCGGGAAGTCGGTCGTGTTCAAGGGCGAGCTATCGAGCGCCGAGGATCTGACGCTCGATGGCCACGTTGAAGGCACCATCAACATTCACGATCACAGCCTGACCATCGGACCTGACGCCGACATTCGGGCCGACGTCGTGGGCAGAACCGTGATTGTCCGAGGCCGGGTCAAAGGCCGGATTACGGCGAGCGAGAAGATCCACCTCCACGACACCGCATCGGTCGAGGGCGACTGCAAAGCGCCCAGGTTCGTGATGGCCGATGGCGCTCGCGTGGCAGGCCGAATCGAGACTCTCAAGTAACCGACGGTTGCTCGACTGCTGCCGCTCATCGATCCGGTAGAATGTGCGAAGCCTCCCCCCAGGAGGAGCGCATGTGGAACCAGGAATCCTCTCCCAAGCCCAAGCATGAAGGCACGTCACAGATGCACACCACAGGGCCGGCGGCGACCGCCGGTCGCCCGACGGAAGAACGGCGGAGCGGCGTGTGGCTCGGAAAGTCGGTCGTGTTCAAGGGTGAATTGTCGAGCGCTGAGGATCTGACGCTCGATGGCCATCTTGAAGGCACGATCGACGTTGGCGATCACAGTCTGACCATCGGACCCGACGCCGACGTCCGGGCCAACATCACGGGCAAGGTCGTGATTATTCACGGCCGGGTCAACGGCAAGGTTGCGGCGAGCCAGAAGATCCAGCTCCAGGAGACCGCCTCTGTCGATGGCGAGTTGACGGCGCCAAAGTTCGTGATGAGCGATGGAGCCTGCGTGGTCGGTCGAATGGAGACGCTGAAGTCGCCCATCGACGCCCGCTCGCGATCCGAGGTCCCGGTGACGGTCTAAGCAGCCTGCGAGCGCGGCTGCGGCCGGAACACGGTCACGTAAGCATCCACGGTGAGCTCGAGGCGTAACAGGGCTTCGATGCGGGCCTTGGTCGCCCGGCTGATATTCCAGTAGTACGGCGTCATCGCCAGGAGATTCATGATCTGCGCCGGTGAATCCACGACGATGGGGTAGTGGACGCGGGTGGAGGCAGTCTGTTCGAAGAGCGTGTCGCCGGCCATCAGCGCCGGCGTCGGTGGATGCGGGTTCACCGAGCTATATATAAGGTGGCGGAGGGCGTCGAGGTGATCGGGCCCCGGCGTCACCGTCACCAGGGCGCCGTCAGCGCGGACGACCCGCTGCACGTCGGCGGCGTCGATCGGCGCGAACATGCTGAGGACCACGTCGAGCGATTGCGGCCGGAACGGGCTGTGATGCAGGCTTGCCACGATCCAGGTGATCTCGCGATCACGCGCCGCGGCCATCTTGACGCCTGGGCGCGAGACGTCGACACCGTAACACGTTGGTGCGGGCGACATCGCCGCCGCGAGCGCGGACCTGAGTCGTGTGGTGAAGAACCCTTCGCCGCATCCGAGGTCGGCGACGTGGGCCTCGTGCCGCCCGGCCAGGACCTCGGCCACCGCCGTGTTAGCAGCAGCCGACATCTGATCGTAGAAGCCACCCTGCAGGAACGTGCGCCGGCTGCGCAGCATGGCCGGGCTGTCGCCCGGCTCGGCCGACTGCTTGTTGTTCGACAGCAAGAGGTTCAGGTAGCCGCTTCGCGCGCGATCGAAGCTGTGTGTGTGCGGGCACGTGGCCGCGGTGGCGCCGATTGTCAGTGGACTGTTACACACCGGGCATGCCAGCACGGGCGGCATCATGACAGAACCAATCGATCGCTGTAGAGTATTCACCGCGCGTATGAGTCGCGCGTTGAGTCTCGACAAGGAGCGAATATGTGCGATCAGGATCATTTTGAGCAGGATCGACAGGAATACGAGTCGCGCGGGTTGGTGACACGGCGGCAATTCGGCGTCCTCCTCGGAGCGGGCATGGTCATGCTGCTGCCGAAGGTCGCCAACGCCGTCGCGGTGACCGAAGCAGACGTGAGCGTGATGACGCCGGACGGCACCGCCGACTGCTACTTCGTCCATCCCGCGAGCGGCACGGCGCCGGCCGTGGTCGTGTGGCCGGACATCTTCGGGCTGCGGCCCGCGTTCCGCCAGATGGGCAAGCGGCTCGCGGAGACGGGCTATTCGGTGCTCGTGGTGAATCCGTTCTATCGCGTCAAGAAGGCCCCGACCGCGGACGCCGGCAGCGCCAC
>JBGPHH010000305.1:0-4701 GCA_041484265.1 Vicinamibacteria bacterium
AAGTCCAATTCATCCCTCGTACGCGGAAGTGGCGGAACTGGCAGACGCACCAGCTTGAGGGGCTCAGAATTGGCTTCTCCGATCTATTCTGCTAACTAATAGAAAATACACAATAAACTGCGCGTCTTCTGGCCCGAGATTTCTGTCTGTTGTCAAGCATGTTGTCAAGGACGGGGCTGATTTCATCCGGGTGTGGCTACACTCGCCTTGACCTCACCGGTGTGAACTGCCGTCAACGATCTCCTCACCGACCGACTCCGCGAATCGTGAGCGCCTCGATCGGCATCGCTGGTCGCTACTTCGTCGTTAGCAGGCGCTTCAGCTCTTCCGTCCAGTTGATCACCACGACGAGGCTGGTCGGCGTCCCGCCAGTTGGGTCGTCGCTCTCCTTGACCATCAGAACTTCTGACCATCCGCCGAGACGTCCGAGGGACGTCTAGATGCCCAGGTCCGGCACCTTCGCAGAAAATCCATACCCTTCGCGCCCAACACCTGCGACACTATTTGCCTCATTACCCACAACGAGGTGACCAGTGCGACGTCGCAAGCTCCTCTTCTTCATCTTTGTTCTGATCGCGCTTGTCTGTTCCAGGCCCGTTGGACAGCTCGCGCCGCTCTCGGCGGCCGGACTGCCGACGCGACTGACAGGAGCCGAGTTCTGGAAGCTCAGCACCGACATGTCGGAGCCGGACGGCAACTTCAGGTCCGAGAACATGATCTCGAACGAGATGGTGCTCGCGAGCCTGCTGCCTGAGGTGGCTTCGGTCGCCAAGCAGGGTGGCGTCTACATGGGCGTCGGCCCCGAGCAGAATTTCAGCTACCTCGCGGTGCTGCATCCGCAGATGGCGTTTATCACCGACATCCGCCGCGGTAACCTGCACGTGCTCCTGATGTACAGGGCGCTCTTCGAGCTGTCGGCTGACCGCGCTGAACTGATCTCGCGGTTGTTCACGCGTGCTCGACCGGCCGGTCTCACGGCGACGTCGAGCGCACGGCAGATCATGGACGCGATCTGGGACGTGAAGACCGGCAACGAGGCTGCCTACAAAGCCAACCTCGACGCGATCATTACGCAGCTCACGAAGACCGACGCGATTCCACTGCCGCAGAACGACATCGACGGCATCGACGCCGCGTATCGCACCTTCTATTTCTACGGCCCGGCCATCAATTACCAGGCCAGCACCGCGCTGACGCCACTGACGGGCGGCTTTGGCCGCGGAGGCGGCGGTCGCGCCAGCGCCACCTACTGGGACTTGATGACGCAAGTCGACGCAAGGGGCAAAGAGCTGAGCTATCTCAGCTCCCATGAGAAGTTCCTGTGGTTGAAAAACTTCCAGGCCCGCGGCCTGCTCGTGCCGCTCGTCGGCGACTTCTCGGGCCCGAAGACGCTGCGTGCCGTCGGCGCCTACACCCGCCGGCAGGGCGCGATCGTCTCGACGTTCTACCTCTCGACGGTCGAGCACTACCTGCGCGATGCGGGCACCATCCCGGCGTTCTGTGCGAGCGTCGCGTCGCTGCCGACTGACAACACGAGCGTCTTCATCCGTCCCGGTAACGTGCAACAGTTCCTGCAGGTCGATGCGCCGGCCGTTCGCGGCCGAACGATACCCGCGACACCGGAGGTGACCGGCGGGCGTGGCACCTACCAGGTCGGCATCGTCGTGCCCGTCAGGGGTGGATGTGGTTGAGCCGCTCGGCCTGATCCCGCCGGTTATCGAATCAGTCCATCGAGCAGGACGATGTCGGCCTCGAGCTCTGCGACCGCGGCGTAGAGGTACCGGCCGTCCGCCGACCAGGAGATACTGCGGGCGATCTCGACGGCGCGTGTGCCGAAATCGGTGATCGGCGTCATCGCCCCGCCCGCTGTCGGCAGCCGCCAGAGATTTGTCGTGGCTCCATCGACGAGCGGCATGGCCAGCCAGCGGTCATCTGGGGAAAGCGTGATGTACGCGACGGGCGGCAGTCCGGGAATGCGATCACCAGAGACGAAGGCCAGAGTCTCCGCTGGCCCGTCTTCCGGGCGCGCACGCTGGATATCATTGTCGGACCCTGACGAGCCCTGGTAGCCCAGGATGTTCGGACGCGCGAACCGGCTGAAATACAAGGCCGCGCCATCGGACGAAATTGCCGGAATCATGCCACCCGCTTCTGTTCGCACGAGGGTGCGCTGGCTCCCGTCGGCCCGAATCTTCTCGAAACCTGCCGCTACCCGTCCGAACGTGCCCGATACGTAGTAGAGCCAGTGCCCATCGCCCGACCAGCAGGGCCCGAATGCTGGCGCCACGATCTGGCGAAGGCCGCTGCCGTCCGGGTGAACGGCAGAGAGTCCGATCTGTTCGCCCCGAATCGTGACGAACGCGATGAGGTCGCCAGCCGGCGACCAATTGGGCACGCCCATGCTCGTATTCGGATCTTGTTCGAACGTGATTTGACGTACGGCGGAGCCGTCTGTTCTGGCCACCCACAGGTTGCCGTGGCCGCCTTCATCCGAGAGGTACACCACCTCTGTATCGTCAGGGCTGGGTGACGGCGTGCGGACCTGGCCGGTCTGCCCCGTGACACGAATCGCCCCGCGGGTGTTCTCGGCCGGCGTGCCTTCGACCGGAATCTTCCAGATGTCCGACGTGCTCTTGATGCGATTGGCGATCAACCGTCCCGTGTGATGCGTATCGGGCTCGACGTAGGACTGATCACCGAACGTCAACTGGCGATCGCCCCGTCCGTCGGTGTCAACCGATCGGAGGTTGAAGACGGGCGGGTAGAGCAGCGTGCTTCCCTGCGACGAACTGTAAATCAACCCGGACCCATCAGGCAGCCAGCAGAACCCCTTCAGCAAGGCGCTGTGAGCGACGGTTTGTCGTGTGCCCGCGGCCAGCGACACGACGTCAATGGACATGAAGATGCTAATGTTGGCGGTGCACTGAAAGGCAATCGCGCGATCGTCCGGCGACCATCGCGGCGAGATGTAGCCGTAGCCCAGCGGCAGCCGCGCGACGATCTGCGTGTTGGAACCATCACGGGCGACGGTGACGAGCGCCGGCTGATCGCCGGCGACCTGAAAGAGCGCAATGCGTCTGCCGTCGTGGCTGATGTCGCCGCTGCTGAGCCCCGACGCGACCTTCCGCGGCCAGCCGCCGAGTGCGCTGATTTCCCAAAGGGTGCCGTCACCGCCATGTTTCGTGGCCCGTGTGTAGTAAAGGAGGCTGCTCGAATCGGGTGCCCAACGCGGCTGCTCGTGGTCGATGGCGTCGCGCGTGAGTTGGAGCGGGACGCCTCCCGCCAGCATCCGGATCCAGATCTGGCGCTTCCCCTCCGCGAATGCCACGAATGCCACCATCTTGCCGTCTGGTGACATCGCAGGCGATTCCTTGAGCCCGATGAAGTTTGTGAGACGCTTGAACTCGACGTCGCGCGCAGGCGATGAGTGCCTGATCCCTGGTGTGACTGGTTCCGCACCTGGGGCCGGCTCCTCGAGTTCGAGTCGAGCATCGCCGATATCACGCAAGCGCCGCTGCGGGACCTTCTCGAGACACCGCTGCAGCAATCGCCGGACCCCAACCGGCGTGTTCGCCGGCAAGACGGTCCAGTCGGGTGTGCGCTCGAGAATGGCGGCAATCGTGTCGGATGAGGTCGGCTCGCGAAACGCGCGGCGTCCCGTCAGCAGCTCATAGAGCACGCAACCAAAGGCCCAGATGTCGGTCCGCTTGTCGACCGCCAGGCCGCGGGCCTGCTCCGGACTCATGTACGGGACGGTTCCGAGCAGAACGCCGTACTGACTTGGTGCCGCGCTCTCGGTGGGCGCGTTCGTCAGATCCGCGGCGTCGGTGTGCGTCTTCGCCAACCCGAAGTCGAGCACCTTCACGACACCGCTCGGTGTGACTTTCACATTGGCCGGCTTCAGATCCCGATGGACGATGCCCTTCTCGTGAGCAGCATCGAGCGCATCGGCAATCTGTCTCGCGATCGGCAGGGCTTCGTCGAGCGGGAGAGCGGCGTGAGCCTTGAGCCCTGAGCCTTGAGCCAGTTTGTCGGCGAGCGTCAGCCCTTCCACGAACTCGAGCACCAGGGCATGAATACCCTGCGATTCCTCGAATCCGTAAATCGCCGCGATATTGGGATGATTGAGCGCCGCGAGGGCGCGAGACTCCCGCCTGAAGCGTGCCAGGCGGTCGGGACTGCGGTTGAACGCTTCAGGCATCACTTTGATCGCGACCTCGCGATCCAGCTTCGTATCCCGCGCGCGATACACCTCACCCATCCCTCCAACACCGATGAGTGCGAGGACGTCGTAGGTACCGAGACGGGTGCCGGGAGTCAGCGCCATATCGTCGGGCTTGGCGAAATATGCGTACGCAAGGTGAGGGACTGTGAATCTGCCCGGATTATACGCGGGGCCGCGGCAGTCGGCAGTCGGCAGTCGGCAGTCGGCAGTCGGCAGTCGGCAGTCGGCAGTCGGCAGGAAGACAACGACACAACGGCGGCGCCGAACTCTCTTATTGCTTTGGCATCGACTACAGTAGAATCATCAATCAGTAGTCCGCAATCAGCAATTCACCTCTCGTACGCGGAAGTGGCGGAACTGGCAGACGCACCAGCTTGAGGGGCTGGCGGTAGCAATACCGTAGGGGTTCGAATCCCCTCTTCCGCACCATCTTTAGAATCAGTTGTTTACAGTGATTTAACGGCGACAATTCTGGG
>JBGPHH010000306.1:0-4681 GCA_041484265.1 Vicinamibacteria bacterium
CGAGATTCAGGGCGTCAAGACGGCGGCGCTGCTGCACGACATCGGGAAGCTGGCGGTACCCGAGCACATCCTCTCGAAGCCGGGCCCGCTGACGCAGGAGGAATTCCAGAAGATCCGGATTCATCCGGAAGTCGGCGCCGAAATCATTGCCGCCGTGCCGTTCCCGTATCCGGTCGCGCCCCTCATCCTGAGCCACCACGAGCGATGGGATGGGAAGGGCTACCCGCACGGGTTGGCGGGCGACCTGATTCCAATCGGTGCGCGCATTCTGACTGTTGTCGACTACTACGACGCCGTGACGACGGCGCGGCCGTATCACAAGGCGCTCGGTCACGACAGCGCCATTGCGATGTTGAGGCACGAGGGCGGCCGCGCCCTCGATCCCAAGCTGGTCGCGACCTTCGTTGAGATCCTGCCGTCCCTCATCGCGGAAGCGAGCCGCGAGGAGGAGCAGCCAGTCGAAGTGCCGACCAGGGCCGCTCCGCAGGCTGCCGGCACGACGGCGGTTGGTCTGGTGCCGAAGAGCAAGGCCAACGCCTTCGACAATATCGCACTCGCCCATCGCGAGATCTACGCCCTGTATGAGGTCGCCCAGGCGATGGGCACGAGCCTGGCGGTGGCCGAAACCATGGCGCTCATCTCGTCGAAGCTGTCGAAGATCGTGCCCTGGTCGGGCTGCGCGCTGTTCCTGTATCAGCAGGAGTCCGAGACGCTCAAGTGCCGGTTCGCGACGGGCATCGATGCGCCGGAGCTCCTCAATACGACGCTGAAGCTCGGCGACGGCTTGTCGGGCTGGGCGGCGCGCAATCGACGGACACTTGTCAACGCGAGCCCCCGCGTCACGCTGGAGGCAGTCGGGTTGAAGGACCTTGACGCTCTCACGTCAGCGCTCGTCTGCCCGCTCTACTTCAATGACGGGCTCATCGGCTGTCTCGAGCTGTACCATACCGAACCGAACCACTACACCGAGGACCACGTCCGGCTGCTGGAGCGGGTCGCCGAGCAGGCGGGCGCTGTGGTCCACAACTCGATCGTCTTCGAGCAAACGCACGAGGATTCCCTGACCGACGCACTCACCGGGTTGCCGAACCGCCGGTCGATGTTCGTCCATCTCTCGCGCGAGCTGGCGCGCGCCGAGCGTCTGAAGAGCGAAGTGGCCCTCATCGTCATGGACGTCGACGGCTTCAAGGCCATCAACGACACCTACGGGCATCAGGTGGGCGACCACGCCCTCCGCGAAGTCGCGGCCGCACTGCAGTGCGCGCTGCGTCCTTACGACCTCTGCGTTCGGTACGCGGGCGACGAGTTTATCATCGTGATGACCGATTGCTCGCGCGAGGCAGCCGACGCCAAGCGCCGCGAGCTCCAAGATCGCATCGCAGAAATCGAGCTGGAGGTGCGGCCGGGCCGGCGCCTCCACCTGGCCGTCAGTGCCGGCGCAGCGGTCTTCCCCGAAGACGGCACGACTTACGAGGCGCTGCTCGCCGACGCCGACCACCAGATGTACCGCGACAAGGCCTCGCGCCGTAGTCAGCCGGCAGCGCTGCAGACGGCCCGCCCGGACAAGTTTCTCGCGCCGTCGCTCCTCGCGTCGGCTGGTACCGGCCATCCGACCGCCCGCGTTTCCTGATCGCCTTCAAGACCGACGTTCCATCGGTGACGTTCTGTCCTAGATACGCGCGAGCGCTACGGCGCGAGCGCGTCAGGCGCGGGGGTGGGGCCCCGCGCAAGTTGTTAAGATATCGTCCGTGGTCGAGAAGCCAGACCTCGTGCGGCGCCGGCTGGCGTACATCCAGCGTCAAATCCAGCTTGATAAAGGGACGGTGAACGTCAAGTTTCGCGGGAAGCCGCCAGCGGGCAGCGGCTCGCCGAACCGCCACGGCATGCCCAAGCTCCCCGTCGGGCAGCACGAAGTGCCGAACTGGCCGGTGCTCGACCTCGGTGAGCAGCCAGACATCTCGACACGCACGTGGAAGCTGGAGGTCGGCGGCCTCGTCGAGAACCCGTACACGTTGGCATGGGATGAGTTCCTCACGCTGCCTCAGACTGACGATACGAGCGATTTCCATTGCGTGACGACCTGGAGCCGTTACGACAACCGCTGGCGGGGCGTCCGGTTCAGGACGATCGCGGAGCGCACGGTTCCGAAGGAAGCCGCGCGGTTTGTGCTGTGCACCGGCTACGACTTCATGCCGGGCACCTACATTCCCTATTCGACGAATCTGCCGCTCGAGCGCGCGATTGAAGACGACGTGCTGCTCGTTCACATGTGGGACGGTCAACCGCTGCCGCGCGAGCATGGCGGACCCTGCCGGATGATCACGCCGAAGCTCTACGCCTGGAAGGGCGCGAAATGGATTCGCAAGATCGAGTTCCTGGCCGAGGACCAGAAGGGCTTCTGGGAGGTCCGTGGCTACTCGAACTCGGCCGAGCCCTGGTTTGGCGACCGCTATGCCAGCGACTAACGCGTGGCGACCCATGCTCGCGTCGCTCGCCGACGCACCTCTCGACGATCCCCAGCTCGTCTACGAACCGAAGTACGACGGCATTCGCGCCATCGCGGAGGTCACACCTGAAGGGGCGCACCCGGTGCGCCTCTGGTCGCGTCTCGGAAACGAGAAGACCGATCAGTTCCCGGAGATCGCGGCAGCGCTCACGGACTGGTCCCGGCGTCTCCAGGCGCCGGTCGTGCTCGACGGCGAGATTGTGGCGCTCGACAAGAACGGCGAGCCCACAGGATTCCAAACCCTGCAGAGAGTCGGGTCGGGGCCGGTGGCATTCATCGCGTTCGACCTCCTGAAAGAAGGACGGACCGATTGGCGGAATCGACCGCTTGTCGAGCGCCGCGCCGCACTTGAGCGCATGTTTCCGCCCGCACCGCGACGTGGACGAGTCGAGCCTCGTGTCCTTCGTCTCAGCGAAATCGCCCGTGGGGATGGACACGCGCTCTACCAGCGCGCGCTCACCAGCGGCTGGGAAGGACTCGTCGCCAAGCGGGCCCAGTCGCGCTACTTACCAGGCAAGCGCACGCCCGACTGGCGCAAGATCAAGATCGTTCACGAACAGGAGTTCGTCATCGGCGGCTGGACCAAACCGCAAGGCACGCGCTCACACTTCGGCGCGCTATTGTTGGGCGTAAATGGACCACAACGACGTTCTGTTTTGGATACGCCCGAGCGCCACGGCGCGAGGGCGTCAGCGCGTGGGGGTGGGGCCCCACGCGAATTGATTTATGTCGGACACGTAGGTACAGGCTTCGATGAGCGCGAGCTGACGCGCCTCATGAAGCAGCTCAAGCCGCTCGAAACGGATGTGTGCCCATTTGCGGTGCGGCCCTCGACCAACGAGCGCCCACATTGGGTCCAGCCACAACTGGTCGCGCAGATCAAGTTCACGGAGTGGACGGCTGACGGCGTGCTGCGCCACCCGGTCTACCTGGGCCTGCGGGACGACAAGAAGCCGAGCGATGTGATCCGAGAGCCGCAACGGCGTCTACAGCCGACGGCGACGGTTCGGCTAAAGCCGGACACTACAACAGTCGGGTCAATCGAGTCAGTTGGGTCAGACGTACTGTCCGGCTTTAGCCGGACCTTAATCGATCAACTCAATGCCCTTGAAGAGTCGAAGCGCGACGGCGTCCTGCTGCTGCCCGACGGCAATCGACTGAACGTCACCAACCTGCACAAGGTGTTCTGGCCCGCCCAGAAGCTCACGAAGGGAGACCTGTTGCGGTACTACGTCCAGGTGGCACCCTGCATCCTCCCTGTTGTGGCAGACCGTCCCCTCGTGATGAAGCGTTATCCAAACGGCATTGCCGGTCAGGCGTTCTACCAGCACCAGGTGCAGCACGCGCCGATTGGCGTGCGCGTCGAAACACCGACCGTCGGATCTGTGGTTCCGCAATTCATCGGCGGCGACCTGAAGACGCTGTTGTGGGTCACCCAGCTCGCCGCCATCTCGCAGGATCCGTGGTTCTCGCGCGTCCAGTCGATCGAGGACGCCGACCATGTGGCGCTCGACCTCGATCCGGCCCCCGGCGTGGCGTTCGAGCGGGTGCTGGACGTTGCGCGCTGGATTCACGACGAGCTCCACGCGCGCGGGGCGGTCTCGGTGCCAAAAACCTCGGGAGCCGACGGCCTGCACATCTACGTCCCGCTGCCGCCCGGCACGCCGTACAAGGCGGGTCTCCTGTTCTGTCAAATCATCGCGACCATCGTCGCCGAGAAGCATCCGAAGGTGGCGACGATCGAGCGGAGCGTGCGATCGCGGGGGGCGCGCGTGTACATCGACTACCTGCAGAATATTCTCGGAAAGACCCTGGCCGCCGCGTACAGCGCGCGCGCCAGCGAGTACGCGGGGGCTTCGACGCCGCTGTCGTGGCGGGAAGTCGAGAGCGGGGTGCGGCGTGAAGACTTCACGATCCGGACACTGCCGGCGCGCATCAAGAAATTGACCGACCTGAACGCGGCCGAGAAGTTCTCGCCGCCGCAGATGACGCCGATCGAATACGTGCATCTCTTCAACGTCAACGCCTTCGGCAGCGGGCACAGCTTCGTGCCGCTCGGCAAGGACACGGTCATCTCCAGCGGCTACCAGGGTCTGATGACGTGGCGGCCCGAAGAGAAGCACGCGGTCCTGCACGGCCTGCCGCTCAAAGCTGCGGGGCATACCCAGTTTGTCC
>JBGPHH010000307.1:0-4653 GCA_041484265.1 Vicinamibacteria bacterium
AGACGCGGTAGTCGACGTTGAACGAGTTCTCGAACGACGAGACCCACTTGAACGTCCAGCCCATGCGCTTCTGGTAGGCGGCCAGTTTGTCGAACGGCGCGCGCGAGACGGCCACCATCGTGACGTCGCGCTGGTTGAGGTGCACGATGGCGCCATTGAAGCTGTCGGCCCAGCGTGAACAGTGCGGACACCCCGCTTCCCACGAGGGATCGAACATGAAGTGATAGACGACGAGCTGACTTCTTCCACCGAAGAGGTCGCGCAGCGTCTCTCTTCCGTTCGGTCCGTCGAACACGTAGTCCGTGTCGACGGTCTCCCACGGCAGATCGCGCCGCTCGTGGCTCAACTCGTCGCGGAGCCGCGTGAATGCCTTTTCCTTGGCAACAAACGCCGTCCTCGCGGACAGCCACTCGTCGTGTGAAACCACCCGATGGTTCGTGATGCTGCTGGCGTCGTTCGACATATCTGCCCTCCCGTGCGCACGTGGTTCCAAGGCTACATTACTAAACACCGGTCCAGACCGGCCGGCCGTCGACGGAAATTATCGCCACCCACTGCGGGTCGAGCAGCATTGTGTGACTCCGAGCCGGAGACAGCTGATCTTCCGGGAAGAGTTCACGAGTCCGCACGAACAGCAGGCGTCCGTCCTCGAACCCGACGAACCGCATCCCGCCAAATCCGACTCGGGCGTGGCCGTCCGAGTCCTCGGCAAAGACGATCTGATCGGTCGGCAGCGATACCCTCAAGCCGTTCGGGAAGAGGACGAACGTCCCGGGCGGCCCGTTTCCGACGATCGGAAGCATCGACGGCCGGTGCTGCTCACGAAAAAGGGATGTGGGGATGACGAAATCGACGAGCACCGCGACGTCGTCCATGTTCGTGGATATTACCCCTGTCCTTCGTCTCGGCCCGCACGCGTGACTTTTTGATCCTCTGACTCGTTTATATACTCAACGGACTTCATGGACGCCGACGAGCGCCTCCAGATCGAAGCGGCACAGGAGGACCCGGCCAGGTTCGGCGAGCTCTACGAGCAGCACTTCGAGCGGGTTTATGCCTTTGTCGCCCGACGCGTGCCTGATCGCGCCGCCGTCGAAGACGTCACGGCCGAGGTGTTTCACAAGGCGCTGGCGGCCCTCCCGGGCTTCCAGTTTTTGGGGGTGCCGTTCGCGGCCTGGCTCTTCCGCATTGCGGGCAATGTCATTACCGACCGATTCAAGCGGGCAGGTGCTACGAGAGAAGTGTCGCTCGCCGACGACGCGCCAGAGCTGAGCGTCGAGTCGGAAGCCGACGCGTCCGACCGTCGCGCGGATCTCTTTCGTCTGGTCAACGAACTGCCGATCGACCAGCGCCGCGTCATTGTCGAACGCTTTATCGAACAGCGGAGCATCCGCGAGATCGCGGGTCGCCTGAACAAGACGGAGGGCGCCGTCAAGCAGCTTCAGTTACGCGCGTTGCAGAGCCTCCGCACACGCATGGAGGGTGCCAATGCCTGAGCGTGCACTCGTCGATCGACTGGACGATGCGATCCAGGTGACGCTCGCGGCGCCAGAGGCGCCGGTGGATCGTGAGTTGGAGCCCTACGTGATCATCGCGCGTGCGTTGCGCGATCTCCCTCGCCCCTCGTTTAGGGTCCGGCTGAAGGCCGATTTGCAAAGGAGGACGAAGATGACTGCCGCCACTGAATCCCTACAAGCGGTCCGGCAGACGGCGACGCCGCGCCTCCGGGTCAAGAATGCGGCAGCCGCAATCGACTTCTACAAGAAGGCATTCGATGCGCGCGAGCTGATGCGCTTCAGCGGCCACGGGCAAATTGCGCACGCCGAGCTCGCGATCGGCAACGCGACGGTCATGCTCGGCGAGGAGGCGCCAGAGTACGGTTTTCCCGGGCCGGAGGCGCTCGGCGGGTCGCCGGTTGGCATGCATCTCAATGTGGACGATGCGGACGTGTGGGTGGATCGTGCGGTCGCTGCGGGGGCGCGGCTCATCACGCCGGTGACCGATCAGTTTTACGGCGACCGCTCTGGCTCGGTGGCCGATCCCTTTGGCTACAGCTGGACAATCGCCACGCGCGTGGAAGAGATGTCGGTGGCCGAAATGCAGAAGCGCATGGCGGCGTTGGAGTCCGAACGGCCGCCTCGCGCATCGGCCTTCATGCCCAAGGGATTCCGGACCGTGACGCCGTACCTCGTTGTTGACGATGCGCCCGGGCTGCTCGAATTCACCGCGCGAGTGTTCGGGGCCGAAGAGACGCATCGGTCGTTCAGCCCAGGCGGCCCTGGCGGTCTCCACGCCGAAGTGCGCATCGGCGATTCGATGCTGATGATCGGCGGCGGCAGCACGGGCCATCCGCTGGGCAGACCGGGAATGCCGACGGCGCTCCACGTCTATGTCGAAGACACCGACACCGTCTATCAGCGGGCGCTTGCGGCCGGTGCGGCGTCGATTGGTCCTCCGGTCGATCAGGCGTATGGCGACCGAGAAGCCGGTGTGAAGGATCCATCCGGCAATGTGTGGTACATCGCCACCGCAAAAGGCGAACACTACATCCCCGCCGGGCTACACACGGTCAACGTGTTCCTCCAGCCGCTGCGTGCCGAGCCCGTGATCAAGTTCATGGAGCGGGCGCTCGGCGCGACTGGAGTCGAGAAGTACGTGACGCCGGACGGCGTCGTGCATCATGCCAAGGTGACGATTGGTGACTCGGTGGTGGAGATGGGCGAAGCACACGGCCCCTATCAGCCCATGCCGACGATGTTTTACCTGTATGTGCCGGACGTTGACGCGTCGTACCGCCGCGCTCTCGAGGCCGGAGCGACGTCGTTCAGCGAGCCGGGGGACCAGCCATATGGAGACCGCACCGCCGGCGTAGAGGACGCGTTCGGGAATCAGTGGTATCTCGCGACACAGCTTCGGGAGACCCGCAACGCGTAAGCAGGCACAAGAGACCTCCTCTTGCCCACGTCGAGCCCGGCGGACCACAATGATCAGCATGCGCGCGTACGGGGCGACGGCAGTCGCCGCATTCGTTGTCATGGTGAGCGCCGCGTGCGGCGGACAGTCGGCAGCGGGTCAACCTCAGGGTTTCCCGCCGACGCCGGTCCAGCTGGCCGAAGCGCGCACGATCCCGATCGAGGACACGACCGAGTTCGTGGCGACGCTCAAGTCGATCCGCTCGACGACGATTCAGCCGCAGATTGACGGCCAGATCACGCAGATCTTCGTGAAGTCGGGCGACCAGGTGGCCGACGGCGCGCCGCTCGTGCAGATCGATCCGCGCCGCCAGCAGGCCGCCGTGTCCAGCCAGGAGGCCGAGCGGTCGGCGCGGGAGGCCAACGTCGCCTACGCGCGGCAGCAGCAGCAGCGCGCGAGCGCGCTCTTCGCGGCGGGCGCCATCAGCAAGCATGAACTCGAGCAGGCGCAGACCGCGCTTCAGACGGCCGAAGCCAACCTTCAGGCGCTTCAGGCGCAGGTCCAGCAGCAGCAGGTGCAGCTTCGCTACTACACCATTACCGCGCCGACCGCCGGCGTCGTGGGCGACGTCCCGGTGCGCGTCGGCATGCAGGTGTCGACGCAGACGCCCCTGACGACGATCGATTCGAACAACACGCTGGAGGTGTACGTCTCGGTGCCTGTCGAGCGGGCGCGCGACATCAAGGACGGGCTGCCGCTTCGCGTGCTGAGCAGCGACGGCCGCGACACGCTGGCGACGACGGTCGTCAATTTCGTGTCGTCCCACGTGGACGAGGCGACGCAGTCGATTCTCGTCAAAGGCGCGGTGCAGAATCCGAGCGGCGCCCTGCGGTCGTCGCAATTCGTGCGCGCACGAATCGTGTGGAAGAAAGGCGAAGGCCTCGTCGTGCCGGTCACCGCGGTGGCGCGCGTGAGCGGTCAATTCTTCGTATTCGTGGCCGAGAACGCTGACGGCAAGCTCGTCGCGCACCAGCGCGCCATCAAGGTCGGCCAGATTGTCGGCAACGACTATCCGGTGCTCGACGGCGTCAAGCCTGGCGAGAAGGTCGTGGTGTCCGGCTCGCAGAAGCTCGTCGACGGCGCCCCCATCGCGCCCAGCCAGCAGTGATCGTCGATACCTTCATTAAGCGCCCGATCCTGGCGAGCGTGTGCTCGCTCGTGATCATTCTCGCCGGCGCGATCGCGATTCCGACGCTGCCCATCGCGCAGTTCCCCGAACTGGCACCGCCGACCGTGTCGGTCAACGCCTTCTACCAGGGCGCGAGCGCCGAGGTGGTCGAGTCGGCGGTCACCACGCCCATCGAGCAGGCCATCAACGGCGTCGAGGGGATGCTGTACATGACCTCGACGAGCGGCAGCAACGGGACGTCCGCCGTGACGGTCACCTTCAACGTCGGGCGCAACATCGACGTGGCCGCCGTCGATGTGCAGAACCGTGTCTCGCAGGTGGAGGGGCGCCTGCCGAACGAGGTCAAGACGGTCGGCCTCACGGTCACCAAGTCCGGCAACAATTTCGTGCTGGCCGCGGGCGTCTACGCCGAGAACGGCCAATACGATCCGCTCTTCATCAGCAACTACCTCGACCGGTTCGTGAAAGACGACCTCCAGCGCGTGTCCGGTGTCGGCAACATCGTCATCTTCGGCGAGCGCAAGTACGCGATGCGGCTCTGGCTCGATCCC
>JBGPHH010000308.1:0-4621 GCA_041484265.1 Vicinamibacteria bacterium
AAGAAGATGTACAACCTGCTCATCGGCGAGCGCACGGCTGAACAGATCAAGATCGAGGTCGGCTCCGCCTTTCCGCTCGACGAGCGGATCACGATGGAGATCAAGGGGCGGCATTTGATCGAGGGCGTGCCGAAGACTATCACCGTCACCGACGAGGAGATCCGCGAGGCGCTGGCTGAGACGGTCAACGTCATCGTCGACGCCGTGCGCGTCGCGCTCGAGCGGACGCCGCCCGAGCTCTCGGCGGACATCGTCGATCGGGGCATCGTGCTGACCGGCGGCGGCTCGATGCTGCGGAATCTGGACAAGCGGTTGCGCGAAGAGACGGGCCTGCCCCTCGCGATGGCCGAGGACCCGCTCTCCTCGGTGGTGCTGGGCGCCGGCAAGATGCTGTCGGACTTCAACCTCCTGCGGAAAATCTCCATCGATTGACGTGACGCTCATCGACATTCGTCAACGAGCCGGCTATCTGTTCCTGGCCGTGATGCTGGGACAGATCCTGCTCATCTCCGCCCAGGTCAATTCCCGAAGCGGCGTGCCGATTCTCGAGGCGGTGACGTTTGGTGTGTTGGCCGAGGTCCAGCGGGGGATCTCCGCAGGCGTCTCCGGCATCCAGCGTGTCTGGGATGGGTACGTCGGCCTCCGTGGGGTCAAGGCGGAGAATGCGGACCTCAAGCGTCAGCTCGAAGCGGCGCAGGTCGAGGTGCAGCAGCAGCGCGCGCTGGCCGATCGCACGCAGAGCCTCGAGCGCCTGCTCGACCTGCGCGACCGCACGAATGTGAAGACCATGGCCGCCGAAATCATTGCGGCCGGCGCCACGCCGGATTTCCGGACGGTGACCATCGACAAGGGGACGCGCGACGGACTCCGTCAGGACCTGGCCGTCATTGCGCCGGCCGGCGTGGTCGGTCGCGTGGTGATGCCGACCCCGCGCGCCGCCAAGGTGCAGCTGCTCATCGATCGCAACGCCGCGGCCGGCGCCATTGTGGAGCGGTCTCGGGCGCAGGGCGTTGTCGTCGGCGGTGGCGACAATCGTCTGCGACTGGACTACGTGTCGGAGCTGGCCGACGTGGTCACGGGCGACCTCGTCATGACGTCCGGCATCGACGGCATCTACCCGAAGGGCTTTGTGATCGGCCGGGTGGACGTCGTGGAGAAGAGCGGGAGCACGTACAAGAGGATTACGGTGAAACCGGAGGTGGACTTTACGAGCCTCGAAGAGGTGCTGGTCGTGCTGACGCCGACGCCGGCCCGCGATCGAGCCCAAGGGAGCCCGTAGTGAACCAGGCGAGGGCGATCCTGGTGGTCGTCGTCACGCTCGCGTTGCAGACGACGCTGGCCCGTTTTCTTCCCTCCGGCATGACGGCCGTGGATCTCGTTCTGGTCGGCGTCGTCTATATTGCGCTGACCTCGGGGCCGGTGACCGGATTGCTCGCCGGGACCATTGCGGGTCTCGCACAGGACGCCCTGTCGAGCGGCGTGATTGGCATCGGCGGGCTGGCGAAGACCCTGGTCGGGTATGCGGCCGGGCGCGTGGGGACGCAGCTCATCGTCGCGGCGGCGATCCCCCGCTTTGTGGTGTTTTTCGGCGGCACGGTGGTCCACCAGATCGTGTTTATCGGGCTGTATCGGCTGCTGGATCTGCGGCAGTTCAACGCCCCCTACGCCATGGTCCTCGAGGAGGCCGCCGCCAATGCCGTGCTTGGCGTTGCCGTGTTTCAGGCGGTCGAGCTGCTCCCGGGAGCTCTCGAACGCCGGCGGTCGGCGAGAAGCCGGACCCGCCGCTAGAGTGTGAGGATGTAAGGATTTGAGGATGTAAGGATGTGCGGAGTTGCTCTAAGATCCTCACATCCATAGATCCTCAGATCCTTGGATTTGACCTATGCATGTCCCTGAAGATCGTCGGCGGATTGGCGTTCGTCTGAGCATCCTGCAATACCTTTTTGTCCTGTTGTTCTCGGCGCTCGCCGTGAGCTTCTGGGTGTTGCAGGTCGTGCAGCACGCGCAGTACGCCGAGCTGGCCGACAACAACAATCAACGGACACTGGCGCTCCGGGCGCCGCGTGGGATCGTCTTCGATCGGTCGGGCCGCGTGCTCGTCGAGAACCGGCATTCGTACAGCGTCTCCATCGTCCGCGAGCACACGACGGACCTCAACCGTACGATTCGCCTGCTCGCGGGCGTCCTGGACGTCGACGAAGCGGAGGTTCGCACGATCGTCAATCGTCACAAGAGCGAGCCTACCTATCGACCGATCACGATCATTCAGGATGCGACATTAGCTCAGGTCGCCGCCGTCACGGCGCGCCGCCTGGACTTTGAGCTGCCGGACGTCGTGGTCGAGCCGGTGCCGACACGGCGGTACCCGAATGCGCTGGCGGCGCACCTGTTTGGGTACGTCGGCGAGGTCAACGATGCGCAGGTGACGGGCAGCACCAGCCTGAAGAGCGGCGACATCGTCGGGCAGGCTGGCATCGAAAAGAGCTACAACGATCTGTTGATGGGCGCCGACGGCGCCAGACGCGTCGTCGTCAACAGCGTCGGGCGCGAGATCCGCACGCTCGACGAAAATCAGCCGATCGAAGGCAAGCGTCTCCAGTTGACCATCGACTACGACGTGCAGAAGGCCATTGACGACGGATTTGCCGCGTCGGGCTTTAACGGTGCCGCGGTGGTCCTCGATCCGCATACCGGGGAAGTGCTCGGGTTTACCAGCCGCCCGGCCTACGATCCGAACGCGTTCGCTTCAGGGATCGACCGCACAACGTGGGCGTCGCTCAACAGCGACGAGCTGCGTCCCCTCAGCGACCGGGCTATTCAGGGCAAGTACTCGCCCGGGTCGACGTTCAAGATGGCCGTCGCGCTGGCGGCGCTCGAAGAGGGCGTCATCACGCCGGACTTCCAGGTGTACTGCCCGGGCCACAAGGAATTCTACGGGCGCGACTTCAAGTGCTGGATGTTCGACCGGGGTGGTCACGGGACGGTCAATCTGCGCCAGGCCATCGAGCAATCGTGCGACGTGTATTTCTATACGGTCGCCAACATGGTGGGCATCGACAAGATCAACAAGTGGGCGACGCTCCTCGGTCTTGGCGTCTTGAGCGGGATCGACCTGCCGAACGAAGCGCAGGGGCTCGTGCCGTCCACCGACTGGAAGCGCGACAAGATGCACGAGAAATGGTACGCGGGCGAGACCATTTCGGTCGGCATCGGCCAGGGCGCCGTGTCGGTGACGCCCGTGTCGATGGCCGTGTACATGGCGACGCTGGCCAACGGCGGCACGCGCGTCACGCCGCATCTGCTGAAAGCCGTCGATCAGGGCGACGGGAAGGGCTGGCAGGCGCAGCCGCCGCCTCCGCCGCAATCGAAATTCGACATCGATCCCGCGAAGCTGCAAGCGATTCGTGACGGTCTCTGGATGGTCGTCAACGAAAAGGGAGGTACGGGGCCCAACGCGCGCGTCGCGGGGAAGGATGTCTCGGGCAAGACCGGCACATCGCAGGTCATTTCCAATGTGGGGCGGATCGCGGCGGGCCGCACGACGACCAAGGACCTCCGCGACAACGCGTGGTTCGTCTTCTTTGCCCCGCGCGACAATCCCCAGATTGCGGGTGTCGTCTTTCTCGAGCACGGGATTCACGGGCCGAACGCCGCCGCCGTGGCGCACCATATTCTCGACACGTTTTTCGCGAAGCAAGACGGCCGGCCGCTGCCGCCGCCGCCGACGACCGCGGACCTGAAGCTCGACTTCAAGGATCCGTACGCGCGTCGCGCGTCAACCGGGACGGATCAATAGTGCTTGAACGGCGCCTGTACCATCACATCGACTGGGCGCTCCTCGGCGCCATCCTCGTCCTGTGCGTCGTGGGCGTGGTGATGATCTACAGCACCACCGGGTCGCGCCTCTACATCACGCAGCTCTACGCCATCGGCATCGGTCTGGTGGCGATGCTCTTCACGCTCTCGCTCGACTACCGAACGTTCACCGACAAATCGCATCTCATCTACCTGGGCCTGCTCGCCGTGCTCCTGTATGTGCTGTTCTTCGGCAAGGTGCAGATGGGCGCCCGGCGTTGGATTCCGATCTCTGTCTTCAATCTGCAGCCCTCGGAGTTCGCCAAGATTGGCGTGGCGCTCGTGCTGGCCAAGTTCTTCGGCGAGAACCGGGGCGCGCCGTCCTGGGGCGATCTCGCCATTGGCGGCGCGTTGACCATTGTTCCGCTCGTGCTCATCGCGAGACAGCCCGATCTCGGCACGGCCGTCACGCTGCTGCCGGTGCTCCTCGCCATCGCTTATGTCGCCGGGATGCGGATGCGCGTCCTCGGTCTCATCGTGCTCTTCATGCTTCTCGCGGCGCCCGTCGCGTGGAAGTTCGCGCTCAAGGATTATCAGAAGACCCGTATCTCGACGTTTCTCGACCCTTCACAAGATGCGAAAGGCGCCGGCTACCAGCAGATCCAGGCGCGCATCACCGTGGGCTCGGGCAGCGTGACAGGGAAAGGTTTCAGGAAGGGGACCCAGGGGCAACTGCGCTTCCTCCCCGTCGCCCACAACGATTTCATCTTCTCGGTGCTGGCCGAGGAGCAGGGGTTTGCCGGCGTCCTCGTGGCGCTCGGCCTGT
>JBGPHH010000309.1:0-4599 GCA_041484265.1 Vicinamibacteria bacterium
AGCGGCTCGAGATCGCTCGCAATCACCCCAGAGTGGCGGACCTCTCCGTGGCGCTCTCCCTCGCCAATGGACACGTCGATCGGTTCCTTGTGGACATCCAACCCTACGAACATGTTACGGTTCCCCATGACCGACCTCCTCGCGTGTGGCGCTGTGCGCCGTTGAACAGACGCTCCGCATAATCCACGAGAACTCGAGGACGGTCGGTCACTTTTTCCTGATGCTCGGAACGCTGTCACGAGCCGTGACAGCCATACTGTCTAGGCAGCTTGAAGTACCAATCGGGTTGGTCAAGATTCACAAAGACATACGGTGCGGGCGTAGAATCGGAGCGTGATCTATGAATGGGATCCAAAGAAGGCGCCGGCGAATCTGGCGAAGCACAAGGTCTCATTCGAAGAGGCCGCCAGTGTGTTCACCGATCCGCTCGCGCTGACGTTCGACGATCCGGATCATTCCCAAGACGAGAGGCGGTTCATCACAGTCGGCACATCTAGCAAACAGCGCATTCTGTTTCTCGCCCATGCCGACCGCGGCGAGGATCACGTACGGATCATTCACGCGCGATCGGCCACCACAACTGAAGCCCATGCCTATCAAGAATCTCGAAAGTAGCGTCACTGACGAACTCCGTCCTGAATACGATCTGGCATCGCTCAAGGGCGGAGTGAGGGGCAAGTACTATGCGCGTGCGACAGCAGGCACGACGATGGTGCTGCTCGAACCGGACGTCGCCGAGGCCTTCTCGGATGGCGCCAGTGTGAATCAGGCACTGCGTTCCTACCTCCGTACATCACGGGGCAAACTGCCTAACCACTATCAGGCCTCCCCAAGTCAAGGGCGCAGATCTTCTCCGTCCGGTCGTCGTCCGAAGCTGAAGCGTCGGAAGTCCAAGCGCGACCGCTGAATCAGAGCCGAGTCGCGTTCTCTTCAGTGCTGTCTTTGTTTCCAGCGCCTGGCGCACCGTCGATGAGGACGCTGCACCCAACACCTATTGAGGCTCAGCCTTCGCGTTGCGAAGGGCGAGCGTCAGAGACGCTCGCGGCCTAGAAACTCATCCGTACCCTCATGCCGGCCTCCTCATGGCGGGCGACGTCGCCGGAGCGCGTCCGTTCTCTGCAGGCTCGGGGAAGGGGCAGCGCCTCAAAGCACGCGTGGTGCGCAGCCGGACGCGCATGGACCTCCCATCAAGCGCTCACGGCTGCCGGACCTATGGCTCATGATCGAGAAGCTCGGTGCGCTCGACGGCGCACGCCCACGTCGCGATCTCGGCGAGCTCGGTCCTTGACGGCTCGACTTAGACGTCTGGCTGGTCCACGCGCGATCCGGCTACGCGGCCATAAACTTCTCCATCGAAAAGACGGTGTCCCGCGCCAGGATGTAGAACACGGCTCGGCCAATCTTGTGCGCGAGAATCGAGAGCGCCTTTCCTTTGCCGTGTTTCTTCTCAAGGGTGGCGAGGACCTTCTGGCCGTCGGTTGCATGCCGGAGAAACAGGACAGCGGCCTCCGAGAAGGCCCACTTGAGATGCACGTTGCCCATCTTGGCGCCACTGGTCCCCAGCATCTTGCCACCGGATTGTTTCCGCCCCTTGACGAGCCGGGCGTACGAGGCGAACTCCTGCACGCGATCGAAGCGATGGATGTCATGAATCTCGTAGAGGATCGTCAGCGCCAGTACTTTCCCAATGCCGGGCACGGACCGCAGGCGATGAAATGCGTCGGCGTCGTGCCGTTTTGCCTCCCGCACGAGCGTCAGTTCGAGATCGGTGATCAGGGTGTCGTACTGCTCCAGCAGCGCCAGGTCGACTTCAATGCTCTTGCGGACACTGGGATCGGGAAAGTGCTCTGGCACACCGTCGCGATTGGCCGGATACGCGAGCCGACGCTCGAACGCCGACAGATTGTATTAGGCCCGTGTGTTCTGAATGTGGGCCAAGAGCTGCCCGCGTTTGCGCACCAGGTGCAGGCGCCGCCGGAGTAAGTCGCGCGTCGACCGCATAGGGGCCGGATACACGTAAGACTGGGGCAAGAGGCCACCGCGGAGAAGGCTCGCGATCTTGTGCGAGTCGATCTTGTCGTTCTTGGACTTGCTCCCGTGGATGGCCTTCATCGCGAGGGCATGGCCCAGCACGAACGTGATGCCTTCGGTGGCGCAAACGTCCGCGAGCCAATACCCGGTGAACATGCACTCGGCCGACACGACGAGGTCGTCGCGGTACGGGGCGACGATCTCGAGGAACGCCGCAGGCGTCGATGCCACGTTCCGGTGCACCAGCACCTGGCCGGCGGCGTCGAGCAGGCAGACGTACATGGTCTTCACGTGGAGATCGATTCCGCAATAGTGACGGTGCGGGCGGTTGTAGAATCGCATCGGTCCTCCTCCTGCGCGGTTTGCGCTTAGCCCTGCGCCAGCCTACTGGCAATCAGTAGGAGCACGGGGAGGCCTGAATAAGAATCATCGCGCTGGAGCCGACGCGGCTTTTCGTCCGTGGTAAGGTGTCACCGAGCCGCGCGGCTCAGCGCGAATCGTTAGACAGCACGAACAACGATTGAGCTTTATCGATCTTCTTAAACAATGGCACTCTCTGAGATCGAACGAGCGCGCATTTCAAAGCGGCTCGGTGCATACTGCGAAGCCCACGTGCCAATGCACGTCCGTAATCAGGTGCGAATGGGGTTCCGCATTAGTGGTCACGATGTAATTCTGTTTGAGGAACGGCCGGCGTTTCACGCACCTCGCGAGTGGCGAGAATTCCCTGTCGCTAAATTCACCTATGTTGGCACTCGGAAGGTGTGGCGTCTCTTCTGTCAACACAGGGACTTGCGCTGGCATCAGTATCAACGGCTTCCAGCGGCCGGTGACTTCGAGATTCTCCTACGAGAAGTCGACAAAGATCCAACCGCCATTTTCTGGGGCTGATCCGTGCTGTCTAACCTCGATGGAGCCGACGCTTCTAACGGTCCGTGCGATCATGTCGCCGCGACGCGCGGCTCATTTCGGGCGTTAGCCGGATCCCATGAACGAGTCGGGGAGCAGATTAATGAAACTCAATCCGTACCTTGCGTTCGATGGCCGCTGCCGCGAGGCGTTCGAGTTCTACCAGAAGGCGTTGGGTGGTCAAATCTCCTTCATACAGACGATTGGTGAGTCGCCGATGGCATCAAGCATGCCACCTGAGGCACATGGCCGCATCATGCACGTGACATTGCAAATCGGTGATCAAGTGTTGCAAGGAGCCGACGCACCTCCGGGACAATTCACGAAGCCCGCGGGATTTTGTGTGGCCGCCCACTTCGATGAAGTCGCCGAGGGAGAACGCGTGTTCAGTGCGCTCGCGCAGAATGGCAAGGTACAAATGCCGCTTCAGTCGACGTTCTGGGCGAAGGGATTCGGGATGCTCATCGACCAGTTCGGCACGCCCTGGATAGTCAACGCCGGACCTTTGCTTAGATAACATCAACTGCAACAGGCAGACGCATTGATGTGATGCGGAGAGAAACGATGTCGAACACTCTCCATCGGTCGCTCGAAACGCTGTTCCGCGAGCTCATGGACGGAGCAGACACGAAAGCCGGGTGGATGCTCAACCGACAGGATGCCGGACTGCTGCGGTCCCTCGACGAGCTGTCAGCATCAGCTGCTTCAGCCGCGCCAGTGGCTGGCGGAGCAAGTATCGCCGCCCATATCGACCATGTCCGTTACGGTCTGTCCCTGATGAATCGATGGAGCCACGGTGAGCGTGATCCGTGGTCATCAGCCGACTGGACGGCAAGCTGGCATCGTTCGGTCGTCAACGATGAGGAATGGGCCTCGTTGCGGCAGGCGCTTGGGGCTGAAGCGCGCACGTGGCTCGAAGCACTGCGCGCGCCCCGCGATTACTCTGAGAGCGAGTTGAACGACGTCATCGCCAGCATCGCGCATCTCGCGTATCATTTCGGTGCCATTCGTCAGATCGACCACTCCATCAGTGGCCCCGTCGCTTCGTGAAGGCGTCGCGGCTGAACCACAGGCGTTATCTTGCCTGAGGCCAACAATTGAACGACGCGGCTCATTTCGCACGTTGTGCCGACAAGCCTGGACCGTGCTCGCAGAGGTCGGGTGAAAGCACTGTTCGCGGAGGATCATCTTCAGAGCGGCAACGATTATTGCCACGCCGCCATGGTTCTTCAGCAGAACGATCGCGCAGCTCGGTTACTCGCCGCCGAAGCGGAGGACCGCTTTCTGACCAACATCGGTCGTCCGCAGCGATTCGCGACACAATTCACCGCTGACGGAAATGGCCCCTGGAAACTCAAGCCGGTCGATCCCGTTGTCACCGACAATTTTCGCCGGCTGATGGACACGCCCTCACTCGCTGACGCCAAGAATCAAGAGGCCGACCTCAACAAGGGGCGATAAGCGGCATCATCGCGCTGGAGCCGACGCGGCTTTTTCGTCTGTGGTAAGGTGTCGCCGAGCCGCGCGGCTCAGCGCGAACCGTTGATATGGCTGTCTTCTGTCAAATGAGCAAACTCGTCCCACCTCAGCGTCTGCGTGAGTTCTCCTATGAGCACGCTGTGTCCGTGCTCTTCGTGCTTCAGGTCCGCCGGGTCGGCG
>JBGPHH010000310.1:0-4532 GCA_041484265.1 Vicinamibacteria bacterium
ACCCTTTGGATGAGGGGGGCGACACTTTGGGCGCCCCGCGGCGCGTTGCGCTGCTGCTGGCTAGGGGTTGTTAGGGCCCCACCTATGTGCTGCCGCGCGTCGACGGCGCGCTCCCCCACTTCCGAGGATCGAACGAACTATTCGACGACGCGACGATGATGGCGGTCCGCGTCGGGTAGCGCGGCTCTAGTTGCCGCGGGCCGGTGCGCCGCCGGCGGGCGCCGCGGGTGGCGCGGTGATCACCGCGGGGTCCCAGTGCTCGACGAGCTTCCCGTTCTTCACGCGGAACGCATCGAAGGTAAACGCCTCGAACCACCGGCCTTCGGTGACCGGATCCTGCCGCCAGGCTCTGTGAATCACGGTGGTGATGTCACACTCGGTCGTCACAACCTCGAACTGATTGCCCCGGTCTGGGGGCGTAGGTGCCGCCGCGCGGCCACCACCGGCGCCGCCGCCACCCTGACGGCCTTGGCCACGCGCCGCGAGCGCCGCGCTGCTGAAGCTGTTCCTGAACTCCTCGAAGTCAGTGATCTTGGCTTCTTCCGCGCGCTTCTTGAACTGGGCATTGTGCTGCTTGTAGGTCGGGTCGGCCAGCGCCACGCGGTCGTCACCTGTTGCCGTGAAGAACGCAAGCGCGACCTTCCGGTTTGCAGCGATCTCGGCGGGCGTCAGCGTGCAGTTCTGCGACGGGCTCGCGATGACCGGCGCGGCCGGCGCCGCCGGCTGCTGCGCCAGCGCCGCGGCGGACGCGACAAGCGCGGCGGCAACGGCGACGAACGATGTCTTCCTGATGTCCATGCTTCTCTCCTTGAATATGTGTCTTGCGTCCTCGCCGGGAGGGCATACGAGCATACACCGTCCAGCACGTCTGTCTGAAGAGGCCGCTTGGGGGCTACCTGGCGTAGGACCGGCGCCCGGCTTGCCACAGATTTGAAACAAATACCGACTAATTCGCGAGCGGCGGGACCGCATTGTCGGCCATGGGCACGGCGAACGACGGGTCCCCGTTGATGGGCGCTTCGACCAGGCGCCACGCCTCGGTGTGCTCAAGGACTTTGGCGGCAAACTCCGTGTGCAGCGCGTGGCCGCCGCGGTGCGCCACCAGATGGCCGATGACCGGGTGGCCGATGAGGGCAAGGTCCCCGAGCGCATCGAGGATCTTGTGGCGGACGAACTCGTCCTCGAACCGGAGCGCACTATTGAGCACGCCAGTCTCACCGAGCACGACCGCGTTTTCGAGCGAGCCGCCGAGCGCCAGGCCCCTCTGCCGATTGGTCTCCACGTCTTTGAGGAACGTGAACGTACGGGCCGGCGCGACCTGCTCGACGAACGTTTCGCGCGTCATCCGCAGCGTCCTCAACTGATGGCGGAGCAGCGGATGGTCGTAGCTGATGCTGTACGTCACCTTGAAATATTCCGATGGGTACAACGCGATGCTCTTGTCGTCGCGCGTGATGGCGATCGGACTGAGAACCTTCAAGTACTTGCGCGGCGCGGGAAGCCGTCTGACGCCGGCTTCGTGGATCAAATACACAAACGGCGAGGCGCTGCCGTCCATGATCGGCACTTCGGGCGAGTTGAGCTCGACGATGACGTTGTCGATGCCGATGCTGACGAGGGCCGCGAGCAGATGCTCGACCGTTTCGACCGACACCTCGTTGCGCGCGAGGCCCGTGGCGAGCTGGACGCCCAACAGATGGTGCACCGTCGCGGGAACTTCGTGATTGCCGAGGTCGGTCCGGCGAAAGCGAATGCCGAAATCCGCCGGCGCGGGTCTGAGCGTGAGGTTGACATTCTGGCCAGAGTGCAGCCCGACCCCCACGCAGGAGATCGGACGGCGAAGTGTGCGCTGTGCGTTCATGAGCGTCTCAGGCACCGGAGGGGCCGTGGCACGCGACTGAAGCAAGGACGATGCCCGCAAACCCGGGACCGCAGTCCGGCTTGGGTTCTGACTTAGACAGGACCTTCCGCATGAAAGGCACGTGCTGATCCGCTGTCGACCACGCCGCTTTGTGGTGCCTCCACCACAGGCTGCACTGCTCAGTTTGTGGCCATGCTACCACAACGACTCACGAAGCGGCCGGACGACTTTCGTCGATCCGCGCCTCATACAGCACACGCTCCAAGAAGCCGGACGTCGCCGACTGGCTGTTTCGTGCCACCTCTTCCGGCGTCCCTTCGGCGACGATGCGTCCGCCCCCCGCGCCGCCCTCGGGGCCGAGGTCGATCACGTAATCCGCCGACTTGATCACGTCGAGGTTGTGCTCGATGACGACAATGGTATTGCCTTGATCGACCAACCTGGTGAGAACATCGAGTAATTTCCGCGTGTCCTCGAAGTGAAGTCCGGTCGTCGGTTCATCAAGAATATATAGCGTGCGGCCCGTCCCTCGCTTCGAGAGCTCCTTGGACAGTTTGACGCGCTGCGCCTCTCCGCCGGAGAGCGTCGTCGCCGACTGGCCGAGCGCGACGTAGCCGAGCCCGACTTCCTGCAGCGTCCGGAGCTTATTGGCGATCGCCGGAAGATTCTCGAGAAGGGGTAACGCGTGATCGACCGTCAGATCGAGCACGTCGGCGATCGACTTGCCGCGGTACGTGATCTCCAGCGTTTCGCGATTGTACCGGCGCCCCTTGCACTGTTCGCATGTCACGTAAACATCAGGTAAAAAGTGCATCTCGATCGCCATCACGCCGTCGCCCTGGCACGCCTCGCACCGGCCACCCTTGACGTTGAAGGAGAACCGGCCCGGCCTGAAGCCGCGCGTCTTCGCCTCGGGCATCATCGCGAACAGATCGCGGATGAAGGTGAACAAGCCCGTGTAGGTGGCCGGATTTGAACGCGGCGTCCGGCCGATGGGCGACTGATCGATCTCGATGACCTTGTCGATGAGCTCGATGCCGTCAATCCGATCGTGGGCGCCTGGCTCGTCGCCGGCCTTGTACAGGGTGCGCGCGAGCGACTTGTAGAGAATGTCGTTCACGAGAGTCGACTTGCCAGACCCGCTCACGCCGGTGACCGTCGTGAACAGACCGACCGGGATCCTGACGTCGATGTTCTTCAGGTTGTTCGCGCGCGCGCCGCGGATCGTCAGGTTGCCTTTGAGCGACGGCCGGCGGCTCTTCGGCGTCGGAATGACCCGCGCGCCGGTCAGATAGGCGCCGGTCAACGAGAAGGGCTCGGCGCTGCCTTCGGCCGCCCGTTGAATGAGCTCGCTCGGCGTGCCCTGGAAGATGACGTGGCCACCGAGATCGCCCGCGCCGGGCCCGAGATCGATCACGTAGTCGGCGGTCCGAATCGTTTCCTCATCGTGTTCGACCACGATGACCGTATTCCCGAGGTCACGCAGGCGCGACAGCGTGGCCAGCAGGCTCCGGTTGTCGCGTTGATGGAGGCCAATCGACGGCTCGTCGAGCACGTACAGCACGCCCGTCAGATTGGCGCCAATCTGCGTTGCGAGCCGGATTCGCTGCCCTTCGCCGCCAGAGAGCGTGGCCGCGCCACGGCCGAGCGTGAGGTAGCCGACGCCGACGTCGTTCAGAAACCGCAGCCGATCCTGAATCTCTCGAAGGATCCGCTCGGCAATGATGGCTTCGCGATCGGTGAGCTGTAGACCGTCGAACACCGTCAAGGCCTCGGAAATCGGCAACTCGACGTAGTCGGAAATC
Organism: Vicinamibacteria bacterium; assembly: GCA_041484265.1. GTDB lineage: Bacteria > Acidobacteriota > Vicinamibacteria > Vicinamibacterales > CAVVIG01 > 2-12-FULL-65-11. The sequence goes on from JBGPHH010000310.1 coordinate 3,667, forward strand.
GTGCGTCCCTTGACCCTGACCGCCAGGCTTTGCGGCTTGAGCCGCTGGCCGCGACACGTCTGGCACGGACGGAGCGACCGGTACGGCTCGAGCTCTTCCTGCTCGGCCCAACTGCCATCCTCGTACCGCCGTCGCAGATTCGGCACGAGCCCCTCGAACTTGCTCCTCGCGCCACCGGCGCCAAACAGCACCAGCTCGCGCTGTTTGCGCGGCATGCGCGCGAACGGGACATTCAGGTCGATGCCGAACTCGCGCGTCAGTCCCTGCAGGGCTTCGCGCACCAGCTTGGAATCACCGCGCGCCCACGGCGCGATAGCGCCCTCCGAAAGCGACTTGGTCTCGTCCGGGACGATGCGCTGCGAGTCAAAGTCGACCGTCGTGCCGAGACCCTGGCAGTCGGGACACGCACCGTGCGGCGAGTTGAACGAAAACGCCCGCGGCGTCATCTCCGGCATGCTGAGGCCGCAATCGACGCACGCGAGCCGGCGCGAGAACAACCGATCGCCACCGTCGTACGTGTTGATAACGACAATGTCGTCGGCCAGGCCGAGCGCCATGTCCACCGACTCGGTCAGCCGCCGCTCGACGCCACCCCGCACGATCAGCCGATCGACGACGACCTCGATCGTGTGATTGCGCCGACGGTCGAGCTTGATGTCCTCTTCGAGGGCGCGGAACTGGCCGTCGATGCGGGCCTTGGTGAACCCGCGGCCGCGCAGGCCGGCGAGTTCCTTCTTGAACTCGCCCTTCCGGCCGCGAACGATCGGCGCCACTACATTGATACGCTCGACCTGCGGGTAGAGCATCACCATGTCGACGATGCGCTCGAGCGACTGGCTGGTGATCTCCTTTCCGCAATTCGGGCA
>JBGPHH010000311.1:0-4463 GCA_041484265.1 Vicinamibacteria bacterium
CGTGATCCACGGGTTCCGAATCTGGCAGCTCGTCACCTACATGTTTCTGCACGGCGGGCCCTTTCACATCCTGTTCAACATGCTTTTTCTCTGGATGTTCGGCACCGAGCTCGAGCGCACCTGGGGCACGCGCTTCTTCCTGAAGTTCTATTTCGTGACTGGAATCGGGGCAGCCGTTCTGACCGTGCTCTTTTCGTTGTTGCCGTTCACGCTGAGTGAGCAGATCTACAGGGCGGTCACAATCGGCGCATCCGGCGCCATCTACGGGCTGCTGATGGCGTACGGGTTGTACTTCCCGAACCGGCCGATTTTCATGTTTCCGTTTCCCATGCCCATCCCCGTGAAGGTGTTCGTGCTGATCATGGGAGGGCTGGCGTTCTACGCGTCACTGGCGGGCGGCGGGGGCGTGGCGAACGCGACGCATCTCGGCGGATTGCTCGTCGGGTACGTCTACCTCAAGGGCCTGCGTGTGAATCTGCGCCTGCATCCGATGGCCGAGGTCAAGTATCGCTACGTGAAGTGGCGGATGGACCGCCTCCGCAAGAAGTTCGACGTGCACACGGGCGGTCGCGCCAACGACTGGGACCGGCGGGTGCACTGAGGTCTACGAATGCGCCTGAAAGGCCATCTCCTTCAGGGCTTTGATGCGCGCGGCCATGGGCGGATGCGACGCGAACATGTCCGACCAGGAACCTTCCTTGAGATTAGCCTGGCGGCCCAGCGGATCGGCAATGCACAGATGAGCCGACCCTCGGTTGATCGCGCGAGTGGGCGATGCGGCCGATTCGATCTTCTCCAGTGCGCGCGCCAGCCCAAGCGGGTTGCGCGTCAGCTCGGCGCCTGACGCATCGGCGAGATACTCGCGGCGCCTGGATACCATCATCGCCAGGGCTTGCGCGAGCAGCGGCGCCATCAGAATCGCGACCAGCCAGATCACTAGAAGAATGACCCCGGCGACTCCGCCGCCCCGATCGCGGTCGCCGTCGCGCCGGCGAGATCCGCCGCCCCACAGCATGCCGCGCCGCGCCCAGTCCGAGAGCAGCGCGACGCCTCCGACCAGCGCCGCGACCATCGTCATCACGCGGACGTCGAGATTCCGGACGTGGCTCATCTCGTGCGCGACGACGCCCTGGAGCTCTTCGCGATCGAGCGTGTCCAGCAGGCCCTGCGTGACGGCAAGCGACGCATGCTCAGGGTCTCGGCCCGTGGCGAACGCGTTCGGATCGGGATCGGGTACGACGTAGATCTTCGGCCGCGGCAGCCCCGCCGCAATGGTCATCTCGTCGACCACGTTCTCGAGCTGCCGCAGCTTCAACCTGTCCGGCTCGCCGGCGCCCGTGGCCACTTCTTCGACCGGCTTGGCGCCGGTCGCCAGAAGCACGGCGCGATCGCCGCCGTAGTAGCTGACGAGCGCCGACACCGAGCCGACGCCGAGCGCCAGCAGCGATCCGATTGGGAAGGAACCGCCCGCCCCGCCGACGTAGACCGTGTCAAACCCGGCACCCAGCAAGAACAGCAACGCCACGAACGCGGCCATGATGAGCCACGTCTTACGCCGGTTCGCGGTCTGCTGTTCGTAGAGGTTCATGGCCGATCAACACTACGGACACGAAGGACACAAAGGAAAGCTATTTTGGTTGAACCTTCGTGTCCCTGGTGTCCTTTGTGTCTATTTTCGCGATAAGTCCACCACGGGGACGGCGCGATCCGCGGCGTCGTTGATCTCGAAAAGCTCGGCGGGCTTGAACCCGAGCGACGCGGCGACAAGGCTCATCGGAAACACCTGCTGGGCGGTGTTGAAATTCGTGGCGATGTCGTTATAGAACTGCCGCGCAAATCCAACCTTGTTTTCCGTCGCAGACAATTCTTCCTGCAGCATCTTCACGTTGTCGTTCGACTTGAGCGTCGGATAATTCTCGGCCACGGCGAGAAGCCGCCCGAGCGCGCCCGTAAGCTGTCCTTCCTTGATCGCCGCGTCGGCGGGCCCGGTGGCTGTCAGCGCTTTCGATCGCGCTTCCATGACGGCCGTCAGCGTGTCGCGCTCGAAATCCATCGATCCCTTCACGGCATTGACGAGATTCGGGATGAGATCGTGGCGGCGCTTCAGCTGGACGTCAATCTGGCGCCAGCCATTCGACACCTGATTGCGCAATCCCACGAGCCGGTTGTAGCTCGCAATCGCCCACACCACGAGGATCACGACGATGATGAGCGGCACCAATGCAGCCATGTGCTTCTGTCCTATTCTTCGTCGCCGCGTTCGAGCCAGTCCTCGCGAATTGGACTGAATACGTCGAGCTCGAACGTATCTTCAAGCGCTTCGGCCTGGTGCTTGATGCCGGACGGAATGTGCAGCACCTCACCCTCGCGGACCGTAATCTCTTCGCCGGCGATCATGTAGCGCAGCGCGCCCTGCAACACGTAGGTCATCTGCTCGCTCGCGTGCGAGTGCACCGGCACGAGGCAGCCCCGCTTCAGGTAGACTTGCGCCAGCATCTCGCGCTCGCCGATCACCATCTTACGCGACAGCATTTCGGTGACCTTCTCGAGGGCGATTTCGTCCCACCGGTGAAGCCGAACGGCGCCAACGCTCACGTCCAAACGAGCATATCCGATCCGGCCTCGATGCTATAATCCGGCCCGCATGAAGGCGGCCGTCGTCAACGGACGCGGTGCACCCGGCGGGACTCCGTCGAGCGCATCCCCGAATCAGTCAGGTACATCCGCGAGTCAATCGAGCGGTTTGACAAACGCTGAGTTGCTGCAGGTCCATCGCTGCATGCTCCTCTCCCGCAAGATCGACGACAAGGAAATCCAGCTCAAGAAGCAGAGCCTGACGTTCTTCCAGATTAGCGGCGCCGGCCACGAAGCCATCTTGGTCGCCGCTGGCATGTCGCTCAAGGCCGGCTACGACTGGTTCTATCCGTACTACCGCGACCGCGCCCTGTGCCTCCAACTCGGGCTGACGCCACTCGAGATGTTCCTGGCCAGCGTCGGCGCGAAAGACGACCCGAGTTCCCACGGACGGCAGATGCCCTCCCACTGGAGCCAACCCCGGCTCAATATCGTTTCGGGTTCGAGCGCCACCGGCACGAAGGTGCTTCAAGCCGTCGGGGCCGCGGAGGCCGGCGTCCTGTACGGCCGAATTTCTGACATCCCGGATCGCCAGACACGCTTTCACCAAGACGAGGTTGTGTACACCTCACTCGGCGACGGCGCCACGAGCGAAGGCGAGTTTTGGGAGGCGCTCAACACGATGTGCACCAAGCGCCTGCCGGTGCTCGTCCTCGTCGAGGACAACGGCTACGCGATTTCCGTTCCAGTGGAAGTGCAAACACCCGGCGGCGACGTCTCTCGGCTCGTGCGTTCGTTCCCGGGCCTGCACGTGGATTCGATCGACGGCACCGATTTCCTGGCCAGTCTCGCCGCGATGCGTGAGGCGGTGGCCTACGTACGCGAGCGCAAGGGTCCGGCGCTCGTGCACGCTCGCGTGATCCGTCCCTACTCGCACTCGCACACCGATGACGAGAGGCTGTATAAGACGCCGGCGGAGCGCGAGGCCGAGGCGCGGCGCGATCCCATCACCCGCTTCGCCGAGTTTCTGCGCGCGAACCAGCTGGCCACCGACGCTGATCTCGCGGCCATGGCCGCCGACGTCGAGCGCGAGGTGAGCGAGGCGGCGCTCGAGGCGCTGAAGGCCGCGCAGCCTTCGAAAGATACCGCCGCCCTGTTCGTCTATTCGCCTGACGTCGATCCCACCTCGCCGGCCTTCGAGACACCCGCCCACCCCGAGGGCGAGCCTCACACGATGGTCACCCTCATCAACCGGACGCTCAAGGACGAGATGGCGCACAATCCGCGCATTATCGTCTTCGGGCAGGATGTCGCGGACGCAAGCCGGAAAGACGCGCTGCCGCTCGTCGCCGGCAAGGGCGGGGTCTTCAAGGTCACGCACGATCTGCAGCGGCTGTTCGGCGACGACCGCGTGTTCAACGCGCCAATCGCTGAAGCCAACATCGTTGGACGCGGCGTCGGGATGGCGACGCGGAAGCTCAAGCCAGTGGTCGAGATTCAGTTCTTCGATTACATCTGGCCGGCGATGATGCAAATTCGCGACGAGATGTCCGTGCTGCGGTACCGGTCAGGCAACACGTTTTCCTGTCCGATGGTCATTCGCGTCCCAATCGGCGGATACCTGCGCGGCGGCGGCCCGTACCACAGCCAGTCCGGCGAGAGCATCTTCGCGCACTGCCCTGGGATTCGCATCGCGTACCCGTCCACTGCCGTCGACGCCGTGGGACTCCTCCGGACGTCCATCCGGTGTGACGACCCGGTGATGTTTCTCGAGCATAAGCATCTCTACCGGCAGACCTATAACAAGGGCGTGTACCCCGGCAAAGACTTCATGATTCCGTTCGCGAAGGCCAACCTCTGCCGCGACGGCGCCGACCTGGTCGTTGTCA
>JBGPHH010000312.1:0-4421 GCA_041484265.1 Vicinamibacteria bacterium
CCTCTTCAGCAACGCCACCCACATCTCGCCGCTGAACCCGTGGCTGCACCTCTATTACGTCGTCACCGGCGTGAACTCGTACGGGCAGCAGGTCAACCCCGGTGAGCACCTCACGCGCGAGGAGGCGCTCCGCCTTCGCACGCGCGAGAGCAGCTGGCACCTGCGGATGGAGGACAGGCTCGGCACGATCGAGCCGGGCAAGCTCGCCGACCTGGCCGTCCTGGACGGCGACTACTTCTCGGTGCCCGATGTCGAGATCAAGAAGATCCGCTCGGTGCTGACGGTCGTCGACGGCAAGGTCGTCCACGAGGCAGGCGGCATTCGCGCACGCTGAAAGTTCCGTCCACGCCGATGACCGGGCACGCTACAATCCGGGATCCAGACGGGGGTCAGATGACATCCAGGACTCGCAGTGCAGTAGCGATGGCGGCCGCGATCGCCGCGGCCAGCGTGGGCAGCGTCAGCAATGTCGCCCGGGCCCAACAACGTTCAGTGGGCCCAGGGAGCCAAGCCGCGACCTCGATCCAGGTCCGCGGACTCGAGCTGCTGCAAGTCCGGCCGAACTTCTACATGATCGCCGGCGCTGGCGCTAACATCGGCGTCCAGGTGGGACCGGATGGGTTGATTGTCGTCGACGCCGGCTCCGCAGCGAAGGCCGACGCCGTGGTGGCGGCGATCAAGACGCTGTCGGATCAACCGATTCGCTACGTCATCGACACGAGCGCCGGCCTGGATCATGTCGGCGGCAACGAGACGGTCGCCAAAGCCGGTCAAACCCTGTTCAACACCGAGAACAACGCCCAGAGGGTCGCCATGACCAATGGCGGGATCGCCACGATCATCTCGACCGAGAAGGTCCTGCTCAGGATGAGTGCATCGGCGCCGGGCACTCCGTCATTTGCCTCGGCGGCGCTATCGACCGAGCCGTTTTTTGAAAAGCGGAAGGCCATGTACTTCAACGGCGAAGGAATTGAGATCCTTCACCAGCTTGCGGCCCACTCCGATGGCGACGCCATGGTGTTCTTTCGCCGCTCGGATGTGGTGGTCGCCGGTGAGGTGCTCGACACCACACGATTCCCCATGATCGATCTTGCCGCTGGCGGGAGCGTGCAGGGAGAAATCGACGCCCTGAACAAACTGATGGAGCTCGCGATTCCTTCGGTGCCGTTCGATTGGCGCGACGACGGTACGGTGGTCATCCCTGCGCGCGGCCGAATCTGCGACCAGATCGACGTGGCGGATTATCGCGACATGGTGACAATCGTCCGCGATCGGACGAGAGCGCTGATCAAAGACGGGAGGACTCTGGCCCAAATCCAGGCGGCTTCTCCGACACTGGGGTTCACACGGCGCTACGGCGCAGATTCTGGTCCGTGGACGACGACGATGTTTGTCGAGACGGTCTACAAGAGCCTCACTCAAGAGGTCAAGAGATGAAGGCCGCATACGCGCTGCTCGCCGCACTCGTTTTCGTGTTGCCGGTGGCCGTACACGGCCAAGGCAGGGGCGCGCCCCAGGGCGACGGGACGCCTGGCCCCCCGACACCCAAATCGACCGCGCCGATCGATCTGACGGGCTATTGGGTCGCCGTCGTCACCGAAGACTGGCGCTACCGCATGGTGACCCCGACGAAAGGCGATTACCAAGGCGTACCGATGAACGCCGCGGCGCGCAAAGTGGCCGACGCGTGGAATCCGGAGGCCGATCAGGCCGCCGGTCAACGGTGCAAGTCGTACGGCGCTCCGGCGAGCCTGCGCGTGCCCGGGCGGATTCATATCACGTGGCAGGACGACAAGACGCTGCGGCTGGACATGGACACCGGTACACAGACGCGAGTCCTCAAGTTTGAAGCGTCGGTTGGAAAATCGGATCCGAGCTGGCAAGGCGATTCCACGGCTCGATGGGAAGCGCAACCTGCCCGCGGGGCGGCTCCAGGGGCGGCCGGCGGATGGTTAAAGGTCACGACAACGAATATGAAAGCCGGGTACCTGCGGAAGAACGGCGTTCCTTATAGCGAAGCTGCGGGTCTCACCGAGTACTTCGATCTCGGAACCTTGCCGAATAGCGATCAGGTATTGGTCGTCACCGCGATCGTCGACGATTCGCGTTATTTGACGCAGCCGTTCGTCGTGAGCTCTCAGTTCAAGAAACAGGTTGACGGCTCTGGATGGGATCCCACGCCCTGCTCTTCGATTTGGTGATCGCAATATGCACACTCTGAAGCGGCTCTCCACATGGCTGGCACTGGTGCTGCTGACCGTCGCGACGGTCACGTCGGCGTCTGCCCAATCCGACCTGTCAGGATCCTGGGTATCGATCCAGCACGAAGACGCGCTGGAGCGTGGAGCCGGGCCCTACCAGGTCGACTACACCGGCCTGCCGTTAAACGAAGATGGCCGCGCCAAGGCGTTGAGCTACAGTGCGTCGCAATACTCGATGCTCGAACGCCAGTGCGCGTTCTGGCCACCGCACTACATCGTGATGGGCCCATGGGGCTTGAGGATTTGGCCCGAACTGGATCCGGTCACCGGCAGGACGATCGCCTGGACCATTGGTCCGTTCGAAGATCGCGGCACCACTCAGATCTGGCTGGACGGCCGTCCGCATCCGTCCGAGAATGCACGGCACTTACAGGGTGGCTTTACGACCGGCAAATGGGAAGGCAACACGCTGGTCACCACGACGACACATATGAAGGCCGGAGCGATTCGGCGCAACGGCGCGCCGAGCAGCGATCAAGAAGTCATGACGATGCGACTGATCAGGCACGGCGACCTGCTCACCGTGCTGACCATCGTCGAAGATCCCATCTACCTGACCGAGCCGTACATGCTGTCGAAGACATTCCGGCTGAGCGTCGACGCCGCCCCGCTCTTGCCGACCGGCCCGCCGTGCACGCCGGCGTTCGAAGGCACGAAGGAAGACGGCAGCGTGCCGCACATCCTGCCGGGCAAGAACACGGCAGTCGATGAACTGATGACGCTCTATCACATCCCGGTAGAGGCCGCGCTCGGGGGTGCCGCCACGATGTATCCGGAATACCGCAAGAAACTGAAGGATGCGTTCGTCCGTCCCGAGCGATGCCCAGCGAACTGCGGCGGCGGGCCGCAACAACCGGCCGCGCCGCCAGCACCGGCGCCGACCCCGCCGCGCTAGCTAATTCGGAGGGAACTGTAGACCTCTGCCGAAGCCGGCGCCTGGGCCGCCGAAGCCCCCCCGTCCGCCGCGACCGGGCGTGCCCTCGCGCTTCCCATCGAGCTGCTCGACGACCGACTCAACCCGGTCGGCGACAAAGCGCCGCAGGGGCGGTGCATTCCTGCCCCGGCCAAAGTTGGCAAATGTCCCAGGGCCGCCAGCCGCAGACGCGGGATCCTCTACGAAGTTGCGCTCGAAGCCTGCCACGGTCGTGGTTTCATCGGCCGCGACCGCGTCGTGGATGGCCGCACTTGCACTCTTCATCTGCGCGCCAAGCCGGCCGACGGTGAAATTGGTCGTCGCCATCTCACGCACGATCTGGTCGTACCGCTGAGCCATCCCCTTGATCGCCAGCAGGCGATCCGCCAGGGGAAACATCCCGACCGCGGATGGCCGATGGAGGCTGAGGTCGGCGTCGCCGGACATGAAGCCGCCGAACGCCATATTCATGTCCCAGGGGAGCCAGACCACCTTCTGCGTCTCGGGCTGAACGGTCACCCAATAGTTATGGTTCATGGCGAGCGGACTGTCCGTATTCACCAGCACGACTTCTCCGGCGAGAAAATGCAGGAATTCGTCCAGGTCGAGATACTCGCCAATCCGCCTGGCGAACTCCTGATCGGACGCCTGGTTAACAAACTTCACGAAGGCAATGAGTCGCGCCGCCGAGGCGGGATTCGCCGTGACCTTTGAGGCATACCATCTCTCGTAGCTGGCCCAATCCTCGCCGAGGTAGGGCATGCCCCTGAGCCCTTCCGGCTTGACCAGCACACCCACTTTCGCGCCCCACCGTTCCTTGAAAAACGTCTGGTCGATCTGTTCAACCACGGTGAAGAGGCCCGCGTACTGCCGGGTGTACTCGCCAGGAACGGTGATGACCACCTTCGCAAACGCCGTTCTCGGCGCCGGCACGCCCGCTCGCCGGAACACGTCGTACGCGAGCGCTTCGCGCATCTGGCTCGAGTCGAACGCGTTGTTGTTGAGGTTCACCGTCGACATCCCGAAAAACGTCCGGTTCTTATCGACATCATTGAAATCGAGTTTGAGAGAGCGCTTGAGCTCACTCGGCGCGCCCCTGTAGCTGGAATTGCCCTTGTACCGCACGGCCAGCGTACCCCAGTCCTTCCCTTCGAACTGAAGTCTCGCGGGCACTTTTGTGTATCCGCTATCGTCGCCGCCACCCCCAAAGCGAAGCATGCCGCGGCCGCCTCTCCCGTTGGGCGGCG
>JBGPHH010000313.1:0-4405 GCA_041484265.1 Vicinamibacteria bacterium
AGTTCGCCCTCAAACGCTATATCCGCGCGCACAGCGCCGAAAAATACCTGGTCTACCACTCGACCATCAAGCGCCCGTGCGGCCAGCTCATCGTCGTCGACGACGGGTACGATCTGTTCCTCACGATCATGCTTTACCCGAATTTCGGCTGGGATGAACCGGCCTATCACCTCGAAGGGGATCCCGAAGGTCGCCTCTTCTCGGAGCTGCTCGTGGACGTCGTCGCCGCCGAGGTGATCGAGCCCTGGGGCGGCGGCAAGTGGCACATGGAGATCTTCCGGTCGGTCAATCCCGAGCCGGAGGACTGGAACGGCGAAATGTGAGTATAATTCCGCCGCTTGCTCACAGCGGTCGCCCGTCTCTTGCAGGAGGACATATGGTTCGCGCGCGCTTCGTCTTCGCGGCAACGCTCGTCGGTCTTGGCCTTGCGGCCGGCTCTGCCCTGGCTCAGGCCACTCAGGCTCCCGACCTCAAGCCGATCCTGGCGGGCCGGAAGTTCACGGCGCCCGTCAGGGGCGACGCCGCCATTGAATTCATCTATCCGGTGCCGTCGCGTGTCGGCAACCTGATTATCACGAAGGTTCAGGTCAAGAACGTATCCAAGGCGCCAATCGCGCGGCTGACGATCGACGAGACCTGGTACGACAACAAGGAACAGATCATCATCGGCGGGAAGGGCTTCCTCACCGATCTGTTGCTGCCCGGGGAGGTCAAGACCATCACGATTGAAACGCCGTGGAACCCGCGGATGGCCCGGAATGGCTACGCGTTCACCCACGCCAACGGCGTGGCGAAGAACCCGCAGCAAGTCAAGAAGCTGGTCGACGACACGAAAGAAGCGGGCAAGGCACCGGCGCCGGCGGGGAAAAAGTGAAAAATGAAAACTGAAAGGTTAAAAGGACAGCGAAAGGGCTGTCTGCTTTTCAGTTCTAAGTTCTTCCTTTTCACTTATCAACCTTCTCGAACCTCACCTCGCCCGTTCGCTGCGGAATGGCCACGAGGTGATAGGGCATCGTGATGACCTGCGCGGTGACGGTGCGGGGTGATGGCTGCGTTTCGACGTACTGGACGATGAGCGCGCCGTTCTCCTCGCGCGTCCTCACGATCTCCACGCCGTAGCCGGACGTCCGGCGCGTCCCGAGGAAGACTCCGACCACCATCTCTCTCGAGAAATCTACGACGGGCACCTGGCGGTCGCCCGCATGCGCCCGCCACGCGGCTGCCCATTCGGTGCCCGTGCGGGCGGTGACTTGACGGGGCACATCGACAAAACTCATCGCGCCTCGTTCGATCGTTCTCATCGCCGGTGTTTGTGTGGCCTGTGCGAGCGCGGCAAGCAGTACGAGCAGCATAGCAACCTCAATGGAATGACGTGGCTGGAGCGGCGGTCGTAACCGTGACTTCGATTATAGACCCCTGTCGTAGACCGTTTAGGTCATCAACTTGTCAAACGACCCCGGCAGTGTCGGCGGGTATACTGGTTCGGTGTCCGTGCCTTCAGCCGCTGTGGATAAGACGACGATCGACGTGGTGGCCGTGCAGGCGGCCCTTCGCGCCGAGAAGATCGACGCGTGGCTCTTGTACGACTTTCGCGGGATCAACCCCATTGCCGCCGACATTACCGGCGTCGGCCGTCAGGGCGGGCACCTCGCGACACGGCGCTGGTACTATCTGATTCCTGCGAGCGGTGAGCCCCGCGGGCTTGTCCATGCCATCGAGCGACACACGCTGGCGCATCTTTCCGGCGCCGTGGAACGCTACGCCGGGCGCGACGCGCTCGAAGCAGGCCTGCGGCGCCTCGTTGGCGGCGCGCGGCGCGTCGCGATGGAGTACTCGCCGAAGTGCGCCATCCCGTACATCTCGCGCGTCGACGCGGGCACGGTCGAGCTGGTGCGGCAGCTGGGCGTCGAGGTCGTGTCGTCGGGCGACCTGGTCCAGCGATTCGCGACCGTGTGGGATGCGGCTGCGATCGCCACACACCGCGAGGCCTCACAGAAGCTTTACGCGATCAAGGACCGCGCGTTCGATGCGATTGCGACGCGCACGCGCGAGGGCGTGCCGACCACGGAGTACGACATCCAGCAGCTGATGGCCGGCTGGTTCCGCGACGAAGGGCTGGTGAGCGACGCGGAGCCGAACGTGTCGGCTGCCGAGAACGCGGGCAACCCGCACTATCTGCCGACGGCGTCGCAGCATCGCGCCATCCGCGCAAACGAGCTCGTGCTGCTCGATCTCTGGGGCAAGCTCGATCGTCCGGGCGCGGTGTATGCCGACATCACCTGGATGGGTTACACGGGCCGCCAGGTGCCCGAACGGTACACGCGGGCGTTCGCGGCCGTCGGCGCGGCCCGCGACGCGGCCATTGCGCTCGTCGAGCGGGCCGCGCGAGCCGGTCAGGAGCTGCACGGGTGGCAGGTGGATCGCGCTGCTTCCTCGGTGTTGCGGAGCGCAGGGTATGGCGACCAGATTCTTCACCGCACGGGGCACAGCCTCGGCGAGTCGGTCCATGGCAACGGCGTCAATATGGACGACTACGAGACCCACGACGACCGTCGGTTGCTCGTCGGCACCGGCTTTACGATCGAGCCGGGCGTGTACTTTGACGATTTTGGAGTACGGTCGGAAATCAATATGATTGTAGAGCCGCAGGATGCGGTCGTAACGGGATTGGTCCAGAAGGCAATCCTGACACTGGAATAGGGAGGGGAAATGTCCACGCGCAAGACGTCGGTCTTCTACGGGCTGCTTATCGCGGTCGCATCGATGGCGGTCGGCATGGTGATCAGCTCAAGGCTCGGCCTGACGCCCGACTCGTCTGCCCAAGTCGTTGCGGCGCCGCCCATGAACAGCGCGCCAGTGGCCGGGCCCATCGACGCTCAGACCTTCCGCAACGTCGCAAAGGCGGTCTCGCCGTCGGTCGTCTACATCAGGACCGAGATGAAGGCGAAACCGCAGGATGTGACCGACTTCTTCGGCGGCGGCGGCGGTACGACGCCCGACGATTTCCTCCGGCGGTTCTTCGGTGGCGGACAGCAGGGGCAGGGGCAAGGACAGGGCGGGAACGGTGGCGCGCAGCGCCCGCGCGAGCAGTTGACCCGCGCCTCCGGCACGGGCTTCATCATCAGCAAAGATGGCTTCATCCTCACCAACAGTCACGTCGTCGAGGACGCGACGAAGATCGAGGTGTCGCTCTTCGGCGACAACGAGCAGAATTGCGGGTCTGGAGAGTGTGTGTTCTATGTCGCCAAGCTCGTCGGCCACGATCGGCTGACTGACAGCGCGCTCATCCAGCTGGTCGACAAACCGAACCGCGCGCTGCCAGAGGTCAAGTTCGGCGACTCCTCGCAGATGCAGGCCGGCGACTGGGTGATGGCCATCGGCAATCCCTTCGGCTACACGTATTCGGTAACGGTGGGCGTGATCAGCGCGACCGGGCGACCGTTCCCGGTCACCGACGGTCGCAGCAACGAAATGCTGCAGACCGACGCCGCCATCAACCCCGGCAATTCCGGCGGGCCGCTGCTCAACGCGCGTGGCGAAGTGATCGGGATGAACACGGCCATCATCACCAACTCGCAGTCGGAGGGGACCAACATCGGCATCGGCTTCGCCGTACCGAGCAACGCCGTCCGCGAGCTCCTGCCGCAGCTGCGCGAGGGCAAGGTGGTCCGCGGCCGCATCGGCGTGCAGATCCAGACGGTCCCACGGGAGGGGTTTGAGGACTTCGGTCTGAAGAGCCGTATGGGGGCCATCGTGGCTGCCATCGTGCCGGGCGGCGCCGCCTCGAAGGCCGGCCTCGAGCCGGGCGACGTGGTCATCGAATACAACGGCCGGCCGGTCACCAAGACCGACGATCTGCAAAAGAACGTGACCTCGACCAGACCTGGCACGACGGTCCCGCTCAAGATCTTGCGCAACAAGCAAGAGAAGACGCTCAACGTGACGATCGACGAGCTGGATCTGGACGCCGAGCAGAATCAGCGGACCGCTCGCAACAACAACGGCAGCGGCGCCGAGCCGCCGGCCGGGCAGAGCGAAAAGGGATTCGGCCTGACGCTCCAGGACATGCCGCCGCAGGTCGCGCGCCGGCTGCAAATCCCGGGCAATCAGACGGGCGCCTTCGTCACCGATGTGGATCCGGACAGCGGGTCGGGCATCGCCGGCATTACTCCCGGCGACGTGATCCTGAAGGTCAACAACACTGCGGTGTCGAGCGCGGCGGCCGCCGGGCGCGAGCTGCAAAAGATTGCGTCGGGCCGTCTGGCGCAGCTGCTCATCTGGCGCAATGGCTCTCAGGTGTTTGTGACGGTGAAGAAAGACTGAGCAGGCATTTCAGATTTCTGATTTCAGATTTCAAATTGCCGACGTAATCCGTGAACGCGGGCCGATCACGGTGGCCGCGTTC
>JBGPHH010000314.1:0-4397 GCA_041484265.1 Vicinamibacteria bacterium
CTCGACATTATGGGCTATGTCGAGCCGCGTCCGGGTATTCCGCCCACGCCCCAACACACGCTCGACCTCATCAACGAGATGAAGCGACAGAACGTCAAGTTGGTGGTCGTCGAGCCCTATTTCGACTTAAAGACGCCGATGTCCATCGGCCGGGAAACTGGTGCAGAGGTCCTCGTGTTGCCGCCGTCGGTCGGCGGCGTCAAGGAGGTCACAGACTATTTCAAGCTGTTCGACTACGACATCAATCTGCTCGTCGAGGCCATCAAGAAGAGCGGAGCGAAGTAGTGGATACGTCAATGCTCGCGTTCCTGGCGGCGCCGTTCGTCGCCAGCCTCATCCTCACCGGCATTCACGCGTATCTCGGCGTCCACGTCGTCGAGCGGGGCGTTATCTTCGTCGACCTGTCGCTGGCGCAAATCGCGGCGCTGGGCGCGACGATCGCGATCCTGCTGCCGTTCTCGAAAGGCGATCCTCACGCGCCCGTCGTGTACTGGATCAGCCTGGCGTTCACCTTCATCGGCGCGCTGGTGTTCTCGACCATTCGCGGCCACCGCGCGCGGATTCCGCAGGAAGCGATCATCGGCATCTGCTACGCCGTGGCCTCGGCGGCGGCGATTCTGGCGATGAGCAAGGCGACATCCGAGAGCGAGCACCTGAAGGACATGCTCGTGGGCAACATCCTGGCGGTGTCGTGGCCGGACGTGGGGAAGACGGCGGCGCTCTACGGCGCGATCGGCCTCTTCCACTACATCTTCCGTCACAAGTTTCTCGCGATCTCGATGGATCCGAAGCGTGCCGAAGCTGAAGGGATCTCGATCAGGCTCTGGGATTTTCTGTTCTACGCGTCGTTCGGGTTCGTGGTGACCTCGTCGGTGGCGATTGCCGGCGTGCTCCTCGTCTTCTGCTACTTGATCGTGCCGTCAGTCGCGGCGATGCTGTACGCGGAGCACATCGGCAAGCGTCTCGCCATCGGATGGTCGATGGGCACGATTGTGTCCGCGCTGGGCGTGTACCTCTCGTTGCGGCTCGACCTCCCGACCGGTGCGACGATTGTGTGTACGTTCGGCCTCGTGCTGATTATCATGGCGGTCGTGCGCCCCTTGATTCAGCGCAGCGCGACACGTCCCCTGCACCAGGTCGACTACGCCAACACAGTGCGTAGTCAAGCACGCGGTCACTGACAGAAAGGCCTTCGAACTGATCTTCCAACCAGCGAAAACGAAGGAATGGTGCGCCGTAGAGGACGATTTTAGAACTTTGCCAATGATCCTGGTTCCCACAAGTTGAGAACTGCCAGTCTCCCCCACCGCGCCAAGGCGGCCAGCGCCATGGCTTCAGGTTCGGACACGGTCATTAATTCGTAGTGTGAGCATGATGGTGCTGTGCGGCAGTGGGGGTCGGACAAGCCACCCCGACGACCACGGCGAGGAGCATCGCGACGACAGCGATCCAGAGTGCGACCGACCAATTTCCTCGGAATCTGATGCGCTGCAGCCGTTTCCTCGACCCTCGGTACACACTCCGGCGGCGTGAGCCCAACGTGTGCGGCGCGTCCGGCGAAGCACGGTATCCCATGAAGCGTCCTTGAAAGGAACCCTACGCGCCGAGGGCATATCAGTCGTCGGATTTTCAATGGGTTGTTATTACGAGTCGATAGATGGTCTGCTGGCGGCACCGGTTGAGATCGATCACTTGTTCAGAGTCTTAGAAAGCGCTCGCGGAGGATACGCGACTGAAAGCGGCTGACACGTAGTGTCTGTCCGTTCGTCAAGGTCGCTACGTGCGTTCCGCCGGGCATCCTGTTCACCCTGGCGATTAGATCGACGTTGGCGAGGATGCCTCGACCAAGGCGGACGAACCGGGCCGGGTCGAGCCGGCTCTCCAGATCCTTGAGCCGATAGGAAATCGTGTGGCGCTCGTTGCGGATCGTCGTGATGTTGAGCAGTTCGCCGTCGGCGACAATCGACGCGATCTGATGAACCGGGACAATGACCACTTCCTCGCGCTGCCGAACGGGGATGCGCTCGAGATACGGTGGCTTGGCCGACGCTTCGTACGCGTCGAAAGCCGCTCCCACGTGCGAGGCTTGCTCGGCCACGATCTCTGCGTGTTCCAGTCGTTCCTGCGCGCGGTTGAGTGTTTCTCGAAGGCGTGCCTTGTCCACCGGTTTGAGCAGGTAGTCGACGGCGTTGATCTCGAATGCCCTCACCGCGTGCTCGTCGTACGCCGTGACGAAGGCCACGAGCGGCATCGCCTGCTTCTTCAGCATCCGTACGACGCCCATGCCGTCGAGTTCTGGCATTTGCCAGTCGAGCAGGACCAGGTCGGGCTTCTCCTTCTCGATCAGCGCGATCGCTTCTCGCCCCGATGCGGCTTCGCCGACCACCGAGACGTCATCGAACGACCGGAGCAGCGCGAGGAGAAAGGACCGAGCCGGTCGCTCGTCGTCAACAACCACCACACGAAGCGATGCGCTTGCGTTCAGACGGCTACCTGCCCGGTCTCGGCCTCGTCTGAGACCATGAGGGTGAGGGGCACGCGCAGTGTCACCGTGGTGCCCATCCTACCGGTGCTTTCGATCGAGAGAGAAGCGGCCCCGACCATACTGATGGTCGAGGCGGAGCCTGGCTGGTCGCGCGCGTCGCCGCGAACAGCGGGACCACGTGCGCCACGAATGTAGACGTGAGCAGGCGCGTGCCAATGGCGGACGGCACTGTCTCATCGCCAACAGCGGCGACCACATGCAAGAGTCCTGGGACCGCGCTCACGCCGTATGCGACGCCGGCCAACGTGTGCCTGCCCGTCCCCTGCACGTCATCGCGCTCGCCCCGTAGTACCGAACGAACCACGACCGCCGGAAGGAATCCAGGGGCCTGTAACCCAAGGCAGCGAGGGAGAAAGGGCCCCATGATCCCGACCTTCGGGAGTTCGTACACTGTTTGGGCACATGAATTCCACACGAGGCCGAGGACAGAGGTCAGGAGGAGCAGGGGATTCAATCGACCATGCGCGTTGGGCGTGCGGCGTGCGCGCACGACTATGGCGAGCAGCATGGAGTAGAGGACGACGCCCGTGCTCAGGCCGACCAGATTCAGTAGCGCGCCGAGATTCATGGTGGTCGCTACAGTACGCCTATTGAGCCGATGTCTGAAACAGGAAGTCTGCTGTCGGTTGCTCGAATCGTACGAGCGGTCGAAAACAATCAACGAACGGATGCGCGATCGAGGGAACACATCCATAAGAATTGGCCCATCGCACCATCAAGCTAACCCAGGCCCACGCGCTTGACACGTCCTGCAGCTACTCGTTCGCCGTAATCAGATGTCCACCGCGAGAAAAGGACGGTCTGTTGACTTCTTGTCGCCGCTCGACGGCGACCTTGTTACCGTCCACAGATTGAAACGCGAACCAATCATTGTTCCTTTTCGAATCGAGGTCTTATGGTGACGCCGTGGCGGTGGCGACTCGTACGTATTGGTGTGCATGTGGCGCTGTGCGTCGGTCTTGGACTCACGGTGACGTCGGCGCAAGGACTCGGTGGCGCGGGGACCGTGCAGGGCACCGTCAAAGATCCGACCGGCGGTGTCATGGTGGCGGTCACCGTCACGATTAGCAACCCGGTGTCGGGGTTCAAGCGCGACACGACCACCGACCAGACGGGCAAGTTCGTCTTCCGTAACTTGTCGCCGAATCCCTATCACCTGGCAATCGCGGCGCAAGGCTTCCAGCCGTTGGAGCAGGACGTGGACGTCAGAAGCTCCGTGCCCATCACGCTCGATCTAGCACTCAAGCTCGAGGGCGCAACGGAGACCGTCGCCGTGGTCGGCCATGCGGACGAATTGCTCGAACGCGACCCGACGGCGCACACCGACGTCGATCAGAGCGCGATCGCGAAGCTCCCTCTCGAAGCGAGCGCGTCGGGCCTCAACGCGGTCGTGATGAAGGCCTCGCCGGGCGTGGTGGCCGACTCCAACGGCTTCTTCCATCCCATCGGGGATCACGCGCAGACCCAGTTCTCGATCGACAACCAGCCGATTACCGATCAACAAAGCCGGATCTACTCGAATCAGCTGTCGCCGGGTGCGGTCCAATCACTCGAGATCATCACCGGCGTGCCGCCAGCCGAGTTCGGCGACAAAGACAGCCTCGTCGTGCGGGTGACCACCAAGTCGGGGCTCGATCAATTGAAGCCTATCGGGAGCGTCACATTCGGCTACGGCTCGTTCAAAAGCCCGACCGCGGACATCAACGTCGGGATCGGGAGCGGCCGGTTCGGCAACTTTGTGTCGGCGACCGGACTGTGGACGGATCGGTTCCTCGATCCGCCAGAATTCGACGCCATCCATGGCACCGGCAGGAGTCGAACGGTCTTCGATCGACTGGACGTTCGTCTCAAC
>JBGPHH010000315.1:0-4392 GCA_041484265.1 Vicinamibacteria bacterium
ACAGCCCTTCGAACTGGTGGAGAAGAGCGGCGCGCCGCGTGGCGAGAAGTTCTTCGTGTTCGTGAATCCGCCAATCGTCAACCGTCAGCTGGGAATCAGGCGGTCGTATCTGGGCGAGACGCGGCGTATTGCGGCCGAGTTTCTGAAACGTCATCTTCAGACGATTGTGTTTACCCAAAGCCGGCTATCGACCGAAATCCTGACGACGTACCTGAAGGACGATTTCGCAGGAATGCCCGGCGGGCCAGAGCCCATCAGGGGCTACCGCGGCGGGTACCTGCCGCACCGGCGCCGCGAGATCGAGAAGGGCCTGCGGGACGGCAGCGTTCGCGGCGTGGTGGCCACCAACGCACTCGAGCTGGGCATCGACATCGGCGCGCTCGACGTGTCGGTGCTCGCCGGATATCCGGGCAGCATCGCCGCGACGTGGCAGCGTGCCGGGCGTGCGGGGCGCCGCTCCGGCCGGTCGGCGGCGGTGATGGTGGCGAGCAGCGCGCCGCTCGATCAATTCATCGTGCGCCACCCGTCGTACTTCTTCGACGCGTCGCCGGAGCGCGCGCTGATCGATCCGGACAACTTGCACATCCTTGTCGATCACGTGAAGTGTGCGGCCTTCGAGCTGCCGTTCACGACGTCAGAGGCATTCGGTAAACACGACGTGCAGGAAGTCCTCGGCGTCCTCGCGGAGCAAGGTCTCGTGCACAAGGCCGACACGGGCTACACCTGGACCAACGAGTCCTATCCAGCCGATGCGGTCAGCCTGCGCTCGGTGTCGTCGGATAACTTCGTCATTGTGGACATCACCGACGAGACGCGGGTCATCGGCGAGACCGACTTTACGAGCGGTCCTGCCACCCTGCACCCCAAAGCCATCTACATCGTCGAAGGCAAGCTGTATCAGGTGGAGCGGCTCGATTTCGAAGGGCGCAAAGCGTTCGTCCGTGAGATCGACTGCGACTACTACACCGACGCCATCACGTACGCGAAGGTCACGATTCTCGACGAGTTTACGGAAACAACTCCCGACCCCTTTTCCGCGCACGGTGAAGTCCGCGTCGTCTCGCGCGTGGTCGGTTTCAAGAAGATCAAGTTCTACACGAACGAGAACGTCGGGTCTGGAGAGCTGGATCTGCCTGAACAGCAGATGCACACCACGTCGTACTGGCTGACCATTCCGGCCTCAGTCATGGGACAGCTGCCGCTCGCCCCTGGCGATCGGCGCGACGGTGTCGTCGGCCTGTCGTTCGCGATGCGACAGATCGCGCAGCTTCTGCTCATGTGCGATCGGCACGACATCGGAATCTCGATCGATTCGGATCCAGACCCTCTTTCGGCGCGCGTGTTCATCTACGACAACTACCCGGGCGGTATCGGCTTCAGCGAGCCGCTGTTCCGCATGAATCAGGAACTCCTCGCCGCGGCCCGGCGACTGGTGGCCGAGTGCGAGTGCGAGAACGGCTGTCCTGGATGCGTCGGGCCGATCGGCAACACCGGCCCCTTGGCCAAGACGGCGGCGCTGCGGATTCTCGATCTCCTGCTCGCGGAGACGGCCGGCGCCTGAGATGGAGTCGTCGACATTCGCCGATCGGCTACGAGGTGTTCTCGGTTCTGCGAGACGTGCGGCGAACCCCGAACTCGGAACCCGAGCCGGAGCACCCGGAACTCTGAACCCGGAACTCGGAACCCTGGAGCGCGTCCTGGGTGGCGAATGGCGCCAGTACAACAGCGCCTCCTGCTTCGTTGTCGAACGGAAGCAGGAGCCGTCCGCCAAGTACGGACGTGAGTCGGTCGGGACAATCGCGACAAGGCTCGCCGACGGATCGGCGGAAGCCCCGCTCATTACTGGCGGAAGCCCCGCCCAGCCTCCCTTCCTCTTCTTCGATCTGGAAGCAACAGGGCTGAGCGGCGGAGCCGGAACGCACGCGTTTCTCGTCGGGTTCGGCTGGTTCGACGCGTTCGGCGCGTTCATCACCCGTCAATTGCTGTTAACACGGTTTGCTGACGAACGCCCCTTGCTCGCGGCGGTTGCTGAGGAGATCGCCCAGGCGGGTGCGCTCGTCAGCTTCAACGGCAAGTCCTTCGACGCGCCCGTGCTCGAGACACGGTATCTGTTCCACCGGCTCGAGTGGACCGGCGTGAGCGTTCCGCACATCGACGTACTCCATCCAGCCAGGCGGTTCTGGGGTGGGGAAGACCGGCGACGTTCTGTCGGGAGGGATAGAAGTGGGGCCCCGCGAGGAGTAAAGAACGCCTGCTCGCTCATCGCGCTGGAGCAGCAGATCCTCGGCGCGCCTCGCACGGGAGACGTGCCTGGGTTCGAAATCCCCGGACGTTATTTTCAATTCATTCGATCGCGTGACGCGCGGCCGCTCGTTGATGTGCTCGAGCACAACCGGCTGGACCTTTTGTCACTCGCGGGCCTGACGGCGCGGCTGCTGGATCTCGTGCGTGTGGGGCCGCAGGCGGCGCGAGACGCCTGCGAGGCGCTGGCCCTGGGCGCGGTGTACGCACGCGCCGGTCTCGAAGCGCGGGCGCGACACGCCTACGCGAGTGCGGTCGCGGCGAGCGGCCTGCTACCAGTTGTCAGATGCGACGCGCTACGCGCCCTCGCCCTGTTGTCGCGCCGTGCTCGTCGGCACGACGAAGCCGCGGTGTCCTGGCAGCAGTTGCTTGATATCCGAGGCTGTCCGCCGCACATCGTCCGCGAGGCGACCGAAGCGCTCGCGATCCACCACGAGCATCGCGTCAGAGATTTGGCTGCCGCCCAGGCGTTTGCGTTGCGCAGCCTGCAGAACGGCGAGCAGCCGCGCTGGCACGAAGCGGTCCGGCACCGCCTGGCGAGGATTCAGAACAAGATGCGTAAGTCTGAAGTCTCAAGTCTGACGTGTGACTTGAGCCTTGAGCCCTGAGCCTTACCGAGCAGCCGAGGCCGCTTCTTTCTTCGTCTTGGCCGTCTTGGCAGCTGCGGCCTTCTTCCGGCTTTCCGACGTCTGGGCGCCGAATTTCTTCGTGAAGCGCTCGACGCGGCCTTCCGTGTCGAGAAGCTTCTGCCGGCCGGTAAAGAACGGGTGGCAGCTCGAGCAGATTTCGAGGTGCAGCTGGGGCTTGGTCGAACGGGTCTTCCAGGTGGCGCCGCACGCGCAGCGGACCTCAACCTCGTGGTATTTCGGGTGGATGCCTTCCCTCACAGCGAACTCCTTGGGCTAACCGGGAAAACCCCATTATAGCAGGCAGGTCCAACCGCCAGGCAGGGAAGGGGTGTCGATCGCCTATTGAATAACCGCGGTCCGGTCCCAGCGGTGCGCGCGCAACGCGTCGCGCAGGCGCGGCGGGAGGCGCCGGCCGTCGCTTGCCGACAGGTTTCGCTCGACATGAGGGGGCCTGCGCATCCCTGGAATCGTCGTGCTGACGGCCGGATGTTCCAGGATGAACCGCAGCGCCAGGTCCGCCAGGTCCATGCCTTCGGGCACGAGGGGCCGCAGTCGATCCACGCGCGCCAGCGTCGCGTCCAGGTTCTCTGAGGTGAAATAGATGTTGCGCCAGTCGCCTTCCGGCCAGCGAGAGTCGCGCGTCAGCGTCCCCGTGAGGCTGCCTTCGTCGAACGGCACGCGCGCGATAACCGCGATGTTGTGCTCTTGGCAGTACGGAAACAGCTCGTCCTCCGGGGCTTGGTCGAAGATGTTGTAGACCACCTGCACCGAGTCGACAAGTCCCGTGTCGAGCGCGCGAAAGACATTTGTCGGTTCCCAGCGGTTGACGCTGATGCCAAAGGCGCGCACCAATTTCTCACGCTTGAGATCGTCCACGGCCCGCTGCCATCCGCGGTCGGCCGCCCACGTGTCGCTCCAGACGTGGAACTGCTGCAGGTCGATCGTGTCCACGCCGAGGTTCTTCAGGCTCTTTTCGGTGTACTGGCGGATGTGATCGGGCGGATACGTGCTCGCAATCGAATACTCGGCGCTGCCAGGCCACCGCATGTTCTTCGGCGGGATTTTCGTCGCGATGACCACACGCGCCCCGGATCGGCTTCGGCGAGCCTGGCCGAGGAGCTTCTCGCTCCGTCCCATTCCGTAGACCCACGCCGTGTCGAAGAAGGTGCAGCCGAGCGCGATTGCCCGGTCCAGCGCGAGGAGCGACTCCTCGTCGTTCGATCCGGTCCATCCGCCCATGCCCCACATGCCGTACCCGATTTCTGAGACGGGCCAGCCCAAACGGCCGAATGTGCGATGAACCACGGGAACGGTGTGAACTGCGGGAACCTCGTGAACCCTGCGAACCTATCCCTTCCCGTTGCTCATCGAGGCGAGGAATTCCTGATTGGTCTTCGTTTTGGACATCTTCGAGAGTAGCAGCTCCATGGCTTCGACCGGCGAGAGCGGCGTGAGTACCTTG
>JBGPHH010000316.1:0-4388 GCA_041484265.1 Vicinamibacteria bacterium
CTCCTGCGCGCCACCGAATGGTTGCTTCGGCGCAAATGGGGAATCGTATGAACACCCGGATCTCTATTGGCGCATTGCTGCTTTCGCTCGTCCTGCCATCGCTCGCGCACGCCGACATCTACTACGTCGCCGTGAGCGGTCTCTCAGGCGAAGTCGACTACCAGCAGCGCTTCACCTCGGCTGTCAACGAGCTGGACAAGGTACTCAAGGCGTCCGGCGCCGCCGTTCACGTCTTCACGCTCTCTGACGACGCCGCAACGCGCGACCGTCTGGAGGATGTGATGGGCCAGGTGGCGAAGGCCGCCAGGCCGGAGGACGACTTCGTCCTGATTCTGGTCGGCCATGGTTCGTACGACAACGTCGAGTACAAGTTCAACCTCGTCGGTCCCGACATCTCGGCCGTCGAACTGGCGCGCCTCTGCAACACCGTTCAATCGAAGCGCCAGCTGGTCGTGAACACGACGAGCTCGAGCGGCGGCGGGATGGCGGCGCTGCAGCGGAAAGGCCGCGCGGTGATTACCGCCACCAAGAGCGGCACCGAAAAGAACGCGACGGTGTTCGCACGCTTCTTCGTCCAGGCCTTTCAGGATCCCGCGGCGGACGTGGACAAGAACGAGTCGGTGAGCGCGCTCGAAGCGTTTCAGTACGCCGAACGCAAGACAGCCGACTTCTACACGTCGCAGAAACGCCTCGCCACCGAGCATCCCATCTTCGAAGACACCGGCACCGGCGAGCCGGTCCGCGAGTCGGCAGGCGGCGAAGGACGGCTGCTCGCGAGCCTCTCACTGATTCGCTTGGGTGGCGCCGGCAGCGCCGCGCTGGATCCGGCCAAACGGGATCTCTTGGCCAAGAAGGAAGACATCGAAGGGCAAATCGACAATCTGAAGTACCAGAAGGCCGCGATGCAGCCGCAGGTCTACGACCGGCAGCTCAAAGCGCTGCTCGTCGATCTGGCCCGCGTCCAGGCGGAGCTCGACAAGTGACGGGCGCGCTCCTCGCCATCGCAATCGCGGTGGCTCAGGCCCAGCCAGGCGCGGCGCCCTCGACGGCATCCCCAGGGTCGACACTATCCCCAGCCGCCTGCGCGACGCTCGTCCGGCACGGGCGCCGCGCCGACGCCCAGGCCTGCTACGCAGCGCTGACACGGACGGCCGATCACTATCTGCGCGCCGAAGGCTTCTGGGGCCTGGAACAGTACCAGGACGCGAACAACGAATTCCGCGAGGCCGTCGGGCAGAACGACAAGAGCGCGTCGTACCGCGTCCGCTGGGGACGTCTGATGCACGAGCGTTTCAACGAACAGGCCGCCACCGATCTGTTTGAGGAAGCGCTGATGCGCGACCCAAAGAACGCCGACGCGTATCTCGGTCTGGCACTCGTCAGCGCCGCAGGCTTCGATGCCCACACCGGCGAATATCTGAACAAGGCTCTTGAACTCAATCCTAAGCTGGTCGAAGCGCACGAGCTCGGGGCCAACCTGTCGATCGAAGATTCCAACTGGACGCAGGCGGCCAAGGAGGCGGACGAAGCGCTGCAGGCGAGCGCCGAGGCGCTCGACGCCATGGCCATTCACGCGACGGTGGAGCTGCTGGCCGATCGGTCGCCCGACACCTGGCTGCAGAAGATGCTCCAGGTCAACCCGTCGTACGGCAAAGGCTTCGCACTGGTGGCCGCCAACCTCGTGATTAACCGGCGGTACGAGGAGGGCGTCGCGTATTACAAGAAGGCCATCGATCTCGATCCGCGTCTGTGGTCCGCGCGCTCCGAGCTCGGTATCAATCTGATGCGCCTCGGTCAGGAAGACGAGCCGAAACGTCAGCTGCAGCTCGCCTACGACAACGGCTACCGCAACGCGGCCACGGCCAACAGCCTGAAGCTGCTCGACAGCTACAAGAACTTCACGACCTTCAAGGACGACACGCTCATCCTGAAGCTCAACACCAAAGAGGCAGAATTGCTCCGGCCGTACTTCACCGAGATGACCAAGCGCGCCATCGCCGTCTATTCGGCAAAGTACAAGATGACGCTGCCCGGGCCCGTGCAGCTCGAGGTATATCCCGATCACCCTGACTTCGAAGTGCGCGTCACGGGGCTCCCTGGTCTCGGCGCCCTGGGGGTCACCTTCGGCACGGTCATCGCGATGGATAGCCCGTCGGGCAGAAAGCCGGGCTCGTTCAACTGGGCCAGCACGCTGTGGCACGAGATGGACCACGTGTTCGTGCTGACCGCCACCAACTTCCGCGTGCCGCGCTGGTTCGCTGAGGGCCTTGCGGTCCACGAAGAGGGCGAGGCCAATCCCGCCTGGGCCGATCGTCTGACGCCAGACATCGTGGTCGCGCTGAAAGCCAAGAAGCTGCTGCCGGTGGCGACGCTCGACCGTGGATTCGTACACCAGGAATATGAGGGCCAGGTCCTCGTGTCGTACTACGAGGCCGCACGCATGTGCGACTTCATCCAGATTCGGTGGGGCGCGGACAAGCTCGTCGAGATGGTGCACGCCTTCGCCAAGAACGACTCCACGCCGCAAGTGATTCAGGACACGCTCGGGATATCAGCCGAGGAGTTCGATCGTCAGTTCCTGGACTGGGAGTATCGCGAGGTCGGCGCCATCCCCGACAAGTTCGACGAGTGGCGCGGCCATATGAAGGCCATGGTTGATCTGTTCGGCAAAGGACAGCTTGACGAGGCGAAGGCGGAAGGTCAGGCGGCGCGGGCCATGTATCCGGAGTACGTCTGGGACGCGAGCCCCTACACGTTCCTTGCCGACATCGAAACGACAAAGGGCAATAAACCCGCGGCCCTCGCCGTGCTCGCCGATTACAAGAAGTTCGGCGGCGCCGATCCAGACACGCTCAAGAAGCTCGCGGCCTTGCAGCTCGAGGCGGGCAGCACCGCCCAGGCCGAGGCGACCTTGGAGACGCTCCTCGAGATCTATCCAATCGACGGCGACCTTCACCACCGGCTCGGTGAATTGTGGCTCAAGGACAAGAATTACACGGGCAGCATCCGCGAGTACGCGGCGGTCGTTGCCCTCAATCCGCTGGACAAGGCCGGAGCCCTCTACGACCTCGCTCTGGCTTATTTCTCCGCAGGTCAGCTCGATAAAGCGGAACAGAACGTGCTGACCTCGCTCGAGGCCGCTCCAGGATACCGGCCCGCACAGAGACTGCTGTTACAGATCGAAGACGCCCAACCACGTCGGCCTAACTGACGCGCTAGCGCCCGCCGCGAGCCGGTGGAGCCGGGAGCGTGCCGCCTTCGGCGAGGATCTTCATGTTCTCGAGCCCCCGCATGAACTGCGTCCGCCGCCGCGCGGTGTCCGCGTCCTTCGCGGCCTGGTCGGGGAGATTCGAGTTGTCGAAGAACAGCGTGTAGACGATCTTCGAGGTCGTCGCCGTCACGGGACGCGCTTCGAGCGTGCCGTGATACATGTTGTAGATCCGCCCCTCGCGCACGGGCTGCGTGTAGACGTACGACAGCTCGGTTTTTCCCACGAGAATTTCATTCGCGACGGATCGCACGGCGCCGAACTCACCGTCCTTGCCTGAAATGATCGTGCATGGGATCTGGAGCCACTCGCCGATGTCGCAGTACTTGCCGACGCGCTTCCAGACCTCCGGCGCGGGACGGTTCACGTTGATCTCCATCGCAATGGACGTGTAGGTCGGGTTCGGCACTTGGAGCGGCGCGGGCGGCGGCGCTTGCGCCGCTGCTGTACCGGTCAGGCACGCGACGGCGATGGCGGCGGCTAGGTGATTTCGCATGATCCCTATCCTTTCGTTGCAGGCTCGTGGCCGTTGAAAACGGTCGCCGTCATTCTACGGCAGAAATCTATGACATTCTTCCGGGTTGCGCTATGAGTACTTATGACTGAGACTATTGGCCATGCCTACGCCCGTTGCTGACATGACCCTCGACTCGGCTGAACTGAAACAACGCATCGACCGCTTCCACGCGGTTCGAGCCAGCATCCTCACCCAGGTTCGCCAGGCCATCGTCGGCCAGGATGACGTGCTCGATCAAATCCTTACGGCGCTCTTCGTCGGCGGCCATTGCCTCATCACGGGGTTACCTGGCACGGCCAAGACGCTGATGGTGCGCACAATCGCCCAGACGCTGGGCCTCGTCTTCAAGCGTATCCAGTTCACGCCAGATCTGATGCCGTCCGACATCACCGGCACCGACATCATCGAGGAGGATCCGACGACCGGCCACCGGCGCTGGACGTTCGTGCAGGGCCCGATCTTCGGCAACGTCCTGCTGGCCGACGAGATCAACCGGACGCCGCCCAAGACGCAGTCGGCGCTCCTCGAAGCCATGCAGGAACTGTGCTGCACGGTGCGTGGCCACCGCTACGAGCTGCCGTTGCCTTTCTTCGTCCTGGCCAC
>JBGPHH010000317.1:0-4345 GCA_041484265.1 Vicinamibacteria bacterium
GAAGTCGTCTCGCTCCTGGGCGTGGGCGGGATGGGCGAGGTCTATCGCGCGCGCGACCCGCGCCTGAAGCGCGACGTCGCCATCAAAGTGCTCGCGCGTGCCGGCACCGACCCCGCGCAACACCGGCGGCTGCTCGACGAAGCGCAGGCGGCGAGCGCCCTCAACCATCCCAACATCGTCACCGTCTACGACGTCGGGACCGAGAACGGCGTCCCGTTTGTCGTCTCGGAGCTCGTCGAAGGGACGTCGCTCCGCACCGTCGCCTCGCGGGCGCCCCTCCCCATCCGCGAAGTCCTCGATCTCGCCGTGCAGATGGCCGACGGGCTGGCCGCCGCCCACCAGGCGGGCATCGTCCACCGCGACCTCAAGCCCGAGAACGTGATGGTGACCCGCGACGGCCGCGTGAAGATTCTGGACTTCGGGCTGGCGCTCGTCGGGCGATCGGATCTGGCGGCGGCCGACGCTGAGACGGTGAGCCAGGGCGGGGTGCTGCTCGTTGGTACGGTCCCGTATATGAGTCCCGAGCAGGCGCGTGGGGCCGCCGTCGATTTCCGAACCGACCAGTTTTCACTCGGGCTAACACTTTACGAGCTCGTGACCGGGCGGCGCGCCTTCCGCGCCGAAACGGCCGCGCAAGTGCTGGCCGCGATTCTCGACGATGAGGCGGAGCCGATCGCGAAACTCAATCCGAAGGTGCCGGCGCCCGTGCGCTGGGCGATCGAGCGATGCCTCGCGAAAGATGCGCGCCAGCGATATGACGCCACCGCCGACCTGGCGCGCGAACTGCGCACGCTGCGCGACCGAGTGGTGGAATTCACCCCACCGGCGGATATCGCTCCCGAGGCCGCGCGCCGCCGCCGTAGGGTCGTGCTCGCGACGGCCGCCATAGGGGCAATTGCCGGGATCGCCGCGATTGGCCTGCTCGTCCGCGTGGCCAGCAGCTCCGGCAACATCAGACTGGATCGGTACCAGTGGACGCCGTTTGCCACCGACGCCGGCTATCAGGGATCGCCGGCCTGGTCGCCCGACGGCAAGACACTCGCGTATGTCGCTGACGTCGACGGCGTCCTCCAAGTGTTCACGAAGAGCGTAGAGTCCTCCATGCGGCAGCAGGTGACGCACAAGGGATTCAACTGCCGCGACCCGTTCTGGTCGCCCGACGGCACGCGTCTCTATTACATCTCGCAGGCTCGCGACCGCGATGGGCTCTGGTGGACTTCGGTCTCCGGAGGTGAGCCAGACATCGTGATGGAAGACGTGTACCGCGCCGCGTTGTCACCTGACGGGAAGACATTGGCGTTCTTCCAAGGCCAGCGCAACTCAAGTATGAAGTTGTGGTTGTCGTCGCCGCCGGGGTCTCCGCCCGTGCCCTATACACGTCCGGCGTTTGCATCGGGAAGTTACGTACAGGCGACCCTCCACTTCTCGCCTGACGGCTCGAAGCTGGGCGTCTGGGTCGAGCATGGTGAGAAGAGCCGGCTGCTGCACGCTGAATTCTGGGTGGTGCCCATGGGGGATGCCGCGCCGTACGTCGTGCCTACGCCGGTCGCGGACCTTGCGGGTCTCGCGCCGGCCTTTAGTTGGCTGCCCGACAGCCGTCGAGTACTGAGCGCGTTGCCTGCCCCGAAGCCCGGCACGCATCTGTGGCTGCTGGACACCGAGGGCGCTGCCCCGCGACTTCTCACGACGAGCAGTGGTCTCGAGAACAATCCAGCCGTCTCGCCTGACGGAACCCGGGCGGCACTGACCTTGGCTCAGGCGGACAACGATCTGTATCAGCTCTCGATCGAGCACCCCTCGCCCGTCCCGGTGCTCGCCACCTCGCGCAACGAGATGGACCCCGCCTGGTCGCCAGTGGGCACCAGGATGGCCTTCGTCACAGACCGAGCCGGGTACGAAGAGATCTGGCTCCGCAGTCAGAATGGCGACTTCGAGCAGCGACTCGTGACGCCGAGCGACTTTGGCGTGAGTGAAACCTACCTGCTCAGCGCGCCGGCGTTCTCTGCCGATGGGCAGCGAATCGCCTATAGTCGAGCGGGTTCAGAGGGATACCGAATCTGGATTACACCGGTTGCGGGCGGTCCTCCAGCAGAGCTCACACCAGGCGCCGCCCTTGCGCAGGATTCGCCGAGTTGGTCTCCGGATGGCGCCTGGGTCGCCTTCGCGCAAATTGTCAACCTTGGGGCGGGCGGCGCGTCGCTGGCGAAAATGCGCGTGGGCGCGAGGACGCCGTTCGAAGCGGTGGTATCTGACATCGTTCCCTTATCGCCGGTGCAATGGGCGCCCGACGGGATGTGGATCGCGTACAACGGTCAGAGCGGCCTCTCGGTCGTATCCCCAGACGGCCAATCGACGCGTGTCCTGCACGAGCAGCCCTGGCTGGCGTTCGCCTGGTCCGACGACAACCGGCGGCTGTACGGCATCAGACAGAGCAACGATCTCCAGCACCTCACGTTCACCAGTATCGACGTTCGCTCGGGCACCGAACGCGTACTCGGTCCCGATTTCATGCCGCTGCCGGTTTCCGGGCAACCCGTGAGGGGCTTCACGCGCGTCTCGGCAACAACGTTCCTCACCTCAATCGTGCGCGTTCATTCGGATGTCTGGCTGCTCGAGGGTTTCGAGCCGTCGCCGACGCTCTGGGACCGTCTGGTCTCCCTCGTACCCTTCAGAAACCGCTGAATCGCCCGTCTCCCCTTGCACCGCTAGGAATCCAGGGAATTTCCCGGAAGTTTCTCACGACTGACAGAGCCAGCGCCACGACAATGCTGCTCACTAGGAGGAAGTGTATGACCCGCTTACGTACTGCCGTCGCCATCGTTGCCTTGTTGGTGTGCAGCCCGATGACCGCAAAGGCTGATGTCGTGCTGGATTGGAACTTGATCGCGGTGACCACCTTGATCAGTCAGGGTCAGAGCCCGTTCGCTCAGGCCCGCTACATGTCGATCACCCAGCTCGCTGTGTTCGAGGCCGTCAACGCGATCACTCACCAGTACGAGCCGTACCTCGGGACGGTCGTCGCACCGGTGGGCGCATCGGCCGACGCCGCAGCGATTGCGGCTGCATATAGAGTGCTCAAGAACTACTTCCCCGGCAACGCGGCTCTCGACCCGGCCTACGCGGCGTCACTCGCGACGATACCGAACGGCTCTGCCAAGACCAATGGCATCGCGACGGGCGAGGCGGCGGCGGCGCAAATGATCGCTTCGCGGGTCGGCGACGGCTCATCACCCCAGGAGTTCTACGCGCCCCAGTCGTCCGATCCCGGCGTCTGGCAGACCACGCCGAGTTGCCCTGCTGCCGGTGGCATCAATTTCCAGTGGCAACGGATCACGCCCTTCGGGATCCCGAGCGACCCCGGCAGCCAGGCATGGCTCGAGCAGTTTCTCCCGGATCCGCCGCCGGCGCTCACCAGCAACAGGTATGCGAAGGACTTCAACGAGGTCAAGACCGTCGGCAGCCTGACGAGCACGGAGCGCCCGCAGGATCGGGCCGACGTGGCGCGGTTCTTCGCCCCGTCCTCGCCGAGTTTTGTGTTCAACCTGGCCGCACGGCAGATCGCCGTCGCGCAGGGCAGCTCGCTGCCGGAGAACGCGCGGGCGCTGGCCCTGCTCAACATGGCCAGCAACGATGCCCTCGTCGCGTCGTTCGGGACGAAGTACCACTACGTGCTCTGGCGGCCCGAGACGGCGATTCGGGCTGGCGACGTGGATGGCAACGCGAAGACCGACCCCGACTTCACATTTGCGCCGTTCATCGTCACGCCGTGTTTCCCAAGCTATCCGTCCAATCACGCGAGCGGGAGCAACAGCGCGGCCGAGATCATGCGGCGGATCTACGGTGCCGGCGGCCATGACATAACAATCGCGAACCCCGCCGTGCCTGGTGTGATCCTGCACTACACCACGTTCAAACAGATCACCGACGATGTCGACGACGCGCGCGTCTACGGAGGCATCCACTTTCGATTCGACCAGGAGGCTGGTGGTCGTCTGGGACGCGAGATCGCGACATACATCTACAAGCACAACCTGCGGCCGGTCCACGAGGACGGAAGCGTGGGCGACTAGCAGAAGCAAAGCGATTCGGGGGGGGGCGGCCGCGCCCCGGCTGGACGGTCGCCTCCACATCGGCGGCGTACAGTGGTAACTTCATCGGCAAGCCGAACGTGGCCACGCAACCGCCCAGTCGCCTCGGTCCGTACGAAGTCGTCTCGCTCCTGGGCGTGGGCGGGATGGGCGAGGTCTATCGCGCGCGCGACCCGCGCCTGAAGCGCGACGTCGCCATCAAAGTGCTCGCGCGTGCCGGCACCGACCCCGCGCAACACCGGCGGCTGCTCGACGAA
>JBGPHH010000318.1:0-4345 GCA_041484265.1 Vicinamibacteria bacterium
GACGACGCCGGCGATGACCAACGCCGCAATCCCAATCAACGCCAGCTCGTGATAGAGCGGCCACAAGCTGCGATACAGGTTGGTTGCGTTGCGTTCCGCGACAACGAGCATGCGCTCCGGGTGCGTGCGCGGCAGCCGGTCGTTCACAGAACCCGCAAGCGTCTCATGCAGTCCGACGAACCACAGAGGAGGAAGGGCCTTTGACGTCAGGCCTCCTCGAGCCAGCCAGTTGCGCGCCACGCCCGTGTAGGCGCCTGGCAGGAGCAGCAACGAGGTCACGAGCGCCACGATCAGAGCGGCCTGCAAGGCGGCAGAGATCCGCTGGAACCGGGCCTGTCCCATGATGGCCGACATCACTTCGCGCAGGCCGAGCACCGCGAGAAAGCCGAACGCGCCGGCGGCAAAGGTCGTCACACCGTGAGCCAGGGTCAGGGCCAGCGCGCCCCTGAGGCTCACCCCCAACTTGGAAGGCACCGCGACGAACCGCAAGAGGGTCGGCGCAAGATTCCACGCGAGAGCCACGCCGATGGCCAGCACCGCGACCGCCATGAACTTCGTACGGACGATCACGGCTCGCGGAATCGGCAGCACGCCGAGAGCCGCGGTGTCCCTCGCGTCGAGCGCGAGGGCATCCCATTGGGCGACCGCCACAAGTGCCATCACCAGCATCGACGCTGACGTAAACAGAAAGCGGTCGTCAAGCGAATTGAGCGACACGATCTCGGGAGGCATGTCGTTGGAGAACACATAAGGGGTCGCGATCAGAAACGCCATAAACAGGCTGACGGCCACCAGCGCCCCACCGAGAGCCGACAGCACCCCAAGTCGATCGGCGTTCGGCGAAATGAGGTCATGTTCGAGGAAACGCGACAGGAAATGGCGGATGAGGAGGCGATCACGCATGGTCGACGACCACCTCGGCGATGTCCGCTGCCGTTCGTTCAGGATCCGCGCGAGAAACGAGCTGCGAGAACACTTCTTCCAGCGAGCCGCGCCTCATCAGACGCTGGAGAGCCTCGACAGTATCGTTGGCCACGACGTTCCCACGATGAATCACGACCACTCGGTCACATGCCTTCTCGACCAACTCGAGGACGTGCGAGCTATACAGCACGGCTTTGCCGCGTTTGGCGAGCGCGATCACGAGCTGGCGCAGCACCAGCGTCGCTGTGACATCGAGGCCCGAGTCAGGTTCGTCGAGGATGAGGACGTCCGGATCGTGCAGCAAGGCGGCAATGATCATCACCTTCTGTTTCATGCCCTTGGAGTACGAGCCGATGTCTTGGTTCGTGGCATGCGACAAACCAAACAGCTCGAGCAGCGCGCCGATCTTTCGAGCCAGGAGCACGGGCGGCAATTCGCGGAGCTGTCCGACGAGTTCGAGATACTCGGTCGCCGACTGAAAGGAGTAGAGGTTCGGCTCTTCGGGGACATAACCGAGGCGCCGGTGGAAACTGACAGGATCGCGCGCGATGTCCTGACCTTTGAAGAGCACTGCGCCCGCCGACGCTTCAAGAAGGCCCGTGAGCATCTTCGCTGTCGTGCTCTTCCCAGATCCGTTCGGACCAAGGTATCCCACAACCTCACCGGAACGGACTTCGAAGCTCACGTCGTTGACGACGGTGACACCGAAGAATCGTTTCACGAGATGTCGTGCTTCTAGGGGCTTGTACTGACTAAAGAAGTACTGGTACCCTGTCGCGCCATATGGCGCTGATATTGACGACCGATGAACGAGCTGAACTCCAACGCCGGACACGCAGTCTCAAGATCCGCGCCGAGGACGCGCGCCGCGCGCGCGTGATTCTGATGCTGGCCGACGGCGAGTCGTATTCGTCGATTGAAGCGGCGGTGCCGTGTTACCGGGACTACATCAATCGATGGCGTCGACGATTTCTGGACGACCGACTCGACGGCCTGCGGCCACGGTATCGGGGCCAGCCGCCGACGATTCTGACGCCCGCCATGGAAGCGCGCGTGTTGGAGAAGACCCGACACGCGCCACCCGACGGGAGTACGCATTGGAGCACGAGGAAGCTGGGGCGCGTACTCAAGATTGGGCACAACCTCGTCGCCAAAGCCTGGCAACGCGCCGGTCTGCAGCCGCATCGGTTTGAACGCTACATGCAGTCGGACGATCCGCGGTTCGAAGAGAAGGCCGCAGACGTGATCGGGTTGTACCTGAATCCGCCCCACCATGCGGCGGTGTTTGCCGTCGACGAAAAGACCGCGATTCAAGCCTTGGACCGGTTGGATCCGGTACTGCCGCTCTCGCCGGGGCGCGCCGAACGTCACGGGTTCGAGTACTACCGGCACGGGACCGTGTCCTTGTTCGCCGCCCTCAACACGCGGACGGGCGCGGTCGTGGGCCAGACCGTGCCGCGGCACACGAGCGCCGCGTTTGTCGCCTTCCTGGCCGATGTCGTCGCCGCGGCTCCGCGCATGAAAGAAATTCACGTAATCCTCGACAACCTCTCGACGCACAAGACGCAAGCGGTGCGGAGCTTCTTGGTGAGCCACCCCAAAGTCCGCCTGCATTTCACGCCGACCTATTCGTCGTGGCTGAATCAAGTCGAGCTCTGGTTCGCGAAGATTGAGCGTGACCTGTTGACCCGAGGCATCTTCACTTCGGTACCCGACCTCGCTCGCCGTATTCGCACCTACATCCGGCATTACAACAAACAGCCGAAGCCGATCCGCTGGAGCTACAGCAATCCGGCGCATCGCATCGGTAGTACTTCAGTCAATACAGGCCACTAGCATCGGTGCCTCCACGAGCCGCGGCTCGACACTCGGCCGATCCCTATTCGATCCGCAGTGCGGTGGTCGGCTCGATGCGCGTCGCGCGTCGCGCGGGGACGATAGACGCGGTCAGCGCCACGGTCACGAGGACGGCGACCATCACGACGAGCGTCACGAGGTCGAAAGCATCGGTGCGCACCAGACTGGTCTGCAGCAGGCGACCGACAGCCAGTGCGGCGGGCACGCCGAGCACGAGCCCGCCCACCACGACCCAGGAGCCGGTCCTCAGGAACAGCCAGCGCACATGCGTGGCCTGGGCGCCGAGCGCCATTCTGACGGCGATCTCCTGCGTCCGCCGCCTCACGGCGTACGCCATCGCCGAGTAGAGGCCCACGCCGGAGAAGACCAGCGCCAGGCCGCCGATCGTCGCGAACTGCGACGCGCTATCGGCCGGGCGCGCCCTCGAGCGATCGCGGAGCTCGTCGAGCGTTCTCACGACGCCAAGCGCGAGATCAGGATCGATGGCGTTCACGGCGTCGCGAACGGCCGGAACGACGGCGCCCAACCCGCCTGAGCCGCGCACGATCAACGCGACTGCGGCTGGTGCCTCGGCACGAAACGGCAGATACACCATAGGGACTGGATCGCCCAGACTCTGTCGAATGTACGGGGAGACGCCGATGATCGCAACCGACACCGGCGGCGCAGGGCCTTCAGCTTCTCTCAGGTAGGTCCGTTGGGCCGTTGGCGGCCGAAGCTCGAAGTGACGGCCGATCGGACTTCCGGCACCCAGGTACACCTCGGCGAATCGCTGGTTCACGATCGCCGCCTCGTGGCCGGGAGTCCCGTGCAACTCGGAAAAGGACTCGCCCAGAACGAGACCGCGGACGACGGTGTGAAAGTATTCGGCGTCCACGGTGACGGTCATGACGTCCGGGGGCGGATCGGTCGTCGGCCGCCCATCCACTGAGGTGAGCTGGCGCCTTCCAGCCGGCGAGAACGGCGCCGCGCTGGCGACAGTACTCGCCGCCACTCCGGGCACCGACAGCAGGCGAGCCTGCAGCTGCTCGTGAAACGCGATCCGCTGGTCGCGCGTCGCATAGGTCTGGGCCGGCAGTCGAATCAATGTGGTCACCGCATCCGACGTCTGCACGTTGCGGTCAAGCGCATAGAAATTGAAGAACCGTCTGGCGGTCAGTCCGGCGCCGTTCAGGAGCGCCAGCGTGACGGCGAACTGCCCGACGAGGAGCGCGTGAGTCCAGCGCCGCACCTTCGGGGGTGTGCTCAGACGACCGCCTTCCTTGAGTCCATCGGCGGTCGCGCGCCGCGCGGCATAGATCGCCGGCGCCAGGCCGAAGAGTCCGGTGGTGACGAGCGCGATGGCCGCCAGCGTCCCGAGCAGGCGGACGTCCATCTTGAGGTGCCAGTAGGGCAACTGCGGGGCGGCCTGAGACGCCGAGAACGTCAAGGCGAGCCATGAGAATCCGAGGGCCAGGACCCACGCCACCGCCGCCAGCAACAGGCTCTCGATCAACAACCCGCGCACGATCCGCCACTGCGTGGCGCCGATCGCCAGGCGGATCGCGATCTCGCGCGATCGATA
>JBGPHH010000319.1:0-4312 GCA_041484265.1 Vicinamibacteria bacterium
ATGAGGAGCACGTCGGGTGTGCCCAGCAGCACGCGCGCCATGGCCACGCGCATCTTCCAGCCGCCCGACAAGTGGCCCACGTCGGCATCAATCTGCTCATCGTCGAACCCGAGGCCGTGGAGCACTTCGCGTGCCTGCGCTTCGAGCGCGTAGCCGCCGAGGTGCTCGTACTCCTCCTGCACCTCGCCGAAGCGCGCGAGGATGCGGTCCATGTCGCCGGCCTTGTCGGGATCGGCCATGTCGTGATTCAACCGCTCGAGCTCGTGATGGAGATCGCCGACGCGGCCGCTGCCAAAGATCGCTTCGTCCAGCACCGAGCGGCCGGAGCTCTCCTCGACGTCCTGCCGGAAGTAGCCGATGGTGAGCTTTTTCGGAACCGACACCTCGCCCTCGTCTGGCGTTTCTTCGCCGGTGATCAGGCGGAAGAGCGTCGTCTTGCCCGAGCCGTTCGGGCCGACCAGGCCGACCGTCTCACCGGGATTGAGCTGGAACGAGGCGTCGACGAAGAGGAGCTGCCGGCCGTACTGCTTGCTGACGTGGGCGAGGGAAATCATCGCGACGCTACCCCTGACGCTGGGGTCTGATACTCCCGAGCAGTTTGAAGCTGATCGCCCACGCTTCCGTCAAGTTCACGCGATGGGTGAACCCGCTCAGAAGACTTGCCGGGTCGGCAACCACACGGTGCTGCTCGACGCCTTGGTCGCCAACCTCACGAACCGTCAACGGATAGCCGACGATGACCAGGCTTCGGGCCACACGCTGGAGCTCACTCGAAAAGGCCTGGGCGATATTCGGTTCGAAGTGCTCGATGATGTCGTTTGCCACAACGGCATCGTACGACGCCGTCGGCATGGAGCCGAGAACCTGAAGCGCCTCTCCAAGGTGGACCCTGTTGTAAAAGAGCCATGCCGGAGACTTGGAGTAGTCCACGACGTCAATGCCGTCGAGGATTCCCGCCCACTTCTCCCGATCCATCAGGTCTGCGTGGCTGAACCATTGATCCTTGTCGACCAAGGCACCCATTCTGAGTTGAGCAGATCGGTACGCCAGACCGAAGGATCCAAATCCCACGCCCACGTCCAGGACCTTTTCAGGAGCGGTTTCAAAGACAGACATGATGAAGCGCGCTTCTTCGGTGAGATCGACGCATCCCCAAGGCATTGCGGTCTCCTGCAGAATGACGCGCCGAGTATAGCGTTTGCCAAAGAAATCATGCGACCTTCCGTCTGTCTCCGGTTCCCCTTGACAATCGTTCGGCCGGATCCATAATCGGCGCGTTCAATCCTCGCGACGTGACCGGACGCTTACGGTGGGTGCAACGATGAAGACAGCGTTATCGGCGTGTCTGCTCGCGGTCCTCTGCTTTCTTCCCCTTCTGCTCGGCGACGGCGTCGCCGCCCAGAACCAACAGAACCGCGATCTCGAGGTGGTGCAGCTCCAGCCGAACTTTTTCATGATCGCCGGGGCGGGCAGCAACATCGCCGTGCAGATTGGGTCGGAGGGCGTCGTTCTGGTGGACGCCGGCACCGCGCAGATGGCCGATGCGGTGGTGGCCGCGATCAAGAGGCTGACCACTCAGCCCATTCGCTACATCATCAGCACGAGCGCCGACGCCGACCATGTGGCCGGCAACGAGAAGATCGCCCGGGCGGGCCGCTCGTTGTTTGGAGGAAATGCGGGAGGCGGCGCGGTGGCCGGAGGCACGGCCGCCAACAATGACGGCGCGGCTTCGATCGTCGCGGCCGAGCCCGTCCTGACCAGGATGAGCGCACCCACCGGCCAGCAGTCGCCGTACGCGACCGTCGCGTGGCCGACCGAGACCTTCACGCGCAAGCAGAAGAGCCTCTACCTCAACAACGAAGCGATTCAGGTGATGCACCAGCCGGCGGCGCACTCCGACGGCGACAGCATCGTGTTCTTTCGCCGATCCGATGTCGTGGTGGCGGGCGATATCTTCGACATGACGCGCTTTCCGGTCATCGATACCGACAAGGGGGGCAGCATCCAGGGCGAGATCGCCGCGTTGAACCGGCTGATGGAGATCGTCGTGCCGTCCATCCCGCTGCCGTTCAAAGAAGGCGGCACGCAGATCATTCCCGGACACGGCCGTGTTTCCGAGCAGGCCGAGCTAGTCGAGTACCGGGACATGGTGACGATTGTCCGCGACGGCGTGCAGAGTCTGATCAAGAAAGGCCTGACGCTCCAGCAGATCAAGGCGGCCAACCCGACGCAAGGCTACAGGAGCCGGTACGGCTCCGATTCAGGATCGTGGACCACCGATATGTTCGTGGAGGCCGTCTACAAAGGGCTGACGGTGAAAAAATGACGCGACACAGCCTCTCGTTCGTCGTGGCGATCGCCACAGTGGCGCTTGGATCGGGACGGCTCCTCGCCGGCCAGGGCCGCGCAGGCCAGCCTCCGGCACCGCCGCCCACGGCGAAAGCCGCCGCGCCGATCGACCTCACCGGATCGTTCGTGTCGATCGTGACGGAAGACTGGCGCTGGCGGATGGTGACGCCGGCGAAAGGCGACTACCAGAGCGTGCCCATCAACGCCGAGGGCAAGAAAGTGGCAGACGCGTGGGACCCCGCGAAAGACGAAGCGGCCGGTGAACAGTGCCGATCGTACGGGGCGGCTGGCCTCATGCGCGTGCCCGGCCGGCTGCGCATCAGCTGGCAGGACGACAACACGTTGAAGGTCGAGACCGATGCGGGCCTGCAGACGCGGCTGTTCCACTTCGGCGCCTGGAAAGCCCCGGCGCAGGCCAAGCCGACGTGGCAGGGCGATTCGGTGGCCGAGTGGGAAAGCGGCGGACGAGGCGGGGCGACGACCGGCTCGGCCCCCGGCACGAGCGATGGTGGCAGCCGCCGTTTTGGCGACCTGAAGGTCGTGACTAGAAACATGCGGCCCGGCTACCTCCGCAAGAACGGCGTCCCTTACAGCGCGGATGCCGTGCTGACGGAGTACTGGGACCTGTACAAAGAACCAAACGGCGATCAGTACATCGTCATCACGACGTATGTGGACGATCCGAAGTATCTGCAACAGATGTACGTCACGACGCCCAACTTTCAGAAAGAGCCCGATGGCTCGAAATGGGATCCGACGCCCTGCTCGGCGAAATGGTAGCAAGAGGTTCTAAGGGTTCTAAAGGTGCTAGAGGTTCTAGGGGTGCTGCTTATGAGGAATGTCAAAACGATTGCGTTGACGTTGACGCTCGCGGCGATACTTCTTGGCCGGGTACCGGCGGCGTATGCGCAGGTGGAGCTCGGCGGAAACTGGGTCAGCCTGCAGCACGAGGACTGGGAGGAACGCGGTCCGGGGCCTGAAGTCGTCGACTATCTGGGCCTGCCGCTCAATGCCGAAGGGCGGGCCAGAGCCCTGAGGTATTCGACGAGCTCGCTGTCGCTGCCCGAGCGGCAATGCCTGTACTATCCGCCGCATTACGTCGTGCTCGGTCCGCAGGGTCTGCGGCTTTGGGCGGACTTCGATCCCACGAACGGCCAGGTCGTGGCCTGGAACATCAGCGCGGCGATCGACCGGGCCGTCATCAAGATCTGGATGGACGGCCGTCCGCATCCGTCCGAGAACGCGCTCCACACGTTTGCCGGCTTCACCACCGGTGTGTGGGAAGGCAACACGCTGACGGCCCGCATGACGCATTTCAAGGAAGGCTACCTCCGCCGGAACGGCGTGCCGTCGAGCGACAAGGCGACCTTCACGATGCACATCTCCAGGCACGCCGATACGTTGACGATTACCGGCATCATCGAAGACCCCGTGTACCTGACGCGTCCGCACATCGTGAATCGGACGTGGAAGCTCGATCCCTCATCGAATATCAATCCCGTCACGAACCCGTGCGTGCCGGAAGCCGAGCTGGCCGATCTGAAGGGCGAGGGCACGGTGCCGAGTTACCTGCCCGGCGAGAATCCGTTCATCAACGAAATGACTCGGATGTACCACATTCCGCTCGAAGCGGTGATGGGCGGCGCCGACACGATGTATCCGGAGTACCGCAAGAAGCTGAAGGATGCGTATGTCGCGCCGACTATCTGCACGCGCTACTGCTGCGGCTGGGGGGGCGCGGCTGGAGCCACCGCTCCGGGCCTGCAATGCGTGACCGGGGGGAACGGCCAAATCAACGAACGGTAACGCGCGTCACATGAGCGCTGCTTGCCAGCAGCGCCCACTCATGGTCTCTCGGTCGGAGCCGCACGCCTTTCAAGGAGGCAGCTTATGCGCGGATGTCTGGCAGTGTTGGGTGCCCTCGCCGGTAGCGTACTTCTCTCCACAGCGGCATTTGCTCAAG
>JBGPHH010000320.1:0-4292 GCA_041484265.1 Vicinamibacteria bacterium
CAACGACTGGACGGACTGCGATAAAAATAGCCGTGTTATCATCCTGGGCGACATGGCAACTTGCCCGAGGTGCATGGGGGCGCTCACCGAGAATCATCGGTGCCCTCGTGGCCGGTGGAGCCGAGTCACCGACGCGATTCCCGCGGCCAGTGTCGGCGTGGTGATTGGCGTCGTGGTTGTCTATGCGATCGAAGACCGGCCAGTGGCCGCCCTGGTTCTGGCCGCAGCCGTCCTCGGAGCTGTTCTCGCCACTGCCGTTCGTCAATCCATCAAGTTCTAACTTGCATTGCAGATTGTCGATTGCAATTCTTCTAGTGCGTGCCGATGAGCGCGAGGAAGGTGTCGAGCACGTCGGGATCGAACTGCGTGCCGCGCCCGCGCCGGAGCTCGGCCACGCCTTCGGCCGAATCGATCCGGGAGCGACCGTGCCGATGCTGGGTCGCGGAATCGTACGCATCGGCGACCGCGATGATGCGCCCGGCGATTGGAATATCCGCCCCGGCGAGATTGTGCGGATAACCGTTGCCGTCGAACCATTCGTGAGTGGCCGCCACGATCGGCGCCAGGTCTCCCAGGGTGCGCGTCGCCGACAGGATCTCGGCGCCCACCTCAACATGGCGATGCATGACCGCCCACTCGCCCGGCGTGAGTGGTGAGGGCTTGATGAGAAGCGCCGGAGGCATCGCCAGCTTCCCAATGTCGTGAAACCGGGCCGCGGTTCTGAGCAGCCGCGCGGCTTCGGCGTCGAGCGCCCATTCGCGAGCCACAGCCTGCGCGTAACGCGCCACGCGCTCCCCGTGCAGCATCACGTCGGGGATTCGGTCGGTGGCCATGTCTTCGAGCATGCTGATGTCGGCCGCCGAACCGGTCGGCCACCGGAGCCGCGAGCAGATTTCGTCGGTCCGCCGGCGGAGTTCAGCCGAGAGCTCAGCGTGACGACGGAGGTCGTCCTGCGCCTCTTTCTGATGCTCGAGCGGTACAGGGGCCATAGCGAATTCATGTAGCAAAACTGCTGCCAGACGGGTGGACTCACCGGCAGTAAGTAGGGTGTGGAGGGGAGCGCCTCGTTAAATCGCGCGCGAGTGCGCGATCGTTGCACACTCGCACACCGTGCCTGTCATAACCGCACAGTCGGACCGATAGAAGGTGTGTACGCGCCGGAGATCGCGCCAGCCCCCAGGGTACGGTTCTTGGACAACCGGACCTTTATTAGAAGGTGGCTGGTATGCACGATGTGGCTTCGGCGGCGGTGGAGTGGACTTACGACCCGTCGGCAGCGCACTGCCCGCACTGCGGGCACGTCTTGGCACACATGCACAACCCTGCACTCGTCGGCCGTCCGCAGCTCCTCGTTGTCGATGACGATCTGCCGGTCCTGAAGGTCATCGAACGCCTGGCGGCCAAGGTTGGTTACGATGTCGTCGCCTGCGCGAACGGATCTGACGCGCTGCGGGCGCTCGCCCGCAAGCCAGCGGACCTCGCGATGGTCGACCTCCGCATGCCCGACGTCAACGGGCTGGACCTCCTGCGCCAGATTCGCGAGTCGGTGCCAAGCTGCGAAGTGATCTTGATGACCGGCTTCGCCGGCGTCGACAGCGCGGTCGAAGCGATCAAGCTGGGCGCGCGCGAGTACTTGACCAAGCCGTTCGATTTCGATCGGCTCCGGCAGGTGCTGGTCGAGATCCGCGACGAACTGGAGCGCCGCGCGCACGTCGTCGCGCTCGAAGGCGAGGTGGCGCGGCGTCTCGAGTTCTGCGGCATGCTCGGGCGCAGCCCGCTGATGCAGGAGCTCTTCAGCCTCATTCAGCGTCTGGCGCCCCATGCGAAGGTCGTGCTGGTGACCGGCGAGACGGGCACGGGCAAGGAGCTGGCGGCGCGGGCCTTTCATCAGGTCGGGCCGCGCCGCGCCCGGCCGTTTGTCACGATCAACTGTTCGGCGGTCGTCGACACATTGTTCGAAAGCGAGTTGTTCGGCCACGTGCGTGGCGCGTTCACGGGGGCCGTGGACTCCAAGCCCGGAGTCTTTGAAGCCGCCAACGGCGGCACGCTGTTCCTCGACGAGATTGGCGAGCTGCCGATGTCGGTGCAGGCGAAGCTGCTGCGCGCGCTTGAAAACGGCGAGGTACAGCGCGTCGGGTCGCTGCAGCCCAAACAGGTTGATGTGGCCGTTATTGCTGCCACCAACCGCGATTTGCGCGCGGAAGTGGCGGCCGGACCCTTACGCTGCGAGCAGGTCTACCGCATCATCGTAGACGAGGTGACGCTCCCGCGACACCGAGATCGGCGCGACTACATCCGGTACCTGACCGCGGCGTTCGTGCGCGAGTGCGCGCAACGGATCCACAAGCCGCTCACCGGCCTGACACCTTCAGCCGAACGGCTCATGCTCGGCGCACGCTGGGACGGCAACGTCCGCGAGTTGAAAAACGTGATCGAGCGCGCCTGTATGCTGACCGACGGCAGTCTCATCTCGGAGCGCGAGCTGGCCGGCTCTTTCGGGCCGGAAGGCGCCTCTGCGTCGCCGCGCGGCCGGAGCGTGAACCTGGCCGGCTCGCGGAACACCGACGTGGCGATCCCTCTCCAGGAGATCGAGCGCGAACACATCGTCGAAGTGCTGCGGCAGGTGAAGGGGAACCGAATGGCCGCCGCCAAGGTTCTTGGCATCAGCCGCCGCGCGCTCTATCGTCGCCTTGATCGCCATCAGATTGCCGGTGACGCGCCGCCCTCGCGTCAGGCGCCACGCAGGATGGTGTCCTAGTCGATGTCGATGACACTCGTGGCCAATACCGAACACCGTGCGGAGGCCGAGGCAGGGAAGGATGAGCAGCGCCTGCTTGACGAGCGTCTCACGCGATCCGAAAGGTTCGAGAGCATCGGTCGGCTGGCCGGAGGCATCGCGCACGACTTCAACAACCTCCTGACGGCCATCCTGGGCTACACCGACCTGCTTTTGAGCGAGCGCCCAGAGAGCGATCCCGACCGCGCCGACCTGGAAGAGATTCAGAAAGCGGGCCGCCGCGCTGCCGTGCTGACGCAACAACTGCTGGCGTTCAGCCGCAGACAGGTCTTGATGCCGGAGGACGTGGACCTGGGTCGCACGCTCACGGGTCTTCGAGAGATGCTGACGCGCTTGGTCCGCGAGGACATCACCGTCATGTATGACGTGTCGGCGACGCCGGCGATTGTGCATGTCGATCCGGCGCAGATCGAGCAAGTCATCGTCAATCTCGTGCTCAACGCGCGCGACGGGTTGGCACCGAGCGGTCGAATTGGGATGAGCGTCGCGCGCGTCGCGCGCTCCGAGATCGAACTGCCGCCGGATTCGCAGGCAACGACGGCCGATTACATCCGGCTGCGGGTGAGCGATGACGGCGTCGCCATTTCGCCGGAGGCCCAGTTGCGTCTGTTCGAGCCGTTCTTCGCTGCAAAAGAGCTCGGCCGGGGGACTGGCCTCGGCCTCGCGTCGGTGTACGGGATCGTGCGGCAAAGCGGTGGATTCATCACGGTCGACAGCCAGAATGGCACAGGCACAACAGTTGCGGTCTATTTTCCAGAGGCGTCGCCCGTCTCGGCGGGCACGGCCGGTCGGCGGCAGGCCTCCGACCTGGTCGACGGAAACGAAACTATTCTGCTGGTGGAGGACGAAGACGCCGTGCGCGCGATTGTCATGGCCGTCCTGTCGAGGCAGGGCTACCGTGTGCTCGAGGCGCCGACGCCAGCGGTAGCCTGCGATCTCTTCGATCGGTACAGGGGCCAGATCGACATGCTGCTGACCGACGTGGTGATGCCCGGGATGAATGGCCCGACGCTCGCCCAGCAGCTGGTCGACCGGCAGCCCGGGCTGAAGGTCCTCTTCATCTCCGGGTACGCCGACCTGGCGGTGACGCTCGATGCCAACAACCCGAACGTGAGTTTTCTGAGCAAGCCGTTCCAAGCGGCAGCGCTTTCAGCGCGTGTTCGTGACATCCTGAATCGACCAGCACGCGTGGTTCACCACACATGAAGAAGACCATCGGTACACCAATCGCCGCGCTCGTCGTTGATGACGAGGAACCCATCCGAGTATTCGTCGATCGTGTGCTGACGGGCGCCGGTTACAAGACGACGCTGGCGGCCAACGGCGCCGAGGCGCTGGAGGTGGTCCAGAAGCTCGGTGCGTTCGATCTGCTGGTGACCGATCTGATGATGCCGCAGATGACTGGCGACGAACTGGCGCGGCGGCTTCGACAAAATCAGCCCGAGCTGAAGGTGTTGTACCTCACCGGGTTCAGCGACTACCTGTTCAAACAGAA
>JBGPHH010000321.1:0-4283 GCA_041484265.1 Vicinamibacteria bacterium
CTTCGTCGCGACGATGACGATGGGCGCGTTGGCTTGGGCGGCCGGTAACACGGGCCGCTCGCTGGCCTTGAAAGGTAATCATGGCGACCCAAGCTGAAATGCCTCCTGCCGCGCTAGTCTCTCAACGCGGGCAGGTCTCGGAAGAGCTCGAGTGATTCGGGATTCGCCAGCGATTCGCGATTCTTTACGCTGCGTCCGTGGATGACGTCTCGCACGGCAAGTTCCACGAGCTTGTTGCTCCTCGTTCGTGGAATGTCCGAGACCTGAATGATCTTTGCCGGAACGTGCCTGGGCGAAAGGTTGCGCCGAATCCGAGC
The DNA here is from genome assembly GCA_041484265.1 of Vicinamibacteria bacterium. Classification (GTDB taxonomy): domain Bacteria; phylum Acidobacteriota; class Vicinamibacteria; order Vicinamibacterales; family CAVVIG01; genus 2-12-FULL-65-11. The sequence goes on from JBGPHH010000321.1 coordinate 318, forward strand.
CGCGATTGTCTGGGCCAGCTGTTCGTCAAGGGTCGCGCCATTCCGCAGGCGGACGAACAGCACGATTCGTTCATCCCCCTGCCACTCCTGTCCCACCGCGAGACATTCCACCACGGCATCAATCTGCTCGACCTGCCTGTAGATTTCGGCCGTGCCGATTCTGACGCCCGCCGGGTTCAGGACGGCGTCAGACCGCCCGTGAATGATGACGCCTTCGTGTGGAGTGATCTCCGCGTAATCGCCGTGGTGCCACACGCCTGGGAACCGTTCGAAGTAGGCCGCGTGATATCTGGATCCCTGCGGATCGCTCCAGAAGCCGAGGGGCATCGAAGGAAACGGCTTCGTACAGACCAGCTCGCCTTTCTGTTCCCGCACCGACCGACCTTGCGCGTCGTACACGTCCACACTCATCCCGAGCCCGCGCGCCTGAATCTCTCCGCGCCACACGGGAGCAGTCGGATCGCCGAGGACGAAGCAGCTGACGATGTCAGTGCCGCCCGAGATGGAGGCGAGGTGGACGTCGCGCTTGACGCTGCGATAAACGAAATCGAAACTCTCCGGCGCGAGCGGCGAGCCGGTGGAGGTGATCGTCCGGACGGTCGCCAACGAGTGCGTGCGCATGGGCGCGAGTCCCGCCTTTTCGACTGCGGCGAGAAGGCGGGCCGACGTGCCGAACAGCGTCGCGCCGGCTGCATCTGCGAAATCGAAGAGCACATTTCCGTTGGGATAAAACGGAGAGCCGTCGTACAGGAGCAGCGTGGCGTCCGATGCCAGCGCGGTGACGAGCCAGTTCCACATCATCCAACCGCACGTCGTGTAGTAGAACACGCGGTCGCCGGGCCCGATGTCGCAGTGGAGCTGATGTTCCTTCAGATGCTGGATCAGCGTGCCGCCGGCGCCATGCACGATGCTCTTGGGAGGGCCGGTGGTGCCTGAAGAAAAGAGGATGTAGAGCGGATGGTTGAAGGGAAGCCGGGCGAACGTGACGTCATCCGAGTTGTGCGCTGAGAGGAACTCGGGCCACGACACCGCTCGGTGCACGTGGTCGAGCGCCTGGGCCTGTTGCACGTAGGGCACGACAACCACGCGCTCCACGGTTGGGAGCGCGGCCACGAGTGCGGGGAGGCGACCCAGGCAGTCGTACGCCTTACCTCCGTAGAAATACCCATCAGCGCTGAAGAGGACCTTCGGCTCGATCTGTCCGAAGCGATCGATGACTCCCTGCACACCGAAGTCGGGGGACGCTGACGACCAGGCGGCGCCAAGGCTCGCAGCGGCCAGGGCGGCGACGACGGCTTCCGGCAGGTTCGGGAGATAACCGGCGACTCGATCGCCAGACCCCACGCCCACATTTCGCAGCGCCCGTGCGCAGCGCGAGACGCTGGCGTAGAGCTCGGCGCGACTCATCGTGCGCTTGACCCGATCCTCTCCCCAGAACACGATGGCCGCCTCGCCGTCGCGGCGGCGGAGGAGGTTCTCGGCGAAGTTGAGGGTGGCGTCGGGGAAGAAGCGTGCGCCCGGCATCCTGTCGACGTCGCGCACGACCGCATCGCCGCGATCGCCGATGATGCCTCCAAACTCCCACATCAGCGGCCAGAACTCGTCGGGATGATCGATCGAAAAACGGTGGAGCTCGTGATAGGTCGAGACGCTGACACGCCAGCGCGACTCGACAAGGTGTTGAAAGCGTGTCAAGTGTGCGCGTTCGACGCGCTCGCGCGATGGTTCCCAGAGTGGCGCGTCCATGGAAGCAGATCGATTATAGAAGCTGGCGAGAGCGACGCGAGGATCGTGCCGATCGGCTGATCAGCGCTTCCTTTCGTTTGCGACTGCAGCGCTTCAACTGATATTCGCGCTTGAGCGCGGCGCCGAGCGACTTGCACCGCTCGACGAATACGAGCGAGACAGGCCGCCGCCCGGACGTGTACCGAGCGCCGCGACCGGTGTTGTGCATGCGCTCGCGCTTGCGCGGATCGCGGGCGTAGCCTGTGTAGAGCGTGCCGTCCGCGCAACGGACGATGTACACGAAGTGCACGTGATATTCGCTGCTGTCACTACTACTTGACGATCGCGGCGCCAACGTTCGCGCACTGACCGTCTTGCTGGCTCGTCCCTCCCGACATCCCGATCGCGCCGACGATCTTGCCGTCCATGAGGATTGGCACGCCGCCTTCAACTGGGACCGCCCCTGGCAGCGCCAGAATGCGGAGTCCGTCGCCGCCGGCGGCCACCTGGTCCTGCAGTGCCTTGGTGGGGCGCTTGAACCGTGCGGCCGCGCGCGCCTTCTCAACGGCGATGGTGACGCTCGCGGCCTGCGTGCCATCGAGTTTTTCAAAATAGACGAGGTCACCGGCCGGATCGACGATCGCCACCGCCATATTCCAGCCGTTCTTGCGCGTTTCGGCGAGCGCGGCGGCAGCGACCTTCTTGGCGGTATCGCCGTTGATCGGCGCGCCGTAGGGATTGGGAAGCTGCGCGAACAGGGGCACGGCGCAGAGCACGAATCCGAAGAACCCGACCAACGTCACCGCGGACTGACGCGACATAGCGGCACCTCCTCGACGTTTCCATCATGCTCCCGCCCAATTGCCTGCGTGGCACGAGCGCGGAACAGGAACGCAGACCGAGGATGATACCGCCTGACGATCAGCCATGCCTAGTGGCTGCCGTATGCGATGAACCCGATCGTGGAGCAACGGTGGAAGCGGCGGGAGATTTCCAATCTTCGACGGGCCGCCCTCAGAACTGCCGACCCAGGGCATACGCCCGTTCCAAGTAGCCGCGCCTTGTGGCGTCGTCGGCGCCGTGCACGGCGTAGAAGTATTCGTGCTCGACGTTCTTAATTCCCGGATACGTGAGCGTGAACTCGTCAATCACCATGCGCATGGCGTCGCGCAGGCCCGCGTCATAGGCGCGTTTGTTGAAGATCGTCGTCTGGATGATTAGCGCCTTCTTGTGCGTAAGCTTCGGCTGACGGCCGTTGATGTCGCCGCGCCAAGCCTCCGCGGTGAGATCGTACGCAAACCCTGGCGTCCATACGCGATCGAGCCACCCCTTCAAGATCGCCGGAAAGCTCAGGAAGTGCACGGGTGCCACGAATGCCAGCGCCTCAGCCCCCGCGACCTTCTGCTGCTGCACCAGAACGTCTTTCGGCTGATAGCGCTCGCGCAGCAGCCGGATGATGCCCCGCGCATCCCGATCGCCGATGAGGCGTTTCAGTGCGAAGCGTCGCAGAGGTCCACCAGCCTCGTCGAGGAGGGACTCGCGCAACCGTATGCGGTCGAGCATGTCATCCGGGATGGTTTCGGTAAGCCAGCTCGGGGTGTCGCGTGGGCGTAGGACCGGATCGAAGCCGATCGCGTAGAGGTCCACGATCTCGTTCGTGTGCCCCGCGTCTCGGAGACCGGCGTCGAAGCGATCGAGGACGGCGCGGCAGAACGACCGCGAACCGGGATGGGCGAACACCGTCAACACTTTCATAGGCGACGTCTGCCTGGCGCATGCGAGGAACAGTGAGAACGGCCCGTGTTGCGGCCGTCGCTTGCAACTTGGAGGTGGAGCAAGCAGGGTGCCATCCAGTGACGCGCCTGGGCGACTAGGTCAGGAGTGGGTGTTGGCGCAGGTGCATGAGTCCGTCGTCGAGCGGAGAGCGAGAAAACACGTGGGGCGGTGGAGATTTCCACAATCATCCACGCCGGATTTGAGCCTAGCGGCGCTCGACGCAGCGATCCAACTGCCTGACAGTCCGGCTAGAGCCGGACACTACGACAGCAACGGCGCACGGTCTGGTCGTGGAAGAACGGTGGAGGCGGCGGGAGTCGAACTGCTGGAACCCCCCTTCCCCTCATCATTTAGGCCTGTTTTCAATCGGTCAAGCCTGTTCGATCCGCTCAAAACGCTGGATAGAGGGACGTAATAGGTACACAAAAACCGCGCGATGCCAGTCCAATATCCGGGTGCGGCTCA
>JBGPHH010000322.1:0-4250 GCA_041484265.1 Vicinamibacteria bacterium
GATCGCAAAGGCCGCGGGCGTGGATGACTTCGTCGCCCAAGCCACGCCGGAATCGAAGCTCGCATACATCCGCAAGGAGCAGGCCGACGGGAAGCTGGTCGCGATGATCGGCGACGGCACCAACGACGCGCCGGCGCTCGCGCAAGCAGACGTCGGCCTGGCCATGAACACGGGCACCACAGCGGCCCGGGAAGCGGGCAACATGGTGGACCTCGACAGCAATCCAACGAAGCTGATCGAAGTGGTCGCCATCGGCAAGCAATTGCTCATCACGCGCGGTGCGCTGACGACGTTCTCGATCATGAATGACGTCTCCAAGTACTTCGCGATCATTCCGGCGATGTTCATGGTCACGTATCCGGCGCTGAACAAGCTCAACATCATGTTTCTCCGCACACCGGAGAGCGCGGTATTGGCAGCGGTGATCTTCAACGCCCTCATCATCGTCGCGCTGGTGCCGCTGGCGTTGCGCGGGGTCAAGTATCGGCCGCAGAGCGCGGCGCAAATGCTGCGTCGCAATCTATTGATCTATGGGATTGGCGGCCTCGTCGCTCCGTTCCCGTGCATCTGGGCCATCGACCGGATCCTGGGTGTATTGCACTTGGCATAGCGCCTGCGGCCATGCCGAGCCGAGGACAAGCGAATCCGAGGCGAGGCATCAGCGTAAGTTCGCGGCGGGGGTGGGGCCCCGCCGCAAGTAAGTAATGATGGAGACCTGACATGTTGAAAGAACTCAAACCTGCATTCCTGATGATGCTGGTGATGACGGTGTTGACGGGGCTGGTTTATCCCGCCGTCATCACGGGCATCGCGCAAGCCGTCTTTCCCTATCAAGCCAACGGCAGCTTGATCGTCTCGAACGGCCAAGTGGTGGGCTCTCGGCTGATCGGACAGAATTTTGCGAAGCCCGAGTACTTCCACCCCCGGCCCTCCGCGGCCGGCAGCGGCTACGATCCGACCGCCAGCGCCGGATCGAATCTGGGTCCGACCAGCGCCAAGCTGATCAACGGCACGACCAAGATGGATGACAAGACGAAGCAGGAGGTCGTCGACTTCGATGGCGTCAAAGATCGGATCGTGCACTACTGTGTCGACAACGACATCCCCTTCGATTCGTCGGTGAGCCTCGACACCTTCAAGGATGCGAAGGGTGACCTCGACGACGTGAAACTGATCAAAGGGTTCAATGACGACAAGGCACCGTTGGTGTTCACGCCCAGGACACCGATCCCGGCCGATGCCGTCACGGCCTCCGCGTCCGGCTTGGACCCGCACATCAGCCCCGCGAATGCTCAGGCGCAGGCGGCCCGTGTGGCGAAGGCTCGGGGCATGTCGACGGAACAAGTGCAGGGGTTGATTGCCCAGCACACTGAGGGGCGCTCACTCGGGTTCCTTGGGGAGCCTGCCGTGAACGTGTTGGAACTCAACCTGGCGTTGGACCAGGCGTCCGCGAAGAAGTAGCTCCCATACTCCACTTGAGCGCCGGAGGCGTCACGAGGGTGGTCAGGATCACGACGGTCACGATGGCGGTGTAGCTGCGTTCGTCGAGAAGCGGCACCTGCCCAACGCGAAGGGCGCTCCCCAGCGCTGCAAACACGAGGGTGACTTCACCCCGTGGGATCATGCCGACGGCCACGGTCAGCCTCTTGACGCCGCGATTGAGCACCCCGATCGCACATGTCAGCTTCCCGGCCACGGCGGCGAGACTGAGCGCAAGGGCGAAGGCGAGCAGATCCGGGCGTCCAAGGGCCGCAACATTTGTGCGGAACCCCACCAACACGAAAAATATGGGCACAAGAAACGAGGTCATGGGTTGGAGCAGCTCGCCGAGGGGTCGCTCGCCCCGCTGAACGAAGATCTCTGAATGGGTGTCCTCCAGCACAAGACCCGCAGCGAACGCGCCAACCAGAGCCGCCAGGCCGATCGCACTGGCCGCCCAGGACAGGAAGAAGCAGAAGCAGAGCCCCACGGCCAGCAGGGCGCCACCCCCTTGCAGCCGTGCTGCGCGGCGGAACCAGTCGGGCGTGAGTCTCATGCCGAGCACGATGGCGAGTGTGAGGAAGCCGATGGTCTTCATGACGAGTGCCACGATCGAAGTTCCGCGGAAGGCTGCGGTGCCTGGTCCCCCGCCCACCCACGCGGTGACGGCTCCGAGCACGACAAGCGCCAGCACATCGTCAACGACCGCTGCGCCCAGGATGACCTTGGCCTCACGACTGCGCGAGGCCCCCATGTCTTTCAGCACTCGGGCCGTAATCCCGACGCTCGTCGCCGTGATGGCGGCACCTAGGAAGACTTGAGCGACGATCGGCGCGCCAGGGATCAGGACCGCCGCCGTGCCCGTGCCGATCGCCAGGCTCGAAGCGGTGCCGATCACCGCAACAAACAAGGAGGATGGTCCCACAGCAAAAAGATCTCGGACCGACAGGTCAAGGCCGATCTCGAACAAGAGCAGCAACATGCCGACCCTCGACAGAATGTCGAGGTAGGAATCGGTACCAAGAAACTGGAGGCGTTCGAAACCCGGCAGGTTGCCGAGCAGCATACCGGCGAGAAGTTCTCCCAGGACGGCAGGCTGGCCGAAACGGGCGGCCAGGTTTCCACCGAACAAGGCGGCGGTGACGACGAGCGCAAGTCCGAGCGCCAGCCAGCCGAGTTGGTCGAACGGAGCCGGCGTGCCGCGCGATAGCAACAGTCCTCCCGCAAGCAGGAGTACGGCGGCGGCTACCAGTACGATGTGAACGGCAGATCGAACTCTCACGAGAGCTTGGTCAGATTATCATTCGACAATGAGCGTTGATGACAACGATCGCTCCGGCCACCGCGACCCGGAGGCGTTGCTCCGGCAGATCGAAGCGGCCGAACGCGCCGAACACCGCGGACAGCTGAAGGTGTTTCTCGGGTATGCCTCTGGCGTGGGGAAATCGTTCAAGCTGTTTGACGAAGGCCGCCGCCGCCACGAACGGGGCGAGGACGTTGTCGTAGCCGGCATGCAGCCTGAGTCGGCCCCTGAGGTCGAGCAGGTGATTCGCGCCCTCGAACTCATTCCCACGCGGGATGTGGGAGGAGTGCCGGTCATCGACGTGCCCGCTGTCCTCGCGCGCCATCCGCAAGTGTGCCTCATCGACGGTGTCGCATACGACAATCCAGCGGGCAGCCGCCATCGAAAGCGGTATGAGGATGTTGAGGAACTCGTCGCTGCCGGCATTTCGGTCCTGACGTCGATCAATCTGGAATATATCGCCGAGCAGCAGGAATTCGTGCGGAGTGTGCTGGGGACGACGAAGGGAGAGACGGTACCGCAGGATTTTATCAACCGGGCCGATGAAGTCGTCGTCGTCGACGCCCCGCCTGAGGCGGACGCCGCGATCGACGCACATCAGCTCTCGCAGTTGCGCCAGCGCGCGCTGCTGCTAACCGCCGACGTCGTGGACCAGCAGCTCGAAGAGTACCTGCGACAGCATGGTCTTCAGTCGTCGTGGGGCACACAGGAACGGATTCTCGTGTGCATGACGCCGCGAGCCAATGCCGCCAAGATGCTGGCGAGCGGCCGGCGGAACGCGGATCGCTTCCACGGCGAGCTCTTCGCCATCTACGTCACCCAGGACAATCTGACCGACGAGGATCGCATGGCGCTCGAGCGGAATGTCACGCTCGCACGCGCGCAGCAGGCCCACGTCGAGACCCTTGAAGGGAAGGACGCCATCAGGACGATTCTCGATTACGCGCGGAGCCGGGGGATGACCCAGATCTTCGTTGGCCACAACCTTCGCCGAGGCTGGCGTGACCGCCTGGGCGGCACGCCGCTCGACCGCTTGATTCGCGACGCGGAAGGCCTGGACGTTCGCGTGTTCCCACAGTGACGGCGAGCACCGAAGGACGGAAGCGTGGCCGACTCAAAGTGTTCTTGGGTTACGCGGCTGGTGTCGGCAAGACCTTCCAGATGCTGACAGAGGCCCATGAGTTGAAGCGCCAGGGCGTCGACGTCGTCATCGGGTACTTCGAGCCGCACGGTCGGAAGGAGACGATCGCGCTCAGCGAGGACCTGGAAGCGATCCCAAGAAAGGTCATCGAGTACCGCGGCGCGCGCCTCGAGGAGATGGACACCGACGAGATCCTTCGTCGGCGTCCCACAGTCGCCGTCGTTGATGAGTTCCCGCACACGAACGTGCCCGGTTCGGCACGACTCAAGCGCTGGGAAGATGTCCACGTGCTGCTCGATGCCGGCATCGACGTGCTGACGACGATGA
>JBGPHH010000323.1:0-4185 GCA_041484265.1 Vicinamibacteria bacterium
GCTGGCCGACTGCTCGTCGACGCGCGACCTTCAGCCGGAAGACCAGCCCGCCTGGATCCGGGACCGGCTGCACTTCGAGTCACGCGACATCCTGATTGCCGGCCATTTCCCACACTTGCCGCGGCTGTTGACCCTGTTGCTTGCGTCCGAGCAGAGCGCAGCGTCCTTCCCGAAGCACGGAGTCGTCGCGCTCGAAAGTGGAGACGAGGGAAAGACGTGGAGGGAACTGTGGAGGCTTGAGTAGGGATATCCCTACTTCTCTAGTGTCACCGTAACTGGCGACTGGAGACGAACCGTTACTTGAAGGCCTGCGGGTAATATTGCCGGTTTGCGATCGCCGGCCGCGACAGCGGCCGCGCCACCGCCGGCACCCGCTGCGGCGCCGGCCGCAGCACCTTTCCCGCCACCCAGGATGGCGCCGATGATCGTGCCTGCTACGGCAGCGCCGCCGATCTTTGCGGCGCTGGAGTCTCCGGGCGCCTCGCCCTCCCGATTGATTGTTTCGGTGTTGATGGGGAGGCGTGTGCCGTCGGCCAGCACAAGCGTGTGGAAGCGGACGCTGAGATGCGCCCGCTCCTTGAACTTGCCTCCGGTCTCGACCTGCGTCACCGATCCGATCGCGCGCGCACCGGCAGGAATCGCCACCTGGTCGCCGACCTTCACATCGCGCAGGACTCGTGCCTCGACGCGATCTTCGACGTGCGCCGTTTCGCTCGAGAGCCGGTTCTCGGTCTGCAGGCCGATCACGTTATTGGCAGGCACCACCACTTCCACGAACGTCTTCTCGGGTGGCTCTGGCGCGCGCGCTGGCTCCTCCACGATCCGGTCGTTGGTACGGGCAGCCGGCACGATGGGCGCTACATCAACGATTGGTGTGGCCGGCAACGCCGCTGCCGCTTGCGACGTGGCGCTCGCAGGCGGCGTGCGATCAGCCGACTCCTGCGCCGCCGTGTTTGCGCTCCTGGTTACTGGTGTCGCTCGGGACGCCTGAGGTGCCGACTCGCGGGACTGCTCGGGGCGTCTGGCTACCGGCTGCGACGCCTTCGATTTGACGCCAGCCGCAGCTGCTTGCCCCACACGGTCTGCCACCGTCGCCGCAGGCGCGCCAGGCGTCGTTGATGTCGTTGATTCCAGGGCGGCGGCTGGCACCGGCACCGTGTTTTGACGCGAGGCAAGGTAACCGCCTCCGAACGCCGCGAGGATGCACGCGAAACCCAGACCGATGAATGCGAGTCGATTGGAAGGCATGGCAGAACTCCTCAGAACCCAGGTCGCCGGACGCAAACGGCGTACCTGGGCTCGACTGCCGAAATCATCGGCAAGTCGTTGCCTCTGAGAGTTTACAGAATCCGCTGCAGGCGGCCAACTGTCCCCTTCGTATGAATATGTCCTGGGTCGAGAGCACGACCAACGCAGGTGCGTTGCCGATCTGTGTAAGATCCGCCGGTGTTCTGAGCCGCCTCGACTGGCGAGCGCGTTGCACACGTCGGGGGCGCGGCAAAATTGGTGGTGCCTATGGCCAAACGGTCCGCTCTCATTGCTCTCCTCTTGCTTCTCGCCCAGCTCATTCCTTCGCCTGCTTCCGCAGTCACGATACAGGACATCATCACGCTCTCGAAGGCCGGTGTGTCGGATACCGTCCTCCTCGCGTTGGTCGACCGTGACAAGTCCGTCTTTGCCATCGAGGCCGACGAGCTCGTGATGCTCAAAGGAGCCGGCGTCAGCGAAGCGGTTGTCATTGCGATGCTAAAGAGTGGACGCGAGCCGGAGCCGCCGGCGGCGCCTCCGCTCGCGGACGTGCTTCCGACTCTCGTGATCGTGGGCCACGGTCCGGATCGGCCGAACACGTTCCATCAGTTCGACGGATTCGGGTCGCCGATGCTGCCCTTGATTCCGTATGTCGTCGTCGGTTCGGGCTTGGTGCACGGAGCTAACTGTGTTGGCGTCAGCGCCAGCAGCACAAAGCCGTCCGCCACAGGGCCGCAGCTCGGGCGTTTGACGAATAGCGTCGGTCGGATCGTGAACAGCCCAGTCATTCTCTCTGGCGGCGATGGCACCGCGGCGTCCGCAACCGTCGTTGATTGCCCACAAGCTGCCCCCACGCGCCCCAGATCCCGCCGCTAGATTAGGTGCGTAGGTTCTTCGGTTCGTAGGTGCTTCGGTGCGCACCCACGCACTTACGCAGCCACACACCTATGCACCAACCACGTAGTAAGCTCAACCAGCCATGGCCCGTTCTTCCGACATCATTGTCGTCGGCGCCGGGATCGTGGGATGCGCCGTCGCGTACGAGCTCGCCAGGCGCGGCGCTTCCGTCCAGGTCGTCGACCAGCGGGCCGCCGGCATGGGAGCCACCCACGCGTCGGCCGGGATTCTTGCGCCGTACATCGAGGCTGCGACCGACGGGCCGCTGCTCGATCTGACGGTCCGCAGTCTCAGCCTCTTCGATGGCTTCGTTGCACGCGTGGTCGCCGACAGCGGTGTCAAGGTGCCCTACCGTCGAACCGGCACGCTTCAGGTCGCGCTGAACGACGAAGAGATGCGGGAGCTTCGCCTCTGCGCGACGCGACTTGCGGCCGCGCGCGTGGTGGGTAGCATGCTCGATGCGCAGGCGGCCCGAGCCGAGGAACCGTCCTTGAGCGACGCCGCGCTTGGGGCGCTCGTCGTGCCAATCCATGGGTTCACCGCGGCCGGCGAGCTGACAAGGGCGTTGGCCACCGCGGCGTGCCGTCACGGGACGCGCCTGATTGAAGGCCGCGCCGCGCACCGGATCAATTCCACAAATGGCGACCTTGTCGTCGAAACCGATCGCGGTCCACTCACGGGCGGCACCGTTGTCCTGGCAGCCGGCAGTTGGTCCGGACAGATCGACATTGTCGGTGTCTCGGCACGCGTGCCTGTGCGACCCGTTCGGGGGCAGCTGCTACGGCTGGCGTGGCGCGGCCCAGCGATCCGGCGGGTCACGTGGCGTGGCCGCTGCTACCTTGTGCCGTGGGACGATGGGACGCTGCTCGTCGGTGCAACTGTCGAGGACGTTGGATTCGAGGAGCGCACAACCGCGGCCGGTGTCCACGATCTGCTGGAGGCGGCCTGCGCGCTGGTGCCCGACGCGCGGCTGGCCGGCTTCGCCGGCGCGTACGCCGGTTTGCGGCCGGCGAGTACCGACGAGCTGCCCATCATCGGGGCGTCGCGCGTGCTGCCGAATCTGATGTATGCGACCGGCCACTACCGAAACGGCATCCTGTTGGCGCCTCTGACGGCCGAACTGGTGGCCGATGCGATACTGAATGGCCGAATTGATCCGGCGCTCGCGGCCATCAGTCCGCATCGTTTCGGGAATCTCTGAATGAGGAATTCTCATGTCCAGGTTGTCGCGCGCTGAGATCGATCAACGGATGAAGGATTTGAAGGGTTGGACGCTGGATGGCGAGGCCATTCGAAAGCAGTACACGTTCGCCGGATTTCCACAGGCGATCGCCTTCGTGAATCGCCTGGTTCCTGAGGCTGAGGCGGCCGATCATCATCCCGACATCACCATCAACTACATGCGGGTGACGCTCGTGTACTCGACGCACAGCGAGGGTGGACTGACGACCAAGGACTTTGTCGGCGCGGCGATGGCCGATCGGTTCGCATAAATGCGACTAAAAAAGATGTACAGCTCTCGCGAGGTGGCGGCCCTGACGGGGCTGACCGCGCGGCAGCTCCAGAGGTGGGACGCCGACGGGCTGCTGCCGCCGGCCATCCGGCCCCACCGCACGGCAGCAGGCGGATACACCGAGCGTCGATATACGCCAATCGATCTGTTCGAGCTGCTCGTGCTCGCCGACTTGCGGCGTCGCGGCTTTTCGGTCCATCAGCTTCACGCCACTCTGCGCATTCTGAAAGAGCAGTTTGGCGTACGGCTGTTCGAGGCGACCGGGGGCGGTGGTGGAGTTCAGCTGCTGACCGACGGCCAGGACATCTACGCCCGCATGGGGAACGGCCAGTTCTTCAATTTGCTTAAAGCGCCGACAGAGCCGCTCCTCGTCGTCGGCGACGAAGGGCTGCTCAAAGAGTTGGGTGGGAAGATCAAGCCTCGGCGACGACGGGTGAACTGATGATTTATGACTGCTGATTGGTGACTAGCTCATCGAATGGGGAAGATCTTCTCCAGATCGTCGGCGGGGCGAGGAATGACGTGCA
>JBGPHH010000324.1:0-4181 GCA_041484265.1 Vicinamibacteria bacterium
CGCGATGATGTAGCTGCCGACGGGCACGAAGCGTCGCCGCAGGGCTGGAAGAGCCGCGTTCGTATAACCGTCCGTGGCCAATAGCACGTCGGTGGCCTCGATCTCGCCATTCGGTGTCGTCACCGCCCAGTGCTTCGTACCTGAACCGGGAGGTGTGACGCGCTCGACCGGTGTCGCAACCACGATCTTCGCGCCGGCACGTCCGGCCGCCTCCGCCAGGCCCCGAACGAAGCGCGCGGGGTCGAGCGCACCGCTCCGCTCGTCCACGAGCAGCCCGTGATAGGCGTCGCTCCCGACCTCGGATCGCTGCCCACTACGCGGCACCAGCTCGACACGATGTTCAAACACGCGCGCAAGCAACGCCTGCTCTTTGCGAAGGCTTTCGAAGTGCGACGGCTTGGATGCCGTGTGAATGTGGCCGCTCCGCTTGTACCCGCAGTCGATGGATTCGCCGGCGATCAGCGTTTCGAGACGCTCCATCGACTGGAGCGAGGCGTCGAACAAGCGTCGCGCGGCCTGTTCGCCGTACCGCCCCACCAGCGTGCCTGGATCGAGCTTCAGGCCGGTGAGCACCTGACCGCCGTTGCGCGAACTGGCACCCCACCCGACGTCCTCGCGCTCGAGCACCACCACGGAAGCTCCGGTGCGAGCGAGGTGCCGTGCCGCCGAGAGGCCTGTGTACCCCGCACCGACAATGGCCACGTCGGCCTTGGAAGGCAGCGATCGGACTGGTGACTGCCGACTGTCGACTGTTGACTGCCGACGGCCGACTGCCGACTGATCCCACCAGTACGGATACTCCTTCACGAGCCGATTCTCTTCTCGAGCCTGATTTCGTCTCTGACGGGGATGCCGGCAAACCCAGCCTGCTGCGTGTGCGTGTACTTCACGACGCCGTCGCGTACGAGATCGGTCAGCCGGTAGCCTCGTCGCTGGTAGAAATACAAGGCTGGCAGATTGTCGTTGGACGTCGAGACGACGATGCGCGCGAGGCGAAGGCGGCGCGCAATCAGCTCTGCTTCGGCCAGGAGATAACTGCCGACGCCTGACCGCTGCCACGTGGGATCGGTCGCCAAGGCCACGATGTGGAGGGCGTCGCCGAGCTGGCGATAGGCGAGCGCGCCCGAGGGGTCGTTGTACATAATGGCCACGAGCGCCGGCATCTGATCGATATCCATCAGTTCGCCGAAGGCCACAATCTTCGTCCGCCCGTAATCGCGCTCGAACAGCTCGCGTGCCGCTGCGCGATCGGCGTCGTTCGCCTCGCGCACCAGGACCGGCGGCAACTCGATGCGTGGACGGCACGCGCACACAATCTGGACCTGCGCGTCCTCCCAGTCCACGTACTTACCGCAGCGGGAGCAGCGCAGGACTGCGGGTTTCGCGCCGAACTGGTCGGAGGGCGTATGCATGACTACACCTCGGCTGTCTTGGCGTTTCGGCTGACGAGCCACCAGATCGCGAGTGCAAACGTAATCGCCACAACGACGAAGGTCACACCGAAAAGCAGCAACGTTCGATAGAGAATCGATTCGCCTTCCATGCGGGCTTCGAGAGTCGTGAGGGGTGCGCCGCCGAGCGCCAGGGGCAGACCGCGCACCCTGTCGGCAAGCGGCTGTTCCCACCGGAGAATATTGCCCCGAAGTGGTCCGTCGACCGTGTTGTGGAAGGTGATCCGGCTCGGCAGGTGCAGACGGAACGCGACCAATTCGCCGCCTTTCCAACCCACTGGACCGACGTCCTTGCCGGCGGCGCCTCCAACGGATTGCCGGAAGACGTACGTGTCACCATTGCGTGTGAACTCGTAGCGCGACCACGCAAACGCCCGTGCCTCCCCAAGCCGGCGGACATCGTCCACCTCGATTCGCACGCGGACGAACCATCGGCTGGCCCGGCGCGACGTACCGATGTCGGTCACGCGCGTCCCGGGCGTCAGAAAATAGTCGCGCACGGCGGCTCTGTCGACCGGCGCATTGGGCCGTGTGTCGAACGACGTCCCGCGCAGCGCATTCAACGCCGGAATCGAGCTGTTGACGTAGACGATCGCCGTGCCGTCAAGCGACAGGTAGATCTCTTCTTCGTACTCGTACTGCCGAACGATGCCGCTGCCACGGCCATCGCATGCGGTCGCTGCGACGGCGAGCACCAGAACGATCGTCGCCTGGGCGATAGCGGCCACACCGATCCGCATGACCGGCAATGATATAGTACAAATTTCCTCGCGACGCTCCGCGCGCATGTCCCGCAGACCCACGATCTATTTCATCGACGGCAGCTCCCAGATGTACCGCGCGTACCACGCGCCGGTCCGTACTGCCGAAGGCGGTCTGCTCCGCGACGCCAACGGGCGGCCCACCAATGCCGTTTACATTTTCGTGACGATGTTGCGGAAGCTGTTGAATGAGCAGAAGCCCGCGTACATTGCCGCGTCGTTCGACCTGCGAGGACCCACGATTCGCGACGACATATCCGCCGACTACAAGGCCAACCGGGCCCCGATGCCCGACGAGCTCGCCGAGCAGATTCCGATGGTGCACGCTGCTTGTGAGGCGCTCGGCGTGCCGATCCTCACTTCCGAGCGGTACGAAGCCGACGATGTGATCGGCACGTTGACCGCGAAGGCGGCGGCGGCGGGGTTCGACGTCGTGATCGTGACCAGTGACAAGGATTTCTATCAGCTCGTCGGCGACACCGTCCGCGTCTTCAACCCGCGCGACGAAGGCGCGTGGTACGACGCAGCGGGCGTCAAGGACAAGTTCGGCGTCGCGCCCGGCCAGGTGGTCGATGTGCTGGCATTAATGGGCGACACGATCGACAACATCAAGGGCGTGCCCGGCATCGGCGAGAAGGGCGCGCGCGAGCTCATCACGACGTACGGGTCGCTCGACAACCTCCTGTCTCACGCGGCCGAGATTCCCCAGAAGCGCTATCGCGAGGCGCTCATGGCGAACGTCGATGCCGCGCATCAGAGCCGGGAACTCGCGCGGATTCGGACCGACGTGCCGGTGACCTTCGACGCCGAGGCGCTCCGGTATCGCGGTGCATCGCACGAGCGATCGTTCGAGATCTTCAATGCCCTTGGATTTCGGACTCTGGTCGCCGAGTACGCACCGACCGCCGCCACAACGTCCAAGGCGTACCGCATTGTCAACACTCCGGACGATCTCGCGGCGCTTGCCGCGCAGCTCGAAACGAGCGGCCGGTTCGCGCTGCGCGTCCTGGCTGACGGTGGCTCATCGATGAGGGCCTCGATTGTCGGCCTGGCGTTCTCGACCGCGACCCGAGAGGGCCACTACGTGCCCGTCGGCCACCGGGCGCTCGGCGCGGCAGGCTCGATGCCCCTCGACGTCGCGCTCAACCGCCTGCGACCGATCCTCGAACATCCAGGCAGTCGAAAGATCGGCCACGATCTGAAGGTCGACACCATCCTCCTGGCGCGTCACGGTGTGCGCCTTGTTGGTCTCGAAACCGACACGATGATCGCGAGCTATCTGGTCGACGCCACGCGATCC
Organism: Vicinamibacteria bacterium; assembly: GCA_041484265.1. GTDB lineage: Bacteria > Acidobacteriota > Vicinamibacteria > Vicinamibacterales > CAVVIG01 > 2-12-FULL-65-11. Next base: position 3,513 of record JBGPHH010000324.1, read on the forward strand.
CAGCACGGCCTGGAGGATCTTGCCCTCGAGCACACGAGCTACCGTGCTCTTGCTATCGAAGACGTCTGCGGCAAAGGCGCAAAGGCGGTATCGCTCGCCGACGTGCCGGTCGAAGCGGCGCTCGATTATGCCTGCGAGCGGGCCGACCTCGCCGGCCAGCTGGCGCCCATCCTGGGGACGCTCCTCACACGGGACGGACTCGATGAGGTGTACCGGACGCTGGAGCTGCCGCTCGTGCCGGTGCTCGTCGACATCGAGCGGGCCGGCGTACGGATCGACGTCCCGGCGCTCCTCGCGCAGTCGCGACAGATCGAGCGGGAGATGGCCGGACGCACGACCGAGATCTTCCGGCTCGCCGGCGGCGAGTTCAACATCAACTCGCCCAAACAGCTCTCGGAGATTCTGTTCGAGAAGCTGAAGCTGCCCGTGTTGAAGCGGACCGGCACGACGCGGACGGCCTCGACGGCCGTCGAGGTCCTCGAGGAGCTCGCCCTCGGCCACGATCTGCCGCGGCTCATCCTCGACTGGCGCGCGCTGCAAAAGCTCAAGAGCACCTACATCGACGCGCTGCCGCTCCTGGTCAATCCCCGCACCGGGCGCCTGCACACGACCTTTCATCAGACGGTCACCGCCACGGGGCGGCTCTCCTCCTCGGACCCCAATCTCCAG
>JBGPHH010000325.1:0-4142 GCA_041484265.1 Vicinamibacteria bacterium
AGACGTACAACCTCACCGAGGCGCTCCGATCGTTTCAGGCCGTGCTCGAGATCGACGCGCGCTGGGTGCCGGCGCTTGTCGGTGCGGCGTGGGCGCTCTCCGACGACAATCCACCCCAAGCCGTGAAGATGGCGCAACGGGCACTCGAGATCAATCCTTCGTCGGTCGACGCGTACGTGTTTCTCGCTCAGCAAGCCGTTGACGCCGATCACCGAGACGAGGCGCGGCGACTGCTCGAGAAGGCCCTCGCCGTCAATCCGTCGAGCCTCGATGCCCACGCGCTCCTCGCCGGAATGGCCTACGTTGAGGACAAGCCGGCGGAATTCGACGCCGAGGTGGCGCGGGCGCTTGCTATCGCGCCGACGCGCGGCGGCGTCTACCGCGTGGCGGGCGAGATGACCGCTCGGAGCTACCGTTTCGACGAAGCGGTCGAGCTGACTCGGCGCGGACTTGCCATCGAGCCGGGAAACGCCCATGCCCTGGCGGATCTTGGGACGCACTTGCTGCGGACCGGCGACGAGCCCGGCGCACGTGCCGCGCTCGAGGCGTCTTTCAAGATCGACCCGTACAACGTTGTCAGCTTCAACCTGCTCGGCATGCTGGACACGCTCGACAAGTTCGAGACGGTGGTTGACGGTGATCTCATCTTTCGCATCAAGAAGGACGAGGCGCCTGTGATGCGGGAGTACGCCGTGCCGCTCGCGCACCAGGCGCTCGACACGTTGGGCAAGCGGTACGCATTCACGCCGAAAGGCCCCATCCTCATTGAGATCTTCTCCAAGCACGACGATTTCGCGGTGAGGACGCTCGGCCTGCCCGGCATGATCGGCGCGCTCGGTGCCTGTTTCGGTCGCGTGGTCACGATCGACTCGCCCAAGGCGCAACCGCCGGGCGCGTTCCAATGGGAGCCGACGCTCTGGCACGAGCTGGCGCATGTCATCACGCTGCAGATGTCGAACCAGCGCCTGCCGCGCTGGCTGAGCGAGGGCATCTCGGTGTTCGAGGAGGGCCGCGCCAAGCCGGAATGGGCACGCCAGCAGGACATGGAGTTCGCCTCGCTCCTCGCGAGCGGCGACACACTGAAGCTTCGCGAGCTGAACGCGGCGTTCACCGACCCACGAAAGATCTCGATTGCCTATTTCGAAGCGTCGCTGCTTGTCGAGCATCTGGTGGCGGTCTACGGCGACGCCGGTCTGCAGAAGTTCGTCAGGACCTTCACGCGCGGCCTCGATACCGACGGCGCCCTCATGGCTGCATTTGGTACCAGTCTCGACCAGCTGCAGGCTGGGTTCGATCAATTGGTGAATCGAAAGTTCGACAGCCTGAAGCGCGCGATGGCCACACGCCCAGAAGATGCGACTGTTATGCAGCTGCCGCTCCCGGCCTTGAAGGTGTACGCGGCCGATCGGGCGGGCAGTTACATCGTGCAGATGGCGCTCGGCCGCGCCCTGCGGGAGGCCCAGCAGCCCGACGAAGCTATGGCGGTTTTTGAAAAAGCGGCCGCGCTTGTGCCGATCGCGCATGGCGCCGACAGTCCGCACGCGCAGATGGCGGCCATCGCCATCGAGAAGAAGGACCAGTCGCGCGCCATCGCCGAACTGACGGCGCTTGTAGCCGTCGATTTCGACAACGTCAGCGCGGCGCGACTGCTGGCGGGGCTCCTGCGCCAGAACGGCGTCACCGATCCGGCTCGCCTGCGGCCGGTGTATCAGCGGATTGCGTCGGTCGACCCCTTTGATTCCGACGCGCACAGCACGCTCGGCCGCCTGGCGATGCAGCGGAACGAGCCGGAGGTGGCCGCGCGCGAGTTCCGTGCGGTCGTCGCGCTCGGCCCGGTGGATCGGGCCGTGGCCCTCACCGATCTCGCGGAGAGCTACTTCAAGAGCGGGAAGGCCGCCGAAGCCAAGAAGCAGACGCTGGCGGCGCTCGAGATCGCGCCGAACTACGAGCGCGCGCAGGCGCTGCTGCTGCAGCTCGTCAAATAAGGTTCGGCTGCCGGCCTCTGCGCTCCACGCTACGGCCGCCTCGCCGTAGCCGAAGGCGCTGGCGGGAAGCCGGACACTACGGTTATGAAAACGCCTCATGGCCTCCGCTGAGGGCAGCGCGCAGGGCCGCGGATTCCGGGCGCTGCTCGTCACCCTCGTGCTGGCCCTGTTCGCGCTCGCGTCAACGGGCTCTACGCGGCGGGTGTTCGACAGCCTCGTGCTGGCCGTCTTTCCCTCACGTCCGACGATTCAAGTCACGCCCGGCAACGCCCGCGTGGCGGCCGGCTCGCCGCTCGTCATCAGCGCCCGGCTGGTGGGAGGCGGCCCACCGCTCGCCCAGGTCGAAATTGGTGAAGGCGACCGCTGGCGGACGGTCGATATGACGCCGGCGAGCGACAGCAGATTCCGGCACCGGCTGGAGGCGGTCAACGCGTCATTCAAGTACCGTGTGCTCGCCGGAGCGGTGACGTCGCCGACTTATACGATCGGCGTGGGATATCCGCCACGCGTGACGCGGATCGATCTCGAGTACACGTATCCCGATGAACTCGGGCTCAAGCCGCGCGCCGAGCAGGACGGCGGCAACGTCTCCGCTCCGCGAGGGGCAACCGTCCGCGTGCATGTCTACGCCGATCGGCCAGTGGCGATCGGGCAATTGAAGCTTGGAGACGGAGAGCGCATTCCGCTCGCGTTGGACAAACCGACCGAGCTCTCCGTAGTACTGCGTGTCGAAGGTGACAACTCGTACCGCGTGGTCCTCGCCGGCCCCGATGGGTTCGCCAGTACAAGCGACGTCGACTACCTCATTCGTGCCGCTACGTCCGCTACGTCCAGTACTGCTGCGAGCTCTGGCGCCGTCGGAACGCGTACACGCCAATGATGCCCATCACGAATCCGGCGACGTGCGCCACGAACGCCACGCCGCCACCGCCCGTGCTGGCCGTCACGGCAATGGACCCGACGGCACTGAACAGCTGCATCACGAACCAGAACCCCAATAGAAACGTGGCCGGCAGCTCGACGACTTCCCAGAAGATGATGAGCGGGATAAGGGTGAGGACGCGCGATTTCGGGTAGAGCACGAAGTACGCACCCATGACGCCGGCAATCGCGCCGCTTGCGCCAATCATCGGCAGCAACGAGTCCGGATCCAGCACCGTCTGGCCAACGGCTGCAGCGATACCGCAGAGGAGGTAGAAGACGACGAAGCGGCCATGGCCGAGCTGGTCCTCGACGTTGTCGCCGAATATCCACAGGTACCACATGTTGCCGATCACGTGAGACCAGCTGCCGTGCAGGAACATCGAGCTGACGAGCGTTGGCGCACTCCCGTGCAGAAACAAAGAAGTGACCACTGTCGAGCTGCTCAGGTTGGCGGGCACGACTCCGTAAGCTCGAAGGAATGCTGGCAGCAGGTCGCGCGGCACGCTCAACTCGTACAGCCACGCGAGGCCGTTGAGGACGATGATGGTAAAGGTGCTGTAGGGGGTGGTCCGGGACGGAATGACGTCCCGAAGGGGAATCATTCAGGCAATTGTAGACTGCAGCCTGCGCAGGCGCTCAACGATCCGACGCAGGTCGCCGTCGCCGACAGCCTTGCGGTGCTCTGCAAGCGCAATCACCGCGTTGTACACCTCAGTGAGCTCGGTGGCTGACAACTGAAGGCCGAGGGCTTCGCAGCGGTTCTGCACCGCGTGCCGGCCCGAATGACGGCCCAGCACGAGCCGCGCTGTCGGTTGACCGACGTCTTCCGGCTTCATGATCTCGTAGGTGCGCGGATCCTTGATGACGCCGTCCTGGTGGATGCCTGCTTCGTGCGCGAAGGCGTTGCGGCCGACGATGGCTTTGTTGGCCTGGACCGGCTCGCTGGTGAGCTGTGCGAGCAACTGGCTGGTCGCGTAGAGCGCGGGGCTGTGCACGCCCGTGTCAAAGGGCAGCGAGTCGCGGCGGACCCGGAACGCCATCACGAGTTCCTCGAGCGAGGCGTTGCCGGCGCGCTCGCCGATGCCGTTGATCGTGCACTCCACCTGGCGCACGCCGGCCTGTACGGCGGCGATGCTGTTGGCGACGGCAAGGCCGAGGTCGTCGTGGCAGTGCGCGCTGAACACGGCGCGGTCGGCATTTGGCACTCGCCTGATGATGTCGGCAAAGAAGCTG
>JBGPHH010000326.1:0-4091 GCA_041484265.1 Vicinamibacteria bacterium
CGAGGCGCGTCTCGGCGATCCGTCGATTCCCGACACCGAGCACGAGGCGATGCTCGTCCGTTACAGCGATCTGCAGGACCGCTTTCGGATGCGCGATGGCTACAGCATCGAGCTCAAGACGGCGACTGTTCTGGCCGGTCTCGGGTTCAAGCGGACCGATTTCGAGCGACCGACCGAGACGTTCTCGGGCGGATGGCAGATGCGGATCGCCCTCGCGAAGCTGCTGCTCGGACAGCCAAACCTCCTGCTGCTTGATGAACCGACTAACCATCTCGACCTCGACGCGCGCAACTGGCTCGAAACGTACCTCAACGACTACCCGCATGCGGTGATCCTCGTTAGCCACGATCGGTTCTTCCTTGACGCCGTCGTCACGCGCATTGCGGATCTCACCCTCAGAACCCTCACCGACTACGTGGGCAACTACAGTGCGTATCTCGTAGAACACGAGGCGCGCATCGAGGCGCTCCGAAAAGCGAAGCACGAGCAGGACGAAGAAGTCGCGCGCATCAAGATGTTCATTGATCGCTTTCGGTATCAGGCCACCAAGGCGTCGCAGGTACAGAGCCGGATCAAGATGCTCGAGAAGGTCGTGCCGATTGAGGTGCCGCCCGAGCACAAGAAGATCCACTTCGACTTCCCGACGTGCGGCAAGAGCGGCCGCACCGTTCTGGAGCTCAAGGGCGTCCGGAAGGCGTACGGCGAGCTTCGGGTCTTCGGCCACGTCGATCTGCACGTCGAGCGAGGTGACCGAATCGCGCTTGTCGGGAGCAACGGGGCCGGCAAGTCGACGCTGATGAGGATGCTTTCCGGGGCCGAGGCCCCTGACGCCGGGGATCGCACGGAAGGTCACAACCTCGTGGTCCAGTACTTTGCGCAAGATGAGGCCACGCGACTCGATCCGTCTCTGACGGTCTACGAGACACTGACCTCCGGTTCGCCCTTGCACATGGTCCCCATGATCCGGCACATCCTCGGCGGGTTCCTGTTTTCCGGAGACGACGTCTACAAGCACGTTCGGGTGCTTTCGGGCGGTGAGCGAACCCGCCTGGCGGTTGCCCGGATGCTCCTATGTCCGTCGAACACCCTGCTGCTCGACGAGCCGACGAACCATCTCGATTTGGATTCCAAGGAAGTCTTACTCGACGCGTTGGTCGACTATGGTGGCACACTGATTTTCGTGTCGCACGATCGATACTTCGTCGAGCGGCTGGCGACCAAGATCGTCGAGGTCGGGAACGGTCAGGCCGTTGCTTACCCCGGCACGTACAAGGAGTTCCTGTGGAACAAAGATCACACACAGGAAGTGCAGGATGGGAAAGGCCATCCAACTGCGGGTCGTGGGGCCCCGCGAGAAGTGAAGAATGCCGCGAGTGCGCCAGGCGCGGGGGCGGGGCCCCGCGCAGCTAGGATTGTTGGCGCCCCACGAGAACCCCACTCCCACGAACAGAAGAAGCGCGCCGACGCCGAGGTCCGGCGGCGCACACGGGCCGAACAGGCGCGTCGCGCCGAAATTGATCAGCTCGAAGTCCGCATCGCCGCGTGCGAAGCGGCGATTCGCGACATCGAGCAGAAGATGGCGGCGCCGGGCTTTTACGACGACCGACTGGCCGCGCAGCCCGTTATCGATCAACATCAGGCCCTGATGTGGCAAGTGGGCGACCTGATACGTCAGTGGGAGGAATTGCACTCCACGACCGGCCTCGCCGAGGCCTGACCAGCCTGACGAAACCGTTAGCCAATTACAATTCTGTTATACTAGTTTCCGTGGCATAACCCGTAACTCGTTGATTGGCGCGGCTTTTCAGGTCGCAGTTCCGGTCTCTTGTGGGCACACAGTTTGCCCCCAACGCGTCATCGAGTGACACGGTCAGTGCACCCCCACATGCCCCGGCGTTGCAATTCGCGAACACCGCGCCCGTCAAGCCAGGCGCCTCCACGCCCCGGCCGGCCAGCCAAGAGCCGGCGTCCGGCTGACGACCATCGCTTGCCCGAGGACCGCTTCTTCCGGCAGGTGGTGACCAGCATGCGCAACGGCGTGATCGCGTTCCGTCGCGACGGCACGCTGGCGCTGATGAACGATGAGGCGTATCGGATTTTCGCGTTGACCCGTCAAAAGGGCGATCTTGGACGCTCGTTCGGAGAGGTGCTCCGGGATCGACCGGCGGTCATCCGCGTGCTGGCCGTTGCATTCGAGCTCAGCCATCTGCCGAACCGGGCCGAACTGAGGCTCAAGGATCTCGATCGCGTGATTGGCTACACGTTGTCGCAGGTCAAAGACGACAGCGGCCGGCCGATCGGCGCGGTGATGTTCTTCAAAGATCTGACGCAGGTCGAACAGCTCGAGGAACGAGAGCGACTGCGCGATCGCTTGGCCTCGCTCGGCGAGATGGCGGCTGGCATCGCGCACGAACTCAAGAACCCGCTGGCCGGCATCGAAGTCATGGCGGGCCTCCTCCGGCGCCAAGTCCCCGAATCGACCGACGCGCAGTCATTGCTGGCCGACATCATGAGTGAAGCGAAACTGGCCAACGCGATCGTGGTCGAGATGCTGGAGTTCGTACGGCCGATCCGGTTGCAGGTCGAGCGCACCGACGTGGCCGAGGTCATCCACCAGGCGGTCACCATGGCGGACACAAAAGCCCCGCGCGGGGCCGTCTCTGTCGACGTCGTGCTCGAGCCCGAGTTGCCCCTCATCGACGGCGATCATCACCAGTTGTGCCAGGTATTCACCAACCTGATGGCCAATGCGTTCGAGGCACTGGATGGCAGCGGTCACATTGGCATCAGCGTCATCACCGGCACAATCGATGAGGACCCGGCCTTCACGGGCATCGAGCCACCGACATCGACCGTCATCGTTGACATCACCGATGATGGGCCGGGCGTGCCGACGGAATTGACCGATAAGATTTTCGACCCCTTTTTCACGACCAAGCCCCAGGGCTCCGGACTGGGGTTGGCGATCGTTCGAAAGATCGTCGACGCGCATGATGGACGCATCGATGTGAACAGCAGCTCGGCGGGCACGCGTTTTCGCGTCACGCTGCCCGTGTCCAACACGACCGGGTGGATCAGGTAAGGTTTCGCCGCAATTGATACAACGAGGAGTAAGACATGGGCCGGATTCTCATCGCCGATGATCACGACGCGCTGCGGCGCGGACTGCTGCGCGGGCTCACGGACGCGGGCCACGAGGTGGAGGAAGCTTCCAACGGCAACGCCGCCATCGAACGCTTGACCGACAGTTACTTCGATGTCGTCCTGAGCGATCTGAAGATGGGCGGCAGCGATGGCATGGACGTACTACGCACCTGCCGGGCCCTGCACCCGACCACGGCCGTGATCCTGATGACGGCGTTTGGATCGGTTAATACCGCAGTCGAGGCCATGAAGATTGGCGCGTTCGACTATGTCCAGAAGCCGTTTGAAATTGAAGAGATGGAAGTCAAGATCGAGAAGGCGCTCGAGGTCAAGCGCCTCAAGCACGAACTTGACTACCTCCGCGGTACCCAACAGGATATCTACAACTTCGACCGGATCGTCGGCTCGAGTCCGGCGCTCGGCCGTGTGCTCGACATCGTCAAGAAAGTCGCCAAGAGCAACACGACCGTGTTGATCCGCGGCGAGACGGGCACCGGCAAAGAGCTGATCGCCGGTGCGATTCATCACAACTCGCTCCGCGGAGCCCGCAATTTCGTCAAGGTGAATTGCGCCGCCCTGCAGGAGAACCTGCTCGAGTCGGAGCTTTTCGGCCACGAGAAAGGCGCATTTACCGGCGCCGACAAGCAGCGGATCGGCCGGTTCGAGCAGGCCGACGGCGGGACCCTGTTTCTCGACGAGATCGGCGACATGAGTGCGAGCACGCAGGCCAAGATCCTTCGCGTGCTGCAGGAACACGAGTTCGAGCGGCTCGGCGGCACGAGGACCCTGCGCGTCGACGTGCGGCTGGTGGCCGCCACCAACCGCGACCTGGAGGCCATGGTCCGGGCCGGCGACTTCCGGCTCGACCTCTACCACCGGCTCTCGGTGGTGGCCGTGGAGCTGCCCCCGCTGCGGGAGCGGCCCGAGGACATCCCGCCGCTGGTCGA
>JBGPHH010000327.1:0-4087 GCA_041484265.1 Vicinamibacteria bacterium
CTCTTCGACCAGGTGCACCTCGCTCGCCTTGGCCCGATAGGCGCTGTCCTTGACGGCCCGCTTCTCGACCTGCGTAATCTCGGAGGGCACGCCGATGACGATGCGCGGGCGGACCCAGACGTTGCGGTTGTGCGCCTTTTTGATGAAGTAGGTCAACATCTTCTCGGTGACCTCGAAGTCGGCGATGACGCCGTCCTTCATCGGCTTGATCGCCACGATGTTGCCCGGCGTGCGGCCGAGCATCTCTTTGGCGTCGCGGCCGACGGCCTCCACACGGCCGTTCAGCTTGTTGATGGCGACAATGGACGGCTCGTTGACCACAATGCCCTTGCCGCGGGCATAGACGCAGGTGTTGGCCGTGCCCAGGTCAATGGCCAGGTCGCTCGAGAACAACGACATCATGGAACGAAAGCTCAAGAGGGACTCCGTGCAAATGTGTGCAGAAGGCCAATGTTGGTCGACTACCGACTGCAGACTGCCGACTGCAGACTAATTATCGGCTGGAGAGGCGGCGGCCTGAATGCCGTTTTTCCCGGAGTCTTTCACTTGGTACATAGCCTTATCGGCGGCGTGGACCAATTCCTCGGCCGACGCGGCCACGTCAGGCAGCGTCGCGACCCCAACCGAGGCGGTCAAGTGGATATTGAGACCGTCGGCACCCAAAAACTGGTGCGCCGCCAGCCGGTCGCGGACGCGCTCGCCAACGGCGAAGGCGCCTTCGCAGCCTGTGTCCGGCAGGACAATAGCGAATTCATCGCCCCCAAAGCGCGCCACGATGTCGGTTTCACGGGCGCTCCCCCGGATGACCCCCCCGGCCTCGACCAAGGCCCGGCTTCCCGACAGATGCCCGTGGGTGTCGTTGACCGCCTTGAAGCCGTCCAGGTCGATAAACAGCAGCGACAGCGGACGGCCGCTACGTGAGGCGCGCTTGGTCTCGCGGCGCAGGACCAGATCCAGATACCGGGAGTTATAGAGCTGCGTCAGGTCGTCGGTGACCGACAGCTCCTCGACCCGCTTGAGCCGCATGGCGTTGTCGAGTGCGGCCGCCGGCGGCTCGAGCAACACACGCACCGCCCGGAGCAGGCCGAGAGGCAGGCGCGGCTCGCGCGAGGACACGGCGCGATCCAGGGCGACGAGCGCCCCGACGCGCCGGCCGCGCGTGGCGAGCGCGAACGCGACCACCGCCCCGGCCGCCGGATTCCGGATGCGCGCGTCGGTCGCCAGGTCCGCGGTCGCAAAATCGTCGCCTCGCTGCATCACCCAGCCGGCCACCGCACGCGCGGCCGGTTCCATGTCGGCGGCGAGCCCCCGATCGGCCAGCACCAACAACTCACCTGACGCCGTCGCGGACACGACGGCCCAGCAGGGCGCCGGCAGCCACGTCGCTGCGGCGTCGATGATGAGATTCGCGATCTTCTCCGCGTCGAGCGCAGCGTTCGCCGCGCGCACGATGGTGAGCAGTGCCTCGCGGCCTTCGAGCCGGCTCCGCACGGTGCGCTCGGAGGCCCGCAACCGCGCCGCCAGATCCAGACCCGCGGCAACCGGAATCGCGCCGGCCACCTCGGTCCGCTTTGACTTGCGTTTTGCCGCAGACCCGACCGTCGGGCGTAGTGCCACTGAGGTGCGACTCCGATCGGCGACCCTGCGCATGCCAGGCATGCTGTCGGCTCGACTGGCTGGGGACATTGTCGTAGTGTCCGCCTCAAAACGGACTTCACGGCAATATACCATAGGGCTGCCGGTAACTGCTTGCCACGCCGTAAGTTCTTCGCATACGATCAGGCTCTTGAAGGTATCCCTATGACGATGCTCGACCGGATGCGACGGCACAAGAGTTGGCTCAAATGGAGTCTGGGCCTTGTGGTGCTGGCGTTCGTCATCTTCTACATCCCGGAATTCCTGAAAACGACCGGCACCGGCGCCACGGCCGCCGCCGGCGACACGATCGCCACCGTTGACGGCCGCGACATCACCGCGGGCGAGTTTCGCCGCTCGTACCAGGCCCAGGTGCAGGCGTACCGCAACGCGTACGGCGGCCAGATGAGCGAACAGCTGCTCAAGCAGCTCGGCATCGAGCAGCAGATCCTGCAACAGATGGTCGACGAGCGGGCGGCACAGGCCGAAGCCGCCCGCGTCGGTATCTCCGCGAGCGACGAGGAAGTGCGCCAGCGCATCCTGACCGTCCCGGCGTTTCAGGAGAACGGCGCCTTTATCGGCGACCAGCGCTATCAGCAGCTGCTGCGAGCGCAGCGGCCGCCGATGACGGCCGCCGAGTTCGAAGACACCGTCCGGCGGCAGATCGTCGTCGAAAAGCTGCGGGTGGCGCTGACCGATTGGCTGTCGGCGACCGACAAGGAAATCGAGCAGGAGTACCGCCGCCGCAACGACAAGGTGAAGCTGGCCGTCGTCAGCTTCACGGCCGAGAGCTTCCAGAAGCAGGTGACCGCGACTGACGCGGAGGTCGCAAGTTACTTCGAGGCGCACAAGGACACGTTCAAGATCTCCGAGAAGCGCAAGATCAGGTATGTGCTGGTCGACGTCGACGCGCTGCGCGCGAGGGTGGTCGTGCCGGCCGGCGAGGTCGAGCGCCAGTACAACAGCAACATCGATCAGTACACGACGCCCGAGCAGGTGCGAGCGAGTCACATCCTGCTCAAGACCGACGGGAAGGACGATGCGGCCGTGAAGGCGAAAGCCGAGGCCCTCCTCAAGCAGGCCAAGGCGGGTGCGGACTTCGCCGAGCTGGCGAAGAAGAACTCGGAAGACGAGGCCAGCGCGAAAAACGGGGGCGACCTCGATTATTTCGGCCGCGGGCGGATGGTGGCCGAATTCGATCAGGTGGCCTTCTTGCTGCAGCCGGGTCAGATCAGCGACCTGGTGAAGTCACAGTTCGGGTACCACATCATCAAAGTCGTCGACAAGAAGGCGGCGGCGACGCGCACGCTGGCCGACGTGCGGCAGCAGCTGACCGAGCAGCTCGCCTACGAGAGCGCGCAGGCGCAAGCGACGGCGCTCGCCGACACGATTGCGAGTGAGATCCGGCGGGCGGCCGATCTGGACCGGGCGGCAGCCGCTCACGGATTGGCCGTGCAGGAATCCGGGCTCTTCTCGCGTGACGAGCCCGTCCTCGCCCTCGGCTCGTCGCCAGAAGCCACCTCCCGGGCGTTCGCGATGAAGGGCGACGAAGTGGCCGGTCCCATCCGATCGTCGCGCGGGTTCGTGTTCGAGGCGCTCGCCGGGCGGCAGGATCCGTACGTGCCGAAGATCGGCGAAGTGGCCAGCCGCGTCAGAGACGAAGTGATCAAGAACAAAGCGCGCGAGCTCGGCAGGCAGAAGGCCGCTGAAATCGGCGCCAAGTTGAGAACCGCACCGGACTTCGAGAAGGCGGCCAAGGCGGCCGGTCTCGAGGCGAAGACGACCGATCTCATCACCCGCGATGCCCCGCTGCCCGATCTGGGGATTACCACGACGCTCGGAGAGACGGCGTTCGGGCTTCCGGCCGGTTCGGTGAGCGGTGTCATCGAGACCGACAGCGGCGCCGCAGTCGTAAAGGTCTTGGAGAAGAAGGAAGTGACGCCAACCGAATGGCTCGCCACCAAGGACCGGTTTCGCGACGAATTCCTGACCGACCGCCGCAACCGCTTCTTCAGCTCCTACATGCAGAAGGCCAAGCTGAAGATGAAGATCGAAGTCAATCGCGATACGCTGCAGAAGACAGTCGGATGACCCGCGTCTTCGCCATGCTGCTTTTCGCGGTCGTCGTTGCCGCGTGCGGCAGCTCGACGACGGCGCCGACCACGACCGCCACGCCGAATCCGACAACCGAGACGTTCATCGGCACCTTGGCCGTTGCAGGCAGCGCGTTCTGTCCGTTCACGGTGACGACGGCGGGCACCGCCAATGTGACACTGGCCAGTTTACTCGTCAGCCCCGGTGGCAGCCCCGTCACCACGATGGTCGTCCTGGGTGTAGGAACCACCACCGACACTCCGACGACGTCTGCATGCACGCTGACCAACTGCACGCTCGCGACCCAAGCCACCGTCGCACCGGCCCTCACCGCTCAAATCAGCGGCGCGTCGGTTCC
>JBGPHH010000328.1:0-4037 GCA_041484265.1 Vicinamibacteria bacterium
AATGTGGACGTGCGCTTCGTCCTGGCCGTTCGAGGTGCTGACGAAGATGAGATCGCCGAAGATGACCGGCGAGGAGTTCGACATGTTGTGGGGGTACGACCCGACTTCTTCAATCATGTCGAAAGACCAGATCACGTCGGCGTCATTAGGACCGGTGAGCTTCTCGTCGGTGACCGGACCGTCGTTCTTGCCGTCGCGGAAGCCGTTGATGTCGAGGCACCACACGACGCCGCGATTGCTCGTGTAGTACACGTGCGTGCCTTCGACGATCGGCGAACTGGCGACGCCCTGATACGGCCAGTCGTTGGCGCGCCCTGCCGAAAGCTTCTCGTGCGTCTGCTGCCAGAGGAATTCGCCCGTCGATTCGCGAAACGCCATGAGGACGCCGCGGTCGCCCGCCTGTTTGGGGTCTCGCGGGTTTTCGTTGTTGGTCCCGACGAAGACCATGCCGCCCGCCACTACCGGGTTGCCGTAGCTTTGCGACCCGAGATCGGCGACCCACTTCACGTTCTTCTTGGTCTTGATGTCCCACTCGGTGGGCAGGCCCTTCATGTTCGAGACCATGTTGCGATCGGGCGTCCCACCCCACATCGGCCAGTCGCCGCTCGCGCCAGGGTCGGAGGCAACGACGCCGGCTGGATGGCTGATAGCGGTAAGACCCAGCACAACGGCCGCCGAGATCCGGAGAACACTCGAAAGGTGACTACTCATGAAACCCCTCAAAAGGTACCTTCATCACGAAGTCACGAAGATCACGAAGGTCACGAAGAGTTAATTAGGGTGACTTCGTGTTCTTCGTGGCTTCGTGATTAATTGCCGGTGATCTTCAAATTATCGAGATACGCCCCGAACTGCGCGAAGGCGAACACGCCGGGCGCGCCCTGGCGGTTGCCGAGCGGATCGGTCTTGTCGATCTGCCACACGGCCGGCTCGGCGTCGCCGGTCGGCCACGCCTTGCCCTGCACCCTGACCGAGCCGTTTGCGGCGTTCTGCACCCTCAGCTTCAGGTGGTACCACGCGTCCGGCTTCCAGGCGAACGGCACCGTCACCGTCCGCTGAATTTCGGGCTCCCACGGCTCGAGCTTCAACTGCTGGCTGTTGCCGTACAGCACCAATGAGTAGCGCTGACCGGTAATCCCGATGTCGCCCATCTGCCGGCGTCTGGTGGAGACGCGCACGTCGGCTTCAATCGTGTAGTTCGACCAGTCCGTGGCGCCGAAGAAGATCCGCCCGCGCTGGAAGATGGATTCGTCCGGCGCCTTCTGCAGTACCTTCTGGCCGTCGAGGGTCACAACCGTATACTTGCCGGCCACGGCGTTGATCCACCCGGGCGGGACCGCGCCGTCCGCGTACGACTCGAAGGTTTCTGTCCACGGCAGTGGGTGAGCCACGCGCGCTCGTGCGTCGCCGCTGATCGCCCCGACGGTCGCCTTGATCGTCCCGGCCTGCTCGGCCGGATCGTTGGCGACCGTAAAGGTGCCGTTGGTGACCGTGCCCCTCAATCCCTGAAGCGACCACGTGGCCGACGTGTCTTCGCGCAGGAAGCGGCCCTTCGCGTCAAAGAGTCTCGCGTGCAGGTTGACCGACTGCCCAGGTTTCAACGCGAGCTCGGTCGGCACCACCTGCACCCACGCCGGTGTGTTCTCGGGCGATTCTGCCGGCGTGTTGACGGCGAAACCGGTGACGGCCTTTGCCGTCCGCGGGCCAATCGCGTAGACGGCGTCGCTCGAGACGAAGAAGATCCGTCCGCGCGAAACGGCTGCGCCGCCCAGAATCGGTTCGGGCGTGCCTTCCTGTTGTTCGACGCTGTTCACGCTGGGCGGCAGCTCGACTTCGCTCAGTACCTCTGCCTTGGTCGGGCCCGGTCGAATGATGAAGAACTTGCCGCTCTCGGTACCCACGTACAGCTTGCCGTCGGCCAGCACGAGCGGCGCCTTCTGAACGGTCCCAAGCGACTGTCGCCAGAGCTCTCGACCGGTCGCGAGATCGTACGCGTGCAGCCGCGATCCGTTCTCCACCTGATAGACACGGTTGCCGTCGATCACCGGGGAGGAGAAGCCGAACTGGTCGCCCTTGGCGGCCCACTTGGTGGTCTTGATGTCGCCGGTCTGCGATCCGTCGATCGCCGCGATCATGCCGAGTTCGGTCGTGTCGAGATTCTCGTCGCCGTGCGAGACGATGACGCTCGAGCCGCTGACGACGACGCCGGTGTTGATGGAGCGCTTCGAGGCGACGTAGCTCCAGACTTTTTCGCCCGTTTGCGGTTTGATCGCGTGGATGCCGCCGTCGCCGAGGCCCACAATCAGCAGACGCAGGCCGTTGATCGTCGCGATGGTTGGCATCGCGTAGGCCGTGTCGTACGGGCGGCCGCCTGGATTCGCGACATAGACAATGTCGCCCGTGCGCTTGTCGAGGGCCACCAGCCGATGCGATCTGTTTGCCGCCGTCCCCCAGCTCGAAATCGCGGCGCTCACGATCACCAGATCCCCATCCACGAGCGGCGACATCGTCCGTCCGCCGTGCGTGGTGAACGCCGCCCATTCCTCGCCGAGCGAGCGGCTCCACAGCAGCTTGCCGTCCTTACTGAGCGCGAGGACCTCGGCGCCGACCGTCAACGCGTAGACGTTGCCGGTTTCAGGGTCGGCAGCCGGCGACGCCCAGCCGACCCGGTGCGCCGGTACGTCGCTCTGAAAGATGTTGGTCTTGTATTCCCAGACCACTCTGCCGGTGTCGGCATCGAGCGCCATCACGCGCTCCTGGAGCGCGGGGCCTTTGCCCGACGGATTCTGCACGTAGACGCGGTTGCCCATCACGATCGGTGCGGAGCGTCCGCCGTACGGTGCCCGCCAGAGTTGGTTCTGGCCGTTGAGCGTCCACTTGTCGATGAGCCCAGTCTCGGCCGAGATGCCGTCGCGGTTGGGGCCCCGGGCCTCGGGCCAGTCGCCGAGGGCCACGCGACGCCCGGTCGCCCCGCCTGGGGTGGGCGCTTGCGCGGATGCCAAAATGCCGAGACTGACGACACAGGCAAGAAGGAGAGTGGGCTTCTTCAGCATAAGTTTCTCGACTGGAAAGATGGCCACTTCGAGCCAGCAATATCGTGACGGTTTTCGCCGCCCACATCAAGCCCGGCGGCCCTGATTTCACGGGGCTTCAAAACGGGTAGGCGTGCGCGTGATCCTGGATCGTCACCCACTGCCACTGCGTGAACTCTTCCCAGTTGGCGGGGCCGCCGATGCGCGAGCCATTGCCCGATGCGCCGCGGCCGCCGAATGGACTGTGAGGTTCGTCAGCCACGGTCTGGTCGTTGATGTGCAGCAGCCCTGTTCGAAGCCTGTTGCCGATCGCGAGGGCGCGAGAGACCGACCCAGAGATCACTCCGGCGGACAGGCCGTATTCCGTCTGGTTCGCCAGCGCGACCGCCTCGTCTTCGGTTGAAAACCTCGTGACGGCGGCAACCGGTCCAAAGATCTCCTCGTCGAAGGCACGCATGCCGGGTCTGACGCGATCGAGCACGGTCGGCCGATAGAACAACCGCTCGTACGAGCCGCCGGCCTTCAGCTCTGCGCCGGCCGCGATCGAATCCTGGACGATGCCGTGGACGCGGTTCACCTGTTTCTCATTGATCAGCGGACCGAGGGCCACCTGCCGCCCGGCCGGATCGCCGACGGGAAGATGGTCTGCCACGCTGGCGAGCTTCTCGACGAGGGCATCAGCAATCCGCTCGTGGACGAGGACGCGGCCCGTGGTCATGCAGATCTGGCCCTGGTGGAGCCACGCGCCCCAGCGCGCATTGGACGCCGCCGTATCTAAATCCGCATCGTCGAGAATGATGAGCGAGTTCTTTCCGCCCAGTTCGAGCGACACCTTCTTCAGCTGTCCTCCAGCGAGCGCCCCAACCCGGCGTCCGACGCTGGTGGATCCGGTGAAGGCCACCATCGCGATGTTTGGATCCGTGCAGATGGCCTCGCCGACGTCAGGACCGCCGGGAAGCACATGAAGGAGTCCCTCGGGTAGTCCTGCCTCCTGCAGCACACGCG
>JBGPHH010000329.1:0-3934 GCA_041484265.1 Vicinamibacteria bacterium
ACTTTTACCTTCTTACTTCTTTTCTTGGTTCCGGCTCCAAGTGATATTCCACGATCTTCCGGTAGAGCGTACCGCGGCTGATGTCCAGCACGCGGGCGGCTTCTTTCTTGTTCCACTGAACGGCCTCGAGCACCCGCACGATGTGGGTGCGCTCGGCGTCGGCGAGCGATGGCAGGCGGTTGTCGCTCGGCGGCTGGGGCGCCGCCACGTTCGCGTGGAGGAATTCAATGTCGGTGGCGCGAATCACCCGCCCGGGGGCCGAGAGCGCCGCGCGCGAGACGGTGCTTTCGAGCTCGCGGATGTTGCCGGGCCAATGGTAGCTGAGCAGTACGTCCAGCGCTTCTTTCGAAAACGCCTTGCTATCGAGCGGCAGGCCTTGCGCCGCGCAGTATCTCGCGAGCAGTCGCTGCGCGAGCACCGGAATGTCCACCTGGCGCTCGCGGAGCGACGGCAGCCGGATCGCGAACGCGTTGACGCGGTAATAGAGGTCTTCGCGGAAGCGGCCGTCGCGCACGAGCTGCTCGAGCGGCCGGTTGGTCGCCGAGATCAGCCGGAAATCGACTGAGATGGACTTGTTCCCGCCAAGTCGTTCGAACCGCCGCTCTTCGAGGACGCGCAGCACCTTGGCCTGCGCGACGATCGACATGTCGGCGATCTCGTCGAGAAAGAGCGTCCCCTCGTTGGCCAGTTCGAGCCGGCCCGGTTTGCGGTCGTGCGCACCTGTAAAGGCGCCCTTTTCGTATCCGAAGATCTCGGATTCAAACAGCGTGTCGGGAAGCGCCGCGCAGTTGACCGCCTGGAAGTTCGCCGGTCCCCGGCGGCTCAGCTCGTGGATCATGCGCGCGACGACTTCTTTGCCCGATCCGGTCGGACCGAGGATGAGCACGGAGATATCGGATTTGGCGGCGGTGCGGATCCACTCGAAGACGATGAGCATCTTCTCATCGCGGCCGATCATCTCGCGGAACTTCTGCACCGACGCCGACTGATCCTCGGTCGAGACCGTCGCACGGCGTTCGAGGAAGTGATCGAGCAGATCGACCAAGGCGGGGTCCGACGGTCGGGCGGCGGTGTACTTGATCGGCGTGCCCGGGATTGCCAGCGCCACGCCGAAGTCGGCCAACTCGCGGACGCAGTTGTTGACGTCGAGGTGCAGGCGTCCGAACGTCTGCATCAGGGTCTCGACGTCGAAGCTCTCCTCGGGCCGGGAGTTCAGATACCGGAGAATGCCGGCGCGCAGCGGCGACTGCACCAGTCCACGAAAACGCGTTTCGAGGTCGGCCGGCTCGGCCGGCCTGGCGGTGGCGGAGGCGCCGGCACTGGCGCGTCGCGCGCTGAAGGTCAGGTCGTCCATCGGGCTCACTTTCGATAGTACTCGGTCTGATAGCGCTCAATCAGATTTTTCATCGCGACGGCGTCCTGTCGAGAGTGGCCGTGGCAGAAGATCGGGCTGGCGCCGCCGCTCGTCTCGATGAGGATGTCAGAGAACAGCAGCCTGGTCTCGATCCTGACCGACGCGATGTGTGCCATATGTATCGTCTCTTCCTTCCGTCCAATCCAGCGCGGCGTGTACTGTACGACACTCGTCGAGGTAATCAGCACCTGCGTGGGAAACAGGTGGTTGCCCTTGCTCGTGCGACTGGCGCGGAACACGTCGCCTGCGGTAAACGGGCGCCCCTTGCGCCAGATCCACCAGCCGACCGCGGCCACCACGACGAGCGCAGCGGCGGCTGCCCACAGGGTTGACGCCGATTCGCCAGTCACAGGGTCAGATGTTAAGCTATTTCGCACGATGCCGCACCGCGCCCCCGGCTCGCCCCAATCCCGTCGCGATCATCTGACCGGTAAACCCATTCGTTACTACCGACCGACGGGCAGCCAGGAGGTCCGGCATCTGGTGGACGAAGGGTTCCAGGCCTTCAACGCCGCCCGGCTGTCCGAGGCGTGCGCGATCTTCGCCGGCAAGATGCTCGACAAGGAAAGCGACACGACGATCGGTCTGACCGTCGCAGGGGCGATGACGCCGGCGGGGCTCGGGGGCTGCCTGATCGAGATGATGGATCGCGGCCTCGTAGACTTCATCGTCTCGACCGGCGCGAATCTGTATCACGATCTCCACTACGCGTTGAATTTCACGCTGCACCGTGGCTCGCCGTTTCTCGACGACGTCGAGTTGTTCGAGGACGGGGTGATTCGCATCTACGACGTGCTCTTTCCGGCGACGGTCCTCCTCGAGACGGACGCGTACATCCGCGACTTCATCGTCCGATCGGGGATGAACGAGCCGATCTCGACGTCGGAGTTTCATTACCGTCTCGGGTGCGATCTGATGGAGCGGTTCCCCGGGTGCCAGGAGCACTCGGTCGTGGCCCGGGCGGCGCTCGACGGTGTACCGATCTACACCTCGTCGCCCGGCGACAGCTCGATCGGCATGAATATCGCCTATCACGAGCTGATGAACGGCGGTCGGCTGATGATCGACCCCAATAAGGACGTCAACGAAGTGTGCGCCATCGTGCTCGCCGGTACGCGCAACGGCTGCGTGATCCTCGGCGGCGGATCGCCAAAGAACTTCTATCTCCAGGCGCAGCCGACCCTCTGGGAGGTGTACGGCATCCCCAAGGGCGGCAACGACTACTATGTGCAGATCACGACCGACTCGGTCGTCTGGGGCGGCCTGTCCGGAGCGTCGCCGGCAGAGGCGGTAAGCTGGGGGAAGGTCAATCCGGGAGTGCTGCCCGATACCGTGGTGGCGTACTGCGATTCGACGATTGCCTTTCCGATCCTCTGCGAGTACGCGATCGGATCGCCCAACGGCCGCCGCGCACGCAAGGAGCTTGTGCACCAGCGGGACGCGCTCGTCGCCGCGCTGACGCGCGAGGCCAAGGCGGCGCGAGAGAAGAAGTTAGAACTCAAAACTTAAAAGGTAAAAGGACAATTGGGCACCCTTTCCACCGAGCTTGCGCCCCACGCCGAGCGTCTGTCGCCGCAGCCGCGGGTCTACGCTGACGCCAACGTGCCCGCCGGCCTCGTGGCCCACATGCGAAACGGCCTGCGCTGGGACGTGCTCTTCGTGCTGGAGGAAGACGGTCTGCGGCGCGCCGCCGACGTGCGGCACTTCCGGCTGGCGCAACAGCTCCGTCGCACCCTCGTCACTTTGGACCGCGATTACCTCGACGACCGACGGTTTCCGCCAGACGAGGGGAGCGGAGTGCTCGTCATCAATGCGCCGAACGAAGACCAGCTCATTCTCTTGCTCGATCGGATCGACCGAATTCTCTTTCGGGCCGATGGGGCCGCCGCCGAGCCGGCTGGCCTGCCGCTCGCCGGGCGCAAGCTGCAGCTGCATACCGACTGGCAACGCGACGGTGACACCTGAATATGCTTGGCCTCGAAATTCGTGATTCGCTGGTGACCGCCGTCGTCGTCGACGGCCTCGGGCAGGTGCTGGCGCGGGCCGCCGTCGAACCGGCGGCCGACCCTGGCGCGGCCGCGCTCAAGGCGCTCGACGAGGTCGGGGACAAGGCCGAAGGTTCCGTGTCGCTGGGTGTCGCCGCCATCAACCCGGATTCATCGTCGGTGGCGGCCGTCCAGAAAGCCCTGGCGCCGAGATACGGCGGAACATTTCTGAAGAAGGGCGCCACGTCGTCGGGGACGGCGGCGGCCGTCGCCGAGGCATGGGTGGGCGCGGCACAGAAGGTCGGCGACTCGGTGTATTTCTCGGTAGCCGATCATGCCATTGCAGGCGTGGTTCGGAACGGCGCGCCCATCATCGGGTCCCACCACCATGGGGCGCTCGTCGCGTGGCTTGCCCTCAATCCCGTTGAGCGCGAGGATTATCGGAAGATCGGGTGCGTCGAAGCGGAAGTCGCCGCAGCTGGAATCGTGCGCCGGCTGGTCTGGCGCGTCAAAGCCGGCGATCCCTCGAAGGTCG
>JBGPHH010000330.1:0-3782 GCA_041484265.1 Vicinamibacteria bacterium
CGGGTACTTGGCGGCGAGCTCGTTCCAGGGATTGCTTTCGACCTGCTTGAGCCCAAGCGAGATGCGCCGCGCCGTCGGATCGACGCCGAGCACCATGGCGTCCACCGTGTCGCCCACGTTCAAGATCTTTGACGGGTGCTTGACGCGCTTGCTCCACGACATTTCGCTCACGTGGATGAGACCTTCTACCCCCGCTTCGAGCTCGATGAAGGCGCCGTAATCGGTCAGGCTCACCACTTTGCCCGAGACGCGCGCGCCGGCCGGATACCGATCGGTCACGTTCGCCCAGGGATCGGTGATGAGCTGCTTGTGGCCGAGCGACACGCGCTCGGTCGCCGCATCGTACTTGAGCACGATGACGTCGATTTCGTCGTTGACCTTGAAGAGCTCCGAAGGATGCCCCACCCGACCCCACGACATGTCCGTGATATGCAGCAGGCCGTCGATGCCGCCAAGATCGATGAACGCCCCGTAGTCGGTGATGTTCTTGACGGTGCCCTTGAGCACTTTGCCTTCGGCGAGCGCGCCGAGCGTGTGCTTCTTCTTTTCGGCGTTCTCCTCTTCGAGGAGCGCTTTACGCGACAGTACGATGTTGCCGCGCTTCTTGTTGACTTTGATGACGCGCATGCGGAGCTCTTGTCCGCGCAGCGCGTCGAGGTTTCTTACAGAACGCACGTCGATCTGCGAACCGGGCAGGAAGGCGCGGACGCCGATGTCCACCGCCAAGCCTCCCTTGATCCGCTCGATGACGCGGCCGATGACGACCTTATGCTCCGCATAGGCCTTCTCGACCTCGTCCCAGATCTTCATCTTCTCGGCTTTTTCACGAGAGAGGACGACGTACCCTTCGCGGTCTTCGGTCCGCTCGAGCAGCACGTCGACGATGTCGCCCGGCTGGACGGTCACTTGGCCCGCCTCGTCGAGAAACTCGCCGACCGCGATGATGCCTTCTGACTTGTAGCCGACGTCAATCACCACTTCCGAAGGCGTGACCTTGAGCACAGTGCCCTTGACCACTTCGCCTTCCGCGATATTCCGGAAGCTGTTGTCGTACAGGTCGAACAATCGGGCAAACTCGGCGGAATCGACCGGGTCTGCGCCATCACGCGCACGGACCTTGAGCTTGGGTTCAGCCGGGGCGCGCTGGCTCGTCACCACGCCGCCTCTCTCTAAAGTGGGAGTGTTCTGGTCTTCTACGTTCGCCATGCCTTACGCGTCCTCCTAAGTCGTATCGACTTGCCGGTATTGGTTGCGGAAGCCGGCGCCCCGCGGGTCGATCAGCCGGCGTTCCTGAATGGCGTCCGGCCAAGGCCCGACACGACAGGGAGAGCGCTCGCTGAAATTCCGATAAGCAACAGAGGATACGACACTTATCGTGATCAAGTCAAACTGAAAAGTGAATAGGAAGAACTCAAAAGGACTGGGCTCTTGGTCAACTGACGAAGTCCTTTTAACTTTTCACTTTTCCGCTTTGAGTTTCTGTCGAACCACCTCCATGACTTTACCCACCACTTCCCCGATCGACTTGCCCGTGGTATCGATAACGGTGGCATTGTCGGCCGCGTAAAGGGGCGAGGCGGCCCTCGTACGGTCTCCCTCGTCGCGCGCGGTCAGGGCGCTCTTCACCTCCGCGACCGCGGTCGGGCCACCGGTATGCGCCGGGTCGCTGGCTCGCCGCCTGGCGCGCTCTTCGGGGGCCGCGTCCAGATAGACCTTCACGTCGGCGCCCGGGAAGACGACCGTCCCGATGTCCCGCCCCTCCATCACGATAGCCCCGCCCTGGCCCATTCGCCTCTGGCGATCGACGAGCACGGCCCGCACCTGCGGCCATCGGGCGACCGTTGCCGCCGCGCGATCGATGGCCGGCGTCCGAATTTCGCGCGTCACGTCAATCCCGTCTATGGCGACCGCGCGCATTGACACTTCGATCCGGGAGCCCGTCGCCAGCCCCGCCACCGCCGCCTCGTCGTCGAGCGAAACGCCGTCACGGAGGGCCTTCCAGCCCACCGCCCGATACATCGCACCGCTGTCCACGTGACGGTACCCGAGCTCGTCGGCAATGGCGCGCGCGACCGTCCCCTTGCCCGCACCCGACGGGCCGTCGATGGCAATGATGAGCCTACGCATGAGATTGTTG
Source organism: Vicinamibacteria bacterium (assembly GCA_041484265.1). Taxonomy (GTDB): domain Bacteria; phylum Acidobacteriota; class Vicinamibacteria; order Vicinamibacterales; family CAVVIG01; genus 2-12-FULL-65-11. The sequence continues at coordinate 2,138 of JBGPHH010000330.1, forward strand.
GATTGTTCCGACATTCTGCCATGCTATGGGTGTGGAACGTCTACAGAAGATCCTGTCTCGAGCTGGCGTCGCATCACGTCGCGCGAGTGAGAAGCTGATGCTCGAAGGCCGCGTGACCGTCAACGGCACCACCGTTCGGGAGCTCGGGACCAAGGCTGACCCCGAGCGCGACGACATCCGCGTGGACGGACGCCGCATCGAGGTCCACGCCCGCCACCTGTATCTCCTGCTGAACAAGCCGCGCGGCTACGTGTCGACGCGCTCCGATCCGGAGCGGAGGCCGACCGTCATCGATCTACTGGATGGTGTCCGCGATTACCTCTATCCGGTCGGGCGACTGGATTTCGACTCGGAGGGGTTGCTGCTCCTGACCAATGATGGCGATCTAGCCGCCCGACTGACCCACCCCAGACACGGCGTCGCGCGGGTGTACGAAGCCCGCGTTCTCGGCGTGCCTGATGAGCATGACCTCAAGCGGTTGCAGAAAGGGATCGTGATCGATGGCCAGAAGACTGGACCGGCCGAGATCAAGCTGACGACGAACAAGGGAAAGGCCACGCTGCTTGTGACGGTTCGCGAGGGGCGGAATCGTCAGGTGCGGAAGATGTGCGATGCCATCGGGCATCCCGTGACCCATCTCAAGCGCATCGCCATCGGGCCCCTCCGGGACACAAAACTGAAGCTCGGACGTTGGAGAGAACTCAGCGAGGATGAGGTGCGGCGGCTGCGCGCGGCAACCAACGTTGAGGCACGTCCTCGCGCCTCAAGCCCCAAGCCTTAAGCCCTGAGCCTTCTTAGTGCACCGACCCGCTCGGTTCCTTGTGGGGCGGCTCCTCGAGGTCCGGCTCCTCCAGCGGCAGCATCTCCTCGGTCGGCGTCCGTTCGACGAGCAACGGCGGCTCAAAGCCCAGCGCCTCGGCCATGTCTTCCACCTTCGGCAGCTCGCTGATGTCGTTCAACCCAAATCGGATGAGGAATTCTCTGGTGGTGGCGTAGAGGAACGGCCGGCCCACGACTCGCTTGCGGCCGACGATCTTGATGAGGTGGCGTTCGAGCAATGTGTTCAGCACGCCCGACGTGTTCACGCCACGAACCTCGCCGATTTCGAGTGCGGTAATCGGCTGTTTGTAGGCGATGACGGCGAGCGTCTCGAGTGCCTGAACGGACAGTTTTTGTGTCGTCCGTTCGTGAAACAGCCGTCGCACCCAGTCGTGAAGGTCGGGACGGGTGACAATCTGAAAGCCGCCGGCGACCTCGACCAGCTGCAGCCCACCCGGCCGCTCGTAGTCGCGCTTCAATTCTCCGAGCGCTGCCTGCACATCTTCTTTTGGCTCGGACTCCAGGAGTTTGTAGAGGGCCTTGGGTGTGAGCGGCTCGGGGGACGCGAAAATCAGCGCCTCGAGAATCGCCTTCAGCTCCGCAGCGCCGCGCCGCGGGGCCTCTCCGTCAAACAATTCTGCCATCATGCCATCCGGCAATTTCTCGTCGTTATCCACGTTGTGCCTCCGGATCGCCAATCGGATGCGGCGCATCGGCGGGCCGCGATCGCTTGTAGACGCGAATCGGGCCGAAGCCGCCGGACTGAAACACCCTCACGAGCTTCAGGCGGATCATTTCGAGCAGCGCGAGGAACGTGACGATGAGC
>JBGPHH010000331.1:0-3781 GCA_041484265.1 Vicinamibacteria bacterium
CGGGCACCAGTTCACCGACGAGCGGCGGCGGTACGCCAGGTTCCGCTCGAACATGCGGATGAACAGCCACTGGTTCCATTTGTAGTACTCGGGATCGCACGTGGCGAGCTCGCGTTCCCACGCGTAGCTGATGCCGAGGCGCTGGAGCTGCCCTTTCATGTGGGCGATGTTGTCGAGCGTCGACGTCTCAGGATGCGTGCCGGTCTTGATGGCCGCGTTTTCCGCGGGCAGACCGAACGCGTCCCAGCCGAAGGGATGAAGGACGTTGAAGCCGCGCAGACGCTTGGTGCGGGCCATCACGTCGCCGATGATGTAGTTGCGGACGTGGCCCACATGCGCGTGCCCCGACGGGTACGCGAACATCTCCAGGCAATAGAATTTCGGCCGGTTCGGGTCTGCGTCCACCTCGAAGGCGCGCGACTCGGTCCAGCGCTGCTGCCATTTCTTATCGAGTTGCTGAGGACGGAAGTCGGTCATGAAATTGATGATTGCGGATTGTTGATTGATGATTCCCGGACCGCTGACTGCTGCCTATTCTATCGTGTGAAACGTCTCGCGGCATGACCTTCGCATGGCGACCGCCCTCAGTCGCCTCAACGCCGGACGGTCCGCCGAGGATTCGAGAATCTGCGTACTGTCCCTTTCGCGGCGATGCAGTCCTTGCCATGGGTAACCCTCCGAAACTCCTCGATCGCGTGCGCGACGCCATCCGCACTCGCCACTACAGCCGGCGGACGGAAGAGGCCTATGCGACGTGGATCCGGCGCTTCATCTATCGAGATGTGCTTCATCTCGAGATCGGTCCGATCGAGCACGTGCCGCGCGCGCGGACACCGGAGCGCGTTCCGATCGTGCTGAGCACCGATGAAGTCCGTGCGGTGATCACGCATGTGAGCGGCTCCTCGTGGCTCATCGTCGCTCTACTCTATGGCGCCGGTTTACGCCTCCAGGAGTGTCTGGAGCTGCGTGTGAAGGACTTGGATTTCGATCGGCATCAGATCGTCATCCGGCGTGGTAAGGGCCAAAAGGATCGGCGGACGATGTTGCCGGACCTGGTGCGGGAGCGCCTCGGGGTGCACCTTGAGGCGACGAAGCGCCAGCACGAGCGCGACCTCGCCGCGGGCGAGGGCCGCGTCGTCCTGCCGGCGGCGCTCGATCGGAAGTATCCGAACGCCTCGACCGAGTGGAAATGGCAGTTTGTGTTTCCCGCCGCGAGGATCTGTCGAGATCCGCAATATGGCCCCTCGTCGCGGTTCCATCTTCACGAGTCAGTGGTGCAGCGGGCGGTGACCCACGCCGTTCGTGCTGCAGGGATGACGAAGCGCGTGAGTTATCATACGTTCCGACACTCGTTCGCCACGCACGTGCTGAACCGGGGTGCGCTGGGCGTTCGGAGTCCTGCCGATCGGCTGTGAGGAGCAGGCCGACGTGATTAGCTGCGTGCGGCTGCACATAACCACGGTCGGGATGATCGCCACATGTTTCGATAACTACCTGGCGCGAGAGGGATACGACGTGATTTCTGACCAGCGCCGTGGCGGTGATTGGCTGCGAGCTCTCGCACATAACCACGCTGGCTGCGTCCAACCGCGTGTCACTGCCGGGTGGCAATCGGCGTGCTAGGATCTGGGCCGTCAGCGACTTGAAGGCAGACCGAGCCCCGTTCTTTACCGGTGGTTGGCTGCGAATGACCGTCGGCGGTCTACTTCAAGAGTAGTTCGGCAGACAAACGAGGAATAGAAAGAACACTACTAAGTTAATAACGGATGTGGAGACCGGCCAGTCGGTGTCGGGCCCTGTGCTCACCAGATGCGGCCATCTTGCTCCTGACGGCTGGCGGTCTGCCTCAAAGGGGGGTTAGAGTTCCTGATTCTGGAGGGTGCTCATGGAGTGGCGTCTGGCGACGCGCGTGGCCTTTCGATTCGCCTTCGCGTACTTGGGCCTCTACGTTCTGGTCGTTATGGGCCCGCCGGTTCCGGGAATCCCTGGCCTTGGCGAGTTGCCACCATTTCGTTCGCTGTTCCTGTGGACCGCGACGCACGTGTTCGGCATCACCGACAGGCTCGTTCTGGCGAGTGGCAGCGGCGACAAGATCGTCGACTGGGTGACCGTGGCGTGGTTGGTTCCCACGTCAGTCGTAGCGGTGGCGGCGTGGTCGATCCTCGACCGCGGGCGCCGCGACTACGTGAGTCTGTCGAAATGGTTCCGTCTGCTCATCCGTGTATCGCTGGGCGGGACGCTGGTGGTCTACGGGATCTCAAAGATCATTCCGATTCAGATGCCGTATCCGCTCCTCGCCAAGCTCGTGGAGCCGTACGGTAATTTTTCGCCGATGGGTGTGCTCTGGGCGTCAGTCGGCTCGGCGCCGGCGTATGAGATGTTCATCGGGAGCGCCGAAGCCATCGGCGGCATCCTGCTGTTTGCGCCGCAGACGACGCTCGTCGGCGCGTTGATCTGTCTGGCGGATACCGTCCAGGTGTTCGCGCTCAACATGACCTACGACGTTCCCGTCAAGCTGGCGTCGTTCCACCTGGTGCTCATGTCCCTGTTTCTGCTGGCGCCAGACGCGTCGCGGCTGGCCAACGTCGTGCTGCTCAATCGGCCTGCGGGCCCCTCGATCGAACCCCCACTCGCCGCCGGCCGGCGCGCGCGGCAGTTCCTGTTCTGGGGCCCGATCGTGTTTGGCGGCCTGCTGGTGGCGATGAGCGTGACGATCATGATGGCCAACTGGAACCAATTCGGTGGCGGCGCGCCCAAGCCACCGTTGTACGGCATCTGGAACGCCGACGAGATGACGACGGATGGGCAGGCGCGACCGCCGCTGCTCACCGACTCCGGCCGGTGGCGTCGGGTCATCTTTCAGTTTCAAGGCTTTGGGTTCGTCCAGAGGATGGACGACGGTCTCGAAGAGTACGGGACAGAAGTCGACACGCGCGCGAAATCACTGACGCTGACTAAATTCGGCGATCAGAACTGGAAGGCAAGATTCGGATACGAGCAACCGCTGCCCGAACAGTTGATTCTCGATGGTGAGATGGACGGCCAGAAGCTGCACATGCAACTACGGCTGGTCGACCGGAATTCCTTCTCCCTCGTGAACCGCGGCTTTCATTGGGTCCAGGAGCGCCCCTTCAACCGCTAGTCTTCATCCCATGGCACGTGCTCAGCTGGTCCTCGCCACATCGTTCATCGTCCTGGGGCGATAGGAAATATTAGGGCCGTCTGGGAGTTAGCAGAACGCTTGTTCGGCAGACAAACGAGGAATAGAAAGAACACCACCAATTAAAGGATGTGGAGACCGGCCAGTCGGTGTCGGGCCCTGTGCTCACCATGCACACGTGGGCAAGCCTGGCCGGCGTAGTCTTCAAGAACAAGTGAGCACGGCCCGGCAGAAATTCCAAAATACAACCAGCTGCCGAACACCGAAATGGAGCCGACGCTTCTTCCTGTCTGTGCGATCATGTCGCCGTGGCGCGCGGCTCAGCGCCAACGTTGATATGACTTCGATTTGTCAAGAAGTCACGAACGAGACACACCCGTCTTTCGACGCGCCCCTCGTCATGCGGCGCTCCGTCACGGATGCGAACGGCACGTCCAGGCCGCCGACCATACCGCCCACCCTTCAGGGGTCGGCGCTGGGGGCCGGGTCTTCAGCGCGTGCGGCGGAACAGGATCCATCTCGAATGGGACCCCGCGGCAGGGCAGGAGCGGGACCAGTAACACCGACGGTTGATCCTGCTGATATCCGTGGGTTGGGTACCACCGTACTGTGATCCGTCGA
>JBGPHH010000332.1:0-3740 GCA_041484265.1 Vicinamibacteria bacterium
CACCGGTCTCATGAACGCGCAGAACATCTACATGCTGCCCATCAGCCTGTTCGGGATGTCGGTGGCGGCCGCCGAGCTTCCCGCGATGTCGGGTGTGGCGGGCATTGACGGCAGTGGCACTGAAGTGCTGCGCCTGCGGCTCGACGCCGGACTGCGACAGATCGCCTTCTTCGTCGTCCCGTCAGCGCTGGCCCTTGCGGCACTCGGTGACGTCGTGGCGGCGGCCCTCTTCGAAACGGGCCGATTCACACATGCAGACTCGGTGTTTGTGTGGGGGATCCTGGCGGGTTCGGCCGTCGGTTTGCTCGCCTCGACGCTCGGCCGGCTGTACGCGCAGACCTACTACGCGCTACGCGACACCCGCACGCCCCTTCGTTACGCCATTGTCCGCGTGACGCTCACGACCGTGCTCGGCTACCTCTTCGCCATTCCCCTGCCTCGGTTGCTCGGCGTGCCGAGTCAGTGGGGCGCAGCGGGGCTGACGATGTCTGCCGGTATGGCGGGATGGGTCGAGATGTGGCTCCTCCGCCGCGCACTCAACGCGCGCATTGGCCGGACAGGACTGGCGGTCGATTACCTGGCGAAGGTGTGGATATCCGCGATCGTGGGAGGCGCAGTCGGGTGGGGCATCAAGCTCGCCCTTCCTACGCTCCATCCCGTGGTGACGGCCGTTCTCGTGCTCGGCCCCTACGGCGTCGCCTTCTTTGCCGTGGCGATCGCCTTTCGCATCCACGAAGCGTCGAGCGCGATTGGACGACTGACGCGACTCGGCCGATAGCTATCGGTCGAGGCCGCCTGGCTGCGTGCCGTTGATGAACGCTTCGTGGAAGGCACCCGCGATCTCGGCCGGAAGGAGCTTCCCGGTCGACCGGTCGATCGGCAGGAACACGATGTTCCCGGGCGGCTCGAATTGCGGCGGCGTGTCCTTGTCGGGGCGGCCGTCGATGTACGTCTTCATGAACTCCATCCAGATCGGCAGCGCCGCGACGGCGCCCTGCTCGAGTGCCCCCAGGGATCGCTTTTCGTCGAAGCCGACCCACACACCGACCGTGATGTTGGGATCGAACCCGATGCACCAGGCGTCGGTGTTGTCGTCGACGGGGCCGGTCGTGCCGGCCAGCGGCCACTTGATGCTCGAGGCCGCCTGGGCGGTTCCGTGCAGCACGACGCCGCGCAGCAGGTTCGTCATCACGAATGCCGTGTCGGCGCGAACCACGTCAGCCGACTCCGCGCGATTTTCCTCGAGGAGGTTCCCTTCCCGGTCCTGCACTTTGAGCACTTCGAACGGCTTCAGCCTGACGCCCTGATTGGGGAACACGGTGTAGGCGCTCGTCACTTCCATGAGCGTCGCGTCGCCCGCGCCGAGCGCGATCGACAAAAAAGGCTTGAAGTCCTCCTCGAATCCGAACCGCTTGGCGTAGGCAAGGACGTTGGCGGGCCCGAGCATGTCCATCATCGCGATGGCGGGGACGTTGCGAGACTCCTCGAGGGCGTGCCGAAGGGTCACCGGGCCTTCGAACTTCAGATCGTAGTTGTTCGGGCTATACGTTTGTTCGTTGCCGATCTGGTAGGTGACCGGCTCGTCGATGAGGATGGAGGTCGCCGTGTACCCGCGATCGATGGCCGTCGTGTAGACGATCGGTTTGAACGTGGAGCCCATCTGCCGGTACGCCTGCACGGCGCGGTTGAACTTGCTGCGGTTGAAGTTCCAGCCGCCGACCATCGCTCTGATCTGTCCGGTCCTGTTGTCGATCGCGACCAGGGCGCCCTCGACATCGGGCGTCTGCTCGAGCGTCACCGACGCGGTGCTGCTCTGCTCATCGAGCTTTGCGATCTGGACCTCGATCAGATCGCCGGGCGCGAAAAGGGCCGCCGCCGACGCGCGATGGGTCCAGGCGAAGCCGGCAGGGGAAAGGTCCGCGGCGTACTTTCCGAAGCGCACGCGCGCAGCCGTGGCGTTCTTCGGCGCCGCAACGACCACCGCGGGGACGACGTCGCCCACGGCCATAGGGCGATTCCAGCGCTCATCCTTGAAGCTGTCGAGCGTCTGCCCCTGCGGCACTTTGCGTCTGGACGGTCGATAGCCGCGACGTTTGTCGAGCGCCCGCAGTCCGCGCTCGATGGCCCGGCTGGCGGCCTCCTGCAGCGTCGGGTCGAGAGTCGTGGTCACCGACAGGCCCTGTTCGTAGAGCGCCTTTGCGCCGTACTGGCGCTCGAGGTGCTTCCGGACTTCCTCAACGAAGAACGGCGCGATGCCCGGCGGTTGATTCGGCTGACCTCTGGTGACGATCGGCTTCTGTTTGGCGGCGTCCGCCTGCTGCTGCGTGATGTACCGTTCGTCGGTCATGCGCTGCAGGACGACATTGCGCCGGGACGTGGCGCGCTTGAGGTCGACATACGGACTCTGCCGCTCGGGTGTCTGGAAGATGCCGGCGATGAGCGCTGCTTCTTCGAGCGTGAGCTGCATATTGGACTTATTGAAGTACAGCCGTGAGGCAGCCTCGACGCCATACGCGCCGTGCCCCAGGTACATCTGATTGCAGTAGATGGTGAAGATCTCCTTCTTCGTATAGCGCTTCTCGATCTGAATCGCGAGGATGATCTCCTTGATCTTCCGCTCCAACGACTGAGCCGTGCCCTCTTCGCCTTTTGACGTCAGTCCGAACTGTTCCTTCAGGTTGCGCGCCAGCTGCTGGGTGAGCGTGCTCGCGCCCTGCGCCCGGCGGCGCTCGACAAGGTCGACGATGGCCGCGACGCCAATCCGCCAGACGTTGATGCCGACGTGCCGCTCGAAGTCCGCGTCCTCGGTCGCAATGATTGCCTGGCGCAGCAGCGGATTGATCTCGTCGTAGCCGACGACGACGCGGCGCTCGGTGGCGAACTCGCCGATCAGCTGGCCGTTGGCCGCCAGCACGCGCGTAATCGTGCTCGGCGCGTAGTTGTCGAGCGCGGAGACCTGCGGCAGATCGCCCGCGTAGGCGAAGAGCACGCCGCTCAGGATGCCGGCCGCCGCCGCGATCAGAAAGAGCGCGACCAGGCCGGCGTGGCGCGCGACGCGGATGATGTAGTGGGCCATGTCAGTCAGCAGTCAGCAGTCAGCAGTCAGCAGCGAGCACTCGGCCACCAGTGTACCAAGTACAGAAGGCTGCGGAGTGAAGGACTTCTCGGCTGAGATTGACTATGATAGACTCAAGTTTTATATCCGAGCGGCCATCATCCGACTGCCAATCTCTGGCCTCACGAGGTTTATCGAATGGGCAAAATCATCGGCATCGATCTCGGCACCACGAACTCGGTTGTGGCCGTCATGGAGGGCGGCGAGCCGGTGGTGATCACCAATCCAGAAGGCGGGCGGCTGACGCCGTCGGTCGTCGCCTTCGCGAAGACCGGCGAGCGGCTCGTCGGCCAGGTGGCCAAGCGCCAGGCCGTCACGAATCCGGAGAACACGGTCTTCTCCATCAAGCGATTCATGGGCCGCAAGTTCAACGAGGTCAACGAAGAGATGAAGATGGTGCCGTACCAGGTGGTGCGCGCCAGTAGCGGCGACGCCCGGGTCAACGCGAACGGCAAGGAGTATTCGCCTCCGGAGATCTCCGCGATGATCCTGCAGAAGCTCAAGCAGGCCGCGGAAGAGTACCTCGGGCAGCCGGTCTCGCAGGCCGTGATTACGGTGCCCGCGTACTTCAACGATGCCCAGCGGCAGGCGACCAAGGACGCCGGCCAGATTGCGGGCCTCGAGG
>JBGPHH010000333.1:0-3657 GCA_041484265.1 Vicinamibacteria bacterium
CGAGGTTTGTGGTGTTCTCCATTGCTTCACCGGCACGCCGGAGTTGGCGCGTGCGGGCCTCGATCTGGGTTTCTACATCTCGCTGGCCGGCATTGTGACGTTTCCAAAGGCTGGCGACCTTCGAGACACGGTCCGCACGGTGCCGGTCCCGCGACTGCTGGCCGAAACCGACAGCCCCTTTCTTGCCCCCGTCCCGCACCGCGGCAAACGCAACGAGCCCGCCTACGTGGCGCGGGTCGTCGAGACGTTGGCCGATATCCACGGCATGGAGGCGGGGGCGGTGGCCCGGCAGACCACGGCGAACTTCCACACGCTGTTCCGGCCGTGATAAAGTCCTACCTGCAATCACAGTGGAAAATTCGCTAGCCCTCGCGCAGCTCTTCGAACCGATTCGCGCCGACCTCGAGAAGGTCGACATCGAATTCGGCCGCCACGTCCAGTCGCAAGTCGATCTGATTCCGAAGATCGGCCAATACATTCGGACGAGTGGCGGCAAGCGCATCCGTCCCGCGGTCCTGCTGATGGCCGCGCGCCTGGGCGGCTACCAGGGCGATCGCGCCATCCTCTATGCGGCCGTGGTCGAGTTCATTCACACGGCCACCCTGGTGCACGACGACATCATCGACGATGCCGAGTTGCGGCGGGGGCAATTGGCGGTGCACTCGCGCTGGGGCAACGACATCACGGTGCTGCTCGGCGACTACCTCTATATCAAGTCGATGGCGCTCGCGCTGACGCACGACTCGCTCGAGGTGATCCGCCTGTTGTGCGACGTGACGCTGCGGATGATCGAAGGGGAACTCTACCAGCTGACCAAGAACGGCGACGCCGATATCACCGAGGACGAGCATTTCGACATCATCCGGCGCAAGACGGCGTATCTGTTCGGCGGGTGCGCGCAGATTGGCGGCATGCTCGGAGGCGTGACGAGCGAGCGCGAGCAGGCGTTGCGCGAGTACGGCTTCAATCTGGGCATCGCGTTTCAGCTTGTTGACGATCTGCTCGACTTCACGGGCAACGCCGAAGCCGTCGGCAAACCCATCGGCAGCGATTTGTGCGAAGGCAAGGTCACTCTGCCACTCATCCATCTGCTGCGCCAGTCGAGCGACGGCGCGGCATCGCGCATCGTGCGGGACGCCATCGCCTCGCGCAGCATTGCGCCCGAGCACTGGGCCGAGCTCGTCCGCAGCCTCAAGGAGCATGCGTCGATTGATTTTGCCTATCGACGCGCGGCCGACTACGCCGAGCGCGCGAAGAAGCATCTGTACGCGTTTCCGCCCAGCGCAGAGCGCGAAGCGCTCCTCGCACTTCCTGACTACGTCTTGTCACGCGACCGTTAGGGCCCTGCCAGGGGTGGGACCCCGGCGCCATTGATAGATGCCCAGCCGTCCTGAGGATCGCATTCGCGAACTTCGTGAGGCGATCCGCCATCACGAAGAACGGTACTACATCCACAACGCGCCAGAAATCTCTGATGAGCAGTTCGACCGCCTGCTCCATGAGCTCGAACGGCTCGAAGCAGAACATCCGGATCTTGTCACCACCGATTCCCCCACGCAGCGTGTCGCCGGCCGGCCCGTCGAAGGATTTCCAACTGTCGTGCATGCGGCGCCGATGCTCAGTCTGGACAATGCCTACAGTGACGAGGAGCTTCGGGCGTTTGACGAACACGTGCGCAAAGGGACGGCCCTTACGGGCGACGACCCAATCGCCTACGTCGCCGAAATCAAGATTGACGGCCTGAGCATCGCGCTGACCTACGAGGCCGGCCATCTTGTCCGCGGCGCCACGCGCGGCGACGGCGTCCGCGGCGAGGAGGCCACGGCCAACGTGCGCACCATCCGGGCCATTCCGCTCGCGCTCCGCGGTGGTCCGCCGGGCCGCGTCGAAGTTCGCGGCGAGGTGTATTTGTCGCGGGCGTCGTTCAGCCGGATGAATCGCGAGCGCGAGGAATCGGGCGAGCCACTCTTCGCCAACCCTCGGAATGCTGCAGCCGGCACGATGCGCAACCTGGATCCGGCCCTTGTCGCCAGCCGCGGGCTGTCGGCCTTCATGTACCAACTGGTTGGTCGCGTTGAAGCTCTCCCGCAGACGCACAGCGACATGCTGACGGCCATGCAAGGATGGGGGCTGCCGGTCGAGCCGCACTGGCAGCGGCTGAGCGGCATCGACGCCGTGATCGCGTTCTGCGGGAGTTGGGCCGACAGGCGGCGGAGCCTCGATTTCGGCACCGACGGCGTTGTCATCAAGGTCGACCATCTGGCGCTTCGGGAGCGGCTCGGCGCGACGGCAAAGTTTCCACGCTGGGCCACCGCGTTCAAGTTTCCGCCAGAGCAAGCGCACACCAAGCTGCTGAAGATCGACGTCAAGGTCGGGCGCACGGGCGCGAACACGCCGTACGCCGTGCTCGAGCCGGTGTTGCTGGCCGGCTCGACCATCTCGATGGCGACGCTGCACAACGCCGAAGACATCGCCCGCAAGGACCTCCGCGAAGGCGACACCGTCGTCCTCGAGAAGGGCGGCGATGTGATCCCGAAGATTGTGGCGCCCGTGCTGAGCCTGCGCCCGTTGGATTCGAAACCCTGGGAGATGCCGAAGACCTGCCAGGCTTGCGGCTCGAAGCTGAAGCGCGAAGAAGACGAGGTGATCTGGCGGTGCGTTAACGAGTCGTGCCCGGCGAAACTCCGGCGCGGGCTGCAGCATTTTGCCGGGCGAACGGCGATGAACATCGAGGGCCTTGGCGAATCGCTCGTTGAGCAGCTCGTGGAGAAGGAGCTCGTTCGCGACTACGCGGATCTCTATCGCTTGAAGGCGGCGACCCTCGCCGAGCTCGAACGCATGGGCGAGAAATCGGCACAGAAGCTTGTGGACCAGATCGAGGGCAGCAAGACCAACGACCTTTCGCGGCTGATTTACGCGCTCGGCATCCGGCACGTGGGCGAGAAGGCCGCCGCGACGCTCGCCCGCCACTTTCGGACGATGCAGGGCGTGCTCAAGGCGCCCGTCGAAGCGCTGCAGTCGGTGCGGGAGGTCGGCCCTGTTGTCGCGCAATCCGTGCGGATGTTCGCCGACGAGCCGAGAAACCAGAAGCTGGTCGAGCGCCTCGTCAAGGCTGGCGTGAACACGGAGACCAGCCTCCCGAAACCCGACGACGAACCCGGCCCGCTGGCAGGCAAGACCTTCGTCCTGACTGGCACGTTGTCGGCGATCACTCGCGAGGAGGCGACCGAGAAGCTCGAGCGACTGGGCGCGCGCGTCTCGGGGTCCGTGAGCAAGAAGACCAGCTACGTCGTCGCCGGCGCCGAGGCCGGCGCCAAACTCGAGAAGGCCCGCCAGCTCGGCATCGAAACGCTCGACGAGGCCGCGTTTCTGGCTCTTATAATTGAACACAATGCCTAAGTCCCGGGTTCTTGTCATCGACGATGAAGCCGCCATCAGAGACTCGCTGAAGATGACCCTCGAATACGAGGGCTACGAGTTTCTCGGCGCGGCCACCGGACAGGAGGGCTTGACCGTTGCCGAGCGCGAGTCGCCAGATCTCGTGTTGCTCGACGTCAAGATGCCGGGTATGGATGGCATTGAAGTGCTCGAGCGACTGCGAGCGATGAACGAGTCGGTGCCGGTCGTCGTGATCTCCGGCCACGGGAGCATCAGCAC
>JBGPHH010000334.1:0-3655 GCA_041484265.1 Vicinamibacteria bacterium
ACCAATCGCTACCTCCTTCGGCAGGCCGATGCGGTCGTGGCCGTGGGGGATCGGATGCGGAGGCGGCTCGTCGAGGAAAAGGGCGCCGATCCCGCCCGCATGCACGTCATCCCTAATTGGGCCGACTGCGAGGCGATCGTCCCACGCTCGAAGGACAACCCGTTTGCGCGCGCCCATGGCCTGACGGACCGGTTCGTGCTGATGCACTCGGGCAACGTCGGGCTCTCCCAGAACCTCGACGTGCTCGTCGAGGCCGCCGATCGGCTGCGGTCGAAGGAACGGCTGACCATTGCCATCGTCGGTCACGGCGCCAGGCGCGACGCGCTCGAGCGGCTGGCCGCCGCCCGCCGGCTCCCCAACCTGCGTTTCTTCCCATACCAGACCAAATCGTCGCTGTCGGACTCCTTCGGGACGGCCGACGCCTTTCTGGTATCGCTCAAGCGGGGTCTGGAGGGCTATATCGTGCCGAGCAAGGTGTTCGGCATCCTGGCGGCCGGGCGTCCGTACATTGCCGCGACCGATCCCAGCTGTGAGGCGGCGACGATTGCGCGGGACAATAGTTGCGGCCTTGTCACGGCACCCGGCGATCCCGAGGCGCTCGCCGGCGCCATCTCCGCGCTGTACGACGACCCGGCCTCTGCGCTCGAGATGGGTGTCAGGGCACGCCGGGCGGCGTGGCAATTTGATCGTCGAGTGGCCGTGCAGTCGTACCACGACCTGTTCGCGCGGCTCGTGGGCGTCGCGCGGGCGGCATGATGGGCATGATCAAACGGCTCTTCGACGTGATGGTTGCCTCCCTGGGGCTCCTCGTGTCGGCGCCGTTGTGGATCGTCATCGCCACCGCCATCAAGCTCGAGGACGGGGGCCCGGTGTTCTTTCGTCAGGCGCGTGTCGGCCGCGGTGGACGGATCTTCGAGGCGCTGAAATTCCGGTCCATGATTGTCGATGCTGAAGCATCGACGGGGGCAGTGCAGGCCTCCGAGCACGACGGCCGCGTCACCCGAGTGGGGAAGCTCCTTCGCTCCACCGCGATGGACGAGCTGCCACAACTGTGGAACATTCTCACCGGCGATATGAGCTTCGTCGGCCCGCGGCCTCTCCGGCCGGGCGAAGTCGAGGTCCGCGGTGACGGACAGCTCGTGCGCTTAGATCAAATTCCCGGATACGACGAGCGCCACGGCGTCAGACCCGGCCTGACCGGGCTCACGCAGGTGTACGCGCCCCGCGATATCTCTCGGACAAGTAAGTTCCGACTCGATCGCTTGTACCTGCGACGGGCCGGGTTCTGGCTGGACGTGAGGCTCATCCTGCTGTCGTTCTGGATCACCGGCCGCGGCGAGTGGGAGAGTCGGAATCGTCGCCTCTAGATTCACGCACACCCCTTATAATGTTCGCGTTTGAGACCTCAGTCGGTCGATGTGCTCATCGTGGGCGGCGGTCCCGCAGGACTGTTTCTCGCCGCGCGACTGGCGGCCCAGGGTGTGCACACGCTCGTGTGCGAAGAACACCAGGGCGTCGGCGACCCGGTGCATTGCACGGGCGTCCTCTCCGCTGACAGCTTCCAGCATTTCGATCTGCCCACCGACGCCACCCTCAACACGTTGACGGCGGCGCGTTTCGTCTCTCCTGGCGGGATTGCCGTCGACTACTCCACACCCACGCCCCTGGCGATTGTCATCGATCGGCCCGTATTCGACCGGGCGCTCGCCCTTCGTGCCGTGGCGGCAGGGGCGGAGATCCGGTCCGGTGCCCGCGTCGCCTCTCTCGACATACAGCCGTCGGGCGTCCGCGCGATGGCCGGCCACGAGACCATCGACGCCCGCCTCGTCGTGCTGGCCTGCGGCGCCAACTACGCGTTCCAGCGCCGCTTCGGGCTCGGGCTGCCGCGGACCTATCTGCATTCGGCGCAGCGTGAACTGCGGGTGACCCGAACCGCCGACCTCGAATTGCATTTCGGTCAGGATGCGGCGCCGTCAGGTTTCGCCTGGTCGGTACCGGTGCAGCGCGCCACTGGCCCGCATGTCCGCGTGGGCGTGATGACGAGCAGCGACGCGGTCGGTTTCTATCGTCGGATGCTGTGCCGGGTGGCCGACCGCTGGGGTATCAGAGGCGGAGACATCCCGCCACGCCAGAAGATCCTGCCGCTTGGCGCCATCGAGCGGACGTACGGCGACCGCCTGCTGGCCGTCGGCGACGCTGCAGGACTCGTCAAGCCGACCACCGGCGGCGGCATCCATTACAGCATCCTGAGCGCATCGCTCGCCGCCGACGTCGCCGTCGACGCGCTGAAGCGCGATCGGCTGGATCAGGAGGCGCTCTCGATGTACGAACGCCGGTGGCGCGCCGAACTGGGCGACGAGTTCCGGGCTCAGCACGCGCTGCGCGACGCAGTGACGAGCCTGAGCGATCGCGGGATCGACAGTTTCTTCGAGCTCGCCCGCACCGACGGCATCATGCCCATTGTCCGCGCGACCGCCCGCTTCAATGAGCACCGGCCCCTCATTCGGGCGCTCTTCAAGCATCCCCCCTCACGGCGGATTCTCTTCCGCTCCTTCGTCGGCGCGTAGCTCCCGGTCTCTCCACCACGTGACAGAAGGAGCGACCGCTACGTACACTTGCGCCATGACGATCACACGCATAAACCCCGGCATTATCCTCCTGCTCTTGGCCAGCATCCTCTTAACACCCAACATGGCTGCCGCCGATAGCATTGTGTTGAAGAACGGCGATACCTTGACCGGGAAGGTCCTGTCGGGATCCCGCACGGAGCTTGTGATTGACACCGCTCTGGCCGGGCGTGTCGCGGTCAAGTGGACCTCTGTCGCGCAGGTGACATCGACGGCCGTGCTTCGAGTCACGCTGGCCGACGGGCGAGTGATCGATGGGACGCTCGCGGTAGCGGACGGACGAGTCACCATGCAGGGAGCGGGTGGCGGCGCCACGGTTATTGAGTTATTGAGCCTTCAGGGGATCGGCTCCACCTCGTCGAGCGGCCCAGCGTGGAGCGGGGCGATGAACCTCGGGTCGGATTTCAGTCGCGGCAATTCGGAAACGTGGGCGCTGGCGGTCTACAGCGCGGCGACGCGCAAGGGCCCTCGCGATCGGCTGGGGTTGGCCGGCGCATTTCAGCGCTCTGTCGAGGGCGTGGGCGCCGACGCGGTGACGACGGCCCGTGCGTCGCGAGGGAGCGCCCGTTACGATCACGACCTGCGCGGGCCGCTGTATGGGTTTGGCTTCGGCGAGGCGGCCAACGATCCCCTTCAGTTACTGGATCTGCGAACCGTCGTCGGTGCCGGTGCCGGGATGCATCTGGTGAACACCGGTGTCACGCAGCTCAACGCCTATGGCGGCCTGTCCTACGCGCGCGACTCCTATACGGACACGACCACAATCATACCCGGGACCCCAGGGACGACGGTCACAGCAGGCAAGTCGGGCAGGATCATCCTGCAGAAAAGCGGGACGCCGCCAAGCGTCGTGCGCACCTCGCTGTCGCGCGAGGTCGTCGAGGTGCTCGTCGGCCAAGACCTGTACCGTCAGCTCTCGGACACCGTCAGCCTGACTGAGTCGTTGCAAGTCGCTCCGGCCGTGAACGATTTCAAGGATTATCGCGTGACGTTCGATCTGTCGGTATCGGCCCAGCTGAGCGGTTGGC
>JBGPHH010000335.1:0-3645 GCA_041484265.1 Vicinamibacteria bacterium
AGCTCTTGAACGGTCCGAACGCGAGCGACCCGATGACTGCCGCCACGAGGATGGACACCACCGGCACGCCCTTGTCGTTTGTCGTGGCCAGGGCGGTCGGCATCTCGCGCTCCTCGCCGAGGGCATAGGAAAGGCGCGCGGTGGTGGCGACGTAGACGACGCCCGTGCCCGCGGGGGAGATCACGGCGTCGACGATGAGCATCTTGGCGAGCCAGCCCGCGCCAACCGCGAGGGCGAGGGTGTACCAGGCTCCGTAGTCGGACGGGTCGGTGCCGAGCGGCATTGCCCAGCCCATGACGAGGTTGTGGGGCTCGAGCCCGCCGATCATCACGATCTGCAGCAGCGCATAGAGCACGGCGCCAATCGCCATGGCCGTGAGGATCGCCCGGGACAGGTCTCGTTTGGGGTCGCGCGCTTCGCCGGCGAGCTGGACCGCTTGCTCGAAGCCCTGCAACCCGAATACGACGCCACCGGTCAGCGCGGCGAAGACGCCATGGAAGCCGAACGGCATGAAGCCGCCGCCGGCGTGGAAGTTGGCCGGCGTGAACTGCAGGGCGGCCACGACGCCAACCGCGAGAACGGGCACGGCGGTCTTCCACAGGACCACGATCGCGTTGCTGTCGGAGAGGAACTTCGCGCCGGCGAGATTCATCGCGGTGAACAGCACCATCAAGACGATGGCCACGGCGAGACCTGTTCCATTGAGCAGGCCGGCCTTGTCGCCGACCCTATTAATCATGTTGAAGTGCAGGTTGACCCAGCCCACGCTGTTGACATAGGTGATGGCCGCGAGCACTTCGATGGGCGCGATGAACACGGCTTGCAGCCAGGCCGCCCATCCGGCAGTGAATCCGGCGATCGGACCGTGCGAGTAATAAGGAAACCTCCCCGACCCACCGGCGACGGGGTAGGTGGCGCCGAGTTCTGCGTACGTCAGCGCGAGCAGCGCCAGCATGCAGGCCGCGAGGATCCACGACAGGACCGACGCCGGACCGGCCAGTTCCGCCGCGCTGAGCGCGCCCAGGAGCCAGCCCGATCCGATGATCGAGCCCAGCGAGACGAACATCAGCCCGTAGAAGCCCACCGACCGTTCGAGATGGCCTGCGGTTCGGGCAGGCGGTTCGTGCATCATCAATTCTTCTTGATCCCTTCCGCCCAGTTCAGTACGACCGCGATCGGCGCGTCCAAGGCCTCAGTTACATTCGCGAGACGCGGAATCAGAAAGTGCTGGCCGTCGGCCGACACGGCGTAGGTGTGGTAGGGACCCGTATGACCAAAATTCACATAGCCGGAATCAAACAGTTCCCTTGGCGTGCCGGCTTCGAACGTCGACCCGCTCGATTTGACATCGACTGCCATGACCTTTCCGCCCGAGAGCGCACTCATAAAGAAAAGCTCCCGTCCGTCGGCTCGCCATCTCGGAAAGACTCCTCCGCCGGTCGAAATCTGAAATTTGCCGGTGCCCGTTGGAAACGATTGGACGTAGATCTCGTTCGCGCCGTTTGCATTGGAATAGTACGCGAGCCACTTCCCGTCGGGTGAGATCTGGCCGTTGTTCTCACCAAAAGGCGTCTGCAGCAACGGAACCGCCTTACGGTCTCCGGTCAACGGAAGCATCCACAGGTCGCGCGCTGTTTTCGGATCCAGCACGGAGTACACAATCGAGCGCCCATCATGAGACCAGCTCACCGGAAGGATCGCGTTGTCCGACTCGATCAGCCGCTCTTCGCTGCCAGCGCCGTTCACAGGTTTCTGGTACAGGCCCCACTTTCCGGCTCGAAGAGAACCGAAAACGATGCGGTTTCCATCTGGCGACCAGATCGGCGAGGAGTTGTCCTGTGAGGCGTCGTATGTGATCTTCGATGTCGTACCGCGTGACAGGTCCGTCACCCAGATGTCGCCGCCCGCGCCGTCGTGACGATGCGCAGCGACGCGCGTGCCGTCTAGCGTGAGGTCGAGGCCTCGGTAGTTCCCCTGCGGCCCGGCGGTTCCGCTCACCTTGCCCTTCCGGTCGACCCAGACCATCTGCAAACCCGCACTGCTCGATCCGATTCCGTACGTCAGCGCGCCGGTGTCGGACATCGAGAAGGCGACAACGCCACCGTAGACCGCGGATTCCACGCGTTCCGCGACGGGAAAGGGTTCGTCCGCGAGCGTCAGCGTCGTCGGGTTAAACGACTGAGCCATCAGCGTGCCCTGACGAACGAAGAGCAGATGACCAGTCCGCGGCGAGTAGATCCCACCCGTGTCTGCTCCGAGGAGCCGCGTCAATTCGCCGGTGTCGAGCGGGGCCACATAGATGCCACTGGCCTCCTCCGACGCCGCGGAAACGTAAAACAGCAAATGGCGCCCGTCAGGCAGAAACGACGGGTAGTTGTGCCGCAGGTGCCCGGCCGGAAGCTTCGTCACCTCCACCGGTTGACCACCAGCCGCCGGCACGCGGAACAAGGGCGAGTTGGGCCCTCGACTGAACACAATGACACCATCGCGGCTCCAGGCGCCGCTCGCGACCAAGCCCGTGGGGATCGTGCACAAGGTCTGCGGCGGACCGCCGCTGGCCGCGATTCTCAAGAGCTTGCCTTGCACTGAAGCCGAATACGCGATGAATCGGCTGTCGGGCGACCAGAAGGGAAATTCTGCATCGTCGGTGCCGGGCAGCGGCCGCGCGGTCAGTGAATCGATCGAACGCACCCACAGTTGCACCTTGCCTGCCGCATCCCTGGCCGTGAATGCGATCCGCTTGCCGTCCGGCGAAATGGTGGCGCTGGTGGCAGGGCGTGAGCCAGTCACAAACGTCGTCTTCTCCGGTGGCGACACGTAGAAGCGTGTGACGACGGGCGCGGCCGACCGCGCGCGATAGGCGATCCCCAACCCGGCGATTGTTGTCAGGAGTAGAAGCGCCGCCGCGACCTTCCAGAGAATTGCGGTACGTGGGCCGGACCCTTTGGGTCCGGCGTCCGTACGTAGGCCGGGTCCTTTTGGACCCGGCGTCTCTGTCGCGTTGGCCGCTTCGTCCAGCAGATACCGCACGACTGCGATGTCGGGGATGCGCGCCTTGCGATCCTTCTGCAGGCAGCGCGCAACGATCCCGCGCAGGTGCGCCGGCACGCCGGAGGGATATTTCGTCTGGTCCGGCTCGGCGCGCAGTACTGCTGCGAGCGTGTCGGAAAGGTCCTCGCCCTCGAACGCGCGCGCCCCGGTGAGCATCTCGTAGAGGATGCAACCGAAGCCCCACACGTCGCTGCGCTTGTCGGCCGTGCGACCCTTCGCCTGCTCGGGGCTCATGTAGGCGGCCGTCCCCAGAATTGTGCCAGCGCGTGTCGCGGCGAGACTGAGTGTGGGCGAGTTCGTGAGTTCCGCGGCCTCTCCCGAGCCACCGGCGTCGAACTTCGCGAGGCCGAAGTCGAGCACCTTCACCTGCCCGCTCTCGGCCGTCAGCATGATGTTGGCCGGCTTGAGATCGCGATGGACGATGCCCTTGTCGTGCGCCGCCGAACGCCGAACCACTGGCGAGTGCCATTCGCGCCTCAACTGACAGACGACGGGCGTATTGTAACGGCCTTTGTGTCCTCCCGTGTCCTCTGTGGTGAATGCTTTTCGTGGCTTGGGTCACGGCCGAAGACATCGAGGCGTGGGAGAAGAAGG
>JBGPHH010000336.1:0-3631 GCA_041484265.1 Vicinamibacteria bacterium
CTCGTACCTCAAGTGAACGCTGACGGCAACGACGTCTCCGGCATTCGTCTTCCGGAGGTAGCCGTGCCGTTGGGCACCTACACGGGCTGGAACGTCACGATTCCGGAATACACAGACTTGAAGTACCTGAGCGGCCTGGTCGGAGGATTCGAACCGTTTCCGCTGACGAAGGAGCAGCGGGAACAAACCAAGGATGCGCGTCTCTCGATCGGCGAGCGCTACACGGGGCGGCAGGATTATCTCGACCGCGTCAGACTGGCAGCCGACGGCCTCGTCCGCCAGCGGTTTCTGCGGCCGGAGGATGTTGCGGCCGTGCTGCAAAGGGCCGAACAGGTCTGGAATCTCGTGATGAGCGCGGGAGCGCGATAGGCCGCGACGTTCGCGAGCCTCTCCGTACTATGCAGTTCTGTCTATCACGACGCTCCCAGGGCGGGCAATCAAGCGTCTGCAGCCGTCGAGCGGCTGCCTAACGAGGAGGCCAATTGGGTCACCAGAATCGCGCTGCACGATGTTCGCTACTGTTCCTCGTCATCACGATGCTCGCGACCGTCCGCCCGCTGGCGCAGACGGACTTTTCCGGCGAATGGGCGATTTCGCTGCACGAAGACCAGCAGTTCCGGCAGGCGGGACCCAACCAGGACAGGGGCGGCCTGCACGGCGTCGAGCTTGGCGACTACACCGGTCTTCCCATCACGGCCGCCGCCCGCATGGCGGCAGACTGCTGGAACGCGGCCATTCAGACGCTCCCCGAACACCAAACCGATCCGATCACGGCCGTCTATTCGGTCGAGGCGATCGGAAGTCTGCGAATCTCGAAGGTCATCGACAGGGCCACGCAGGAGATCCTCGCGTTCGACGTCTTTCGATCGCCTGGATTGAACACGACGCGGATCATCTGGATGGACGGCCGTCCGCACCCGCCGGCCTATGCGGCGCACACGTGGCAGGGATTCTCGACCGGCTACTGGGAAGGCAACGTCCTGACGGTCGAGACATCGCACATCAAGAACGGGTACTTGCACCTGAACGGCGTGCCGCACAGCGACAGCGCCACCCTGGTCGAGCACTACATCCGCCACGGCAACTATCTGACGATCGTCAGCATCACGACCGATCCGCAGTATCTGGAGGAACCGTTCATCCGCACGTCGAACTGGGTGTCGGATCCGCAGCAGCAGCTCGCGCTCGTGGACGGCACGATTGTGGAGGAGATCATCGGTCGCAAACCGGGATACGTGCCATCCCATCTGCCTGGCACGAACGACCAGCTCAGGGAATTCGCGGATCGCGTTCACCTGCCGTTCGAGGCCACCCGAGGCGGCAGGGAGACGATCTATCCGGAGTACCAGGCGACGCTCAAGCAGCTGATGGCCAAGTGAGCGCCGATGGCACGGTCATGATCGATCCTTCGTGAGCAACAGAAGCTACTAATGCGCAGACGTAACTCACTTATCGCGCTTGTGATCGCCCTCGCACTTCTACGTGGATCTGTACAGGGGGCGCAAACGGCGCACATCTCAACGCTGGCGCGCGCGCACCTCCTGGAGATCATTGGCGTGTTTGAGAGGCAGTGGTTGCATCGAAGCGACATGGACTGGGGCACGCTCACAGAGCGTGTGTTCGAGAAGGCCGGTGCCGCGCAAACCATTCCAGACACCTACGACGCCATCCGCCTCGCGCTGACACTACTCGGCGACAAGCACAGTTTTTACGTATCTCCGTCTGGCGAGTACATCTTCAATCCCGAATCTCCTACGCAGTCCACGGGGAAATGCACGCCTCTCCCGGTGGTCGCACCAGCGATCCCTGCAGATGTGGGATACGTTCGGATTGAGACCACCACGCCTGCCGAAGCGATTCAAGAAGCCCTGCGAAGCGGCGACCGCGCCGGCACGGTTGGTTGGATTGTCGACCTGCGAAATATTGATAACGGAAACACATGGCCCGCACTCGCGGGAATCGGATCGCTGCTCGGCGACGGCGTCGCAGGGTTCTTCGTGGACGCGGCGAACCGTTCCACGCCGTGGGGGTACACGAATGGTCGAGCGTGGCTGGCGACGCCGGGACAAGACCTCGCGTTTCTCGACGCGCCGTACAAATTGCGCGTGCCCGGCCCCCGGGTGGCGGTGCTGACCAACATCGGCGTGGCGACCACAGGCGAGGTGCTCGCGGTCGCGTTTCGTGGACGGCCCAATACGAGAAGTTTTGGCACGCCGACATGCGGTCTCTCGACGGCCGTCGCGCAGGTGTCGCTCAGTCGTGGCGGGCGCATCGGCGTCGTGACGAGCGTGATGGCGGATCGCACGATGAAGAAATATGGCGCGGCCATCGAGCCTGACGAACTGGTGTCCGATCCGGTCGAGGTCGTCTCCCACGCGCTTGCGTGGCTGCATCTTCCGTAAACACAAAAGCCCAACCTCGCGGCAAGCGCAAGGTTGGGCTGCTCGGTAGGAACGCTCTGGCTACTTGGGCCGGTTCTTGATGCCCTCTGCCTGCACGTCGATAGCGAAGATCTGCACGGGATTGATCGAGACGCCGAAAAGCGTCTTCTTGTTCGGACCGCCGAACGCCACGCTGATCATGCCGCGCGGTGCCGGAATGAATCCGAGGAACTCGCCCTTGGTGCCGATCACCCAGGTGCCGCCGTTACCGGTCGTGTAGATCCGCCCGGCCTCGTCGATCGCGGTGCCGTCGCCGCCTCCCCACGCGAATTGCCGTTCGTTGGTCAGCGACCCATCAGGCTGGATGTCGAACGCCACGAGGCCGCCGGTCGGCATCGGCGCGCCGGCCGGAACCTTGAGGTCGGCGGGCGGCATCGCGCCCATCAGCCGGCCCGTGACGTACAGGTTCTTTTCATCCTTGCTCACGATGATCCCGTTGCCGCCGGTGACGCCGAAGCGGCCGCTCACCACACCCTGAGCGTTGACGTAGTACACGCCGCCCATCGTCATGTACATCCCGCCCTTGCTGTCCATGGCGATGTCGTTGAGCACGCCTGCCCCAAGGCATTCGAGCGGTTCGCCGTCCTTCTTGTCGGCGAACAGCTTGCGCTCCGGCAGAACCTGCCACACGCTCCGGTTGAGCGCCCGCTCCCCGACGTACAGTTTGCCGTCTTTGGTCATGCCGAGCGCGCCGCCCGTGTACGTGTCGGTGGCGATGAGCTCCACCTTGCCGTTCAAGCCGATCTTCAGGACCTGGCTCTTGCTGTTCTGCGCGACCAGGACGCCGTCTGCGACGCCGATCGGACTGTCAGCGTTGTTGCCGGTGTCGGTCCACAGCACTCGCCACTTCTGTCCAGCCTTGATGATGCCGGGAATCTCGGCGACCGTGTATTCCACCGGGGCTGGCGGAGCCCCACCGCCGGCGCGACCACCGCCGCCGCCGCCCGCCGCCGCCGGAGCACCGCCGCCTGCCGCGGGAGCACCGCCCGCGCGTCCGGCGGCGCCGCCGCCGGGAGCGCCGCCACCACCGGGCGCGCCGCCAGCGCCGCGGGCCGCAGGCGCAGGAGCCGGGTTCTTGCAATTCGCCATCAGGAAGTCCGCCCGCTTGGGATCCGCGCCGGCCTGCACGCCAGGCGTGCGCGCCGGATCGGCCGGCTGCTGTTGAGCCAGCACCGTGATCACGCCAGCAG
>JBGPHH010000337.1:0-3537 GCA_041484265.1 Vicinamibacteria bacterium
CGGCGGATCGATCATGGCGATGTGGTGCCTCGCGCATCATCAGGAGAACTTTACCTACACGCACTTCCGCGAGATCTGGGAGATCATGCGCGCCTACGACGTGTCGTTCTCGCTCGGCGACGGACTGCGTCCCGGCTCGATTGCCGACGCCAACGACGAGGCGCAGTTCGCCGAACTTCGGACGCAGGGTGAGTTGACGAAGATCGCCTGGGAGTACGACGTGCAGGTGATGAACGAGGGCCCTGGCCACGTACCCATGCATCTCATCAAAGAGAACATGGAGAAGCAGCTCGAGTGGTGCCAGGAAGCGCCGTTCTACACGCTCGGCCCGCTCACGACAGACATCGCGCCTGGCTACGACCACATCACGTCGGCCATCGGGGCCGCGATGATTGGCTGGTACGGCACCGCGATGCTCTGCTACGTCACGCCCAAAGAGCACCTCGGACTCCCGAATCGAGACGATGTGAAGGCTGGAGTGATTGCGTACAAGATCGCTGCCCACGCTGCGGACCTGGCCAAGGGGCATCCGCGCGCCCGCGACTGGGACGATGCGCTTTCGAAGGCGCGGTTCGAGTTTCGATGGGAGGATCAGTTCAACCTCTCGCTCGACCCGGTCACGGCTCGCGCGTTCCACGACCAGACTCTTCCAGCCGACGGTGCCAAGCTCGCGCATTTCTGCTCGATGTGCGGCCCGAAATTCTGCAGCATGGAGCTCACGCAGCAGGTGCGAGAAGAGGCCAGACGCGGAATGGACGAGAAGTCTGTCGAGTTCAAAAAGCAGAGCGAACTGTACGTGAGGATCTAGGGATCTAAGGATGTGAGGATCTGAGAATCTTAAGACCCATAGAGATCCTTACATCCTCACATCCTCAGATTTATTTCACTGGCACGATCTGAATGATCGTCGGAAACCGCTCGGGTTGGGCGCCCGGCTTCGGATTCGGATAGCCTCGCGACATCTCCGACAGGAAGTCCTTGACCGTCACCCCCGGTGGAAACGCCATCGTCTCCTGATCGAACTTCCCGACATCGAACTGGTGCGTGGCGGGCACCTCGAACACGAGCTGGCCCTTCTGCTTCAACACGTTCCGGTAGTAATTCACGATATCGCCGAAGAGCGCCGACGATCCGAAGATGTAGTACCGCTGACCGCGGCCCGCACTGTACGACGTGATGTATTGCGCCGCTGGATAGATCGGAATCCCAAGCGTCGCTTCAGTCGGCACGACGTCGGGTTGATCCGCCGCTGGGGGTGTCGCTGGCGCTGGGGCTGTCGTGGTCGGTTTGGGCGGTGTCGTCGGAGCGGCCGGCTGTTGAGGCGCGGGGCGCGGCGCCGTCGGTTGCGCGGGCCCTGGGCGTGGGAACGGCTGCGGCACTGGCGGCGTTTGCTGCTGTCCCTGCCCCAGCGCGGCAAACATGAGAGTCAGCAGGAGCGCGGCAAGAGGCATATGTGAATTATAGCGCCGACGGAACGCGGGCGCGGCCCCGCGCGTCTTACAGAAAGGACGATATGCCAAACACAGTGAAGACGGCCCTGCTCCTCGGTGTCCTCAGTGCGCTGCTCTTGGGGATTGGGGAGATGCTCGGCGGAGCCCAGGGACTCGTCCTCGGCTTCGCGTTCGCCGTCGTGACCAACTTCGCCTCGTACTGGTTCTCCGACAAGATCGTGCTCCGCATGTACCACGCGCAGGAGGTCGGGCCGGACCACCGGCTGCGTCGCATCGTCAGCGATCTGGCCGCGCGCGCCGGCCTTCCGCAGCCGCGATGCTACGTCATTCCCGACGCGTCGCCCAATGCGTTTGCGACCGGGCGCAACCCCGAGCACGCGGCGGTGGCCGCGACCGAGGGCATCCTGCAGATCCTGAGCGATGAAGAGCTCCAGGGCGTGCTCGGCCACGAGTTGGCGCACGTCAGGCATCGCGACATCCTCACGAGCTCGGTGGCGGCCACGCTCGCGGCAGCCATCATGATGATTTCTCGGTTCGCGATGTTCTTCGGCGGTTCCCGAGACGACGACCGCCGCGGCACCAATCCGGTCGCGCTCATTGCGATGATGATCCTCGCTCCGATTGCGGCGATGCTGATTCAGATGGCCATCTCGCGGTCGCGCGAGTACGCGGCCGATGCTGATGGCGCCGCCATTGCCGGCAGCCCGCTCGGCCTGGCGAGCGCATTGAGGAAACTCGAGGCGGCCTCGCGCGCCGTGCCGCTCGAGGCCAATCCAGCCACGGCGCACATGTTTATCATCAAGCCCTTCTCGTTGTCAGGGATTGGTGGGCTGTTCCGGACGCATCCGCCCACCGAGAAGCGCATCGAGGCCCTCCTCCAGGGCTCGCGCTCGTAACCCTTACCACCGAAACGCGACCTGTTCGGCTTCAGGTGCCGTCTTGGCACCGGCCCCTGGATCGACCGGGCGCTCCCGTTTCGTCAAGCCGTACCGTTCCTGGAGCGCGCGGACCATCGCCTGCACTTCCTGCCGGTAAGCCTCCGGCGGGTATTTCGTCGCGTAGAGTTTCTCAAATCGCGGAAGCATCGATGGGAACTCGCGCTCGATGAAGGTCATGAAGTGTGAGCGCGTGCCGTCTTGCAAGTACATCACGTTGCAGCCGACGAACCGCGCGCCATGGTCGGCGATCGTCTTGATTGTTCGCTCGACCTTCGAGCGGGAGGACGAGAACCCGGGCACGATGGGCGCCATCAACACGCCGACGTTGACGCCCGCCTCGGTCAGCTGGCGAACCGCGCGAAGGCGCTGGAGGGGTGGTGCCGTTCCAGGCTCGAGCAAACGCCACGCGTCTTCGTCCACGGTCGGCACGCTCATGTAAATCGTGCAGGCGGCGGCCTGCGAATGATTGAGCAACACGTCGATGTCGCGGACGACCATTGGGCCCTTCGTGACCAGCCCCATGGGCGTGCGACCGCGCGTGAGCGCAACAACGGCCCCGCGCGTCAGCTTGTAGTGACCCTCGATGGGCTGATAAGGATCGGTCGCTGTCCCGACGGCCACGTGTTCGCGCGTCCACGACGGGCGGTCCAACTCGCGGGTCAGCACCTCGACGAAGTTGTGCTTCACCAGAATGACCGACGCGAACTCGTCGTCCGCGTTCATTTCGAACTGGGTGTGGTAGCGTCGGGCAAAGCAGTAGTGGCAGCCGTGCGTGCAGCCGCGGTACGGGTTGAGGGTCCATTTGAACGGCATGCCTTCGACGCGGTTGAGCGCCGAGCGGCAGGTCACTTCCTGATACCGGGCGTTATCAGCGCGACGCTCGGCTTCGGTCAGCGCGGCCGCGCCACCCTCCTTGACGATTCTGGCGACCTCGCGAGAGGTCGGTTTCGATACGCCGAGCTGTACTAATAGAGGTTGGGCGCCGGTAATTATCCCTTTCACAAAACCTAGGCTTTCGTCTCTAAAGACCTGTGAAATAACTACTTTGTGAAATTATCGTGTATGACCACGCCGCATCGGTTTCAAGGTATACACTCGCCTCCTTAGGAGGGAGCGCCACATGAAAACAGCACTCTTGGTGGTCAGCA
>JBGPHH010000338.1:0-3450 GCA_041484265.1 Vicinamibacteria bacterium
CCCGAGGACGTCGTTCATCTTCCTGCCGGTCGCCTTGGGGAACCAATAGTAGATGCCCCCGAACAACGCGAGGATGGTCCCCGGCGCGACGACGTAATGGAAGTGACCGATCACGTAGTAGGTGTCGTGCAGGTGAATGTCGGACGGCGCGAGGCCGAGCGGCAGACCGGTGAGCCCGCCAATCCCGAACATCGGCAGAAACGCGAGCGCGAACAGCATCGGCGTCGTGAAGCGAATCGACGCGCCCCACAGCGACAAAAAGAGCGCCGTCAGAATGATGACCGACGGAATCGAGATGATCATCGTCGTCGTCTGGAAGAACGCGCTCATCGACGTGCCCATCCCGGTCATGAACATGTGATGCGCCCAGACGATGAAGGACATGAATCCGAGGAAGATCACCGAATACACCAACGTCTTGTATCCCCAGAGTGGCTTGCGGGTGTTGTTCGCGATGATTTCGCCGACGATGCCCATGGCCGGAAGGATGAGGACGTACACCTCGGGATGCGCGAGAAACCAGAACAAGTGCTGCCACAGGACCGGATTGCCACCGCCGGAGACCTCGAGCGGCCGGCCGCTGATCACGAGGCCGCTCGGCAGAAAGAAGCTCGTACCCGCCAACCGATCCATCAGTTGGAGGACGCCGGCCGCTTCAAGCGGCGGAAACGCCAGCAGAAGCAGGAACGAGGTAACCAACTGCGCCCAGACGAAGAAAGGCATCCGCATGAAGGTGAGGCCCTTCGCCCGGAGCTGAACAATTGTCGTGATGAAATTGAGCGACCCAAGCAGCGACGAGGTGATCAGGAACACCATCCCGATGAGCCATAGCGTCTGACCGCCGCCCTTGACGATGACCGACAGCGGCGCGTAGGACGTCCAGCCAGACTGTGCGGCACCCCCCGGCACGAAGAAGCTCGCCACCATGATGACGCCACCGATGAAGTACACCCAGTAGCTCATCATGTTGATCTTCGGGAAGGCCATGTCGGGCGCCCCGATTTGCAGCGGCATGACGAAATTCCCGAAGCCGCCGACGGCAAGCGGCACGACGCCCAGAAACACCATGATGGTGCCGTGCATCGCGCCGAGCATGTTGTAGGCTTCTGGCAGCAGGAGGCCCTTGGGCGCGAAGCCGCTGTTCTCACCCAAGCCGCTGAAGATGGGAATCGGCGCGCCTGGATAGGCCAGCTGGTACCGCATGATCATCATCAGACAGAAGCCAAACAGCAGAAACAGAAGCCCGGTGATCGAGTACTGGATCCCGATGACCTTGTGATCGACCGAAAACACGTACTTCCGCCAGAACCCCAGCTCTTCGTGCGCATGCTCGTGCGCGTGGCCGTGGGCGACGCCGTCTACGGTGGCCTTATCCATATCCGGGCAATTGTATGCAGAAGGTACAAGCGGCGCAAGCGATCAGGCAGTCCGCCTGACACGCCCTCAGGCTTAAGATGCTTCAGATGGACGCGATGAGCCGGCCGATCGTGCGGACACTGGTGCTTGCCACCTGCGCGTTGGTCCACGCCGCGCCAGCCGGCGCCAACGCCGAGTCCGAGCGGCTGCGCACGCGTGCGGCCGCCGAGCTCTACAATCTCGATCGCGATCGCGCGATCGCCACCTATCGCGAAGCGGTGGCGGCTGACCCGCAGGATGCGGGCGCCTACCGCGGCCTGGCGAGTGGACTCTGGCTCAGCATCACCTTCCGCCGCGGCAATATGACGGTGGACGACTACGTGGGCCGCGTCAACCGGCCGACGGTCTCGATGCCTCCACCGCCGCCGGAGACGGCCGCCGCATTCTTTGACGCCATCGACCACGCGGTCGCTCTCGCCCGCACGCATATCGCGGCCAATCCCCGCGATGCGGACGCGCACTATCAGCTGGGCGCCGCCATTGGTCTGCGGGCGTCCTACATCGCCACCGTCGAGGGCAGCGTGCTCAAGGCGTTCCGGGCGGCCGGCGAGGCGTACGACGAGCACGAACGCGTGCTGGCACTCGACCCGCGTCGAAAGGACGCCGGGCTGATCGTCGGCACGTATCGCTATATCGTGTCGACCCAGTCGCTGCCCATCCGCCTCGCCGCCTACGCAGCCGGCTTCGGTGGAGGCAGGGAACTCGGAATTCGCATGATCGAAGAGGCGGTCGCCTACGGCGGCGACAGTCAGACCGACGCTCGTTTCGCGCTCGTGCTGATCTATAACCGCGAGAAACAGTACGACCTGGCGCTCAAAGAGCTACTCGTGCTACGGGAGCGGTATCCCCGCAACCGTCTGGTGTGGCTCGAGAGCGGATCGACAAGCCTCCGCGCCGCCCGGCCGATGGACGCCGACCGATTCGTCAGCGACGGCCTCACACAATTTGCCGGCGATACGAGGCCACGAATGTTCGGCGAGGACGCCATCTGGTACTACAAGCGTGGAGCCGCTCGTGCCGCCCTCGGGCGAGCCGCAGACGCAGAGCAGGACCTGAGGAAGGCGACGTCACTCGAAGGGCGGAACTGGGTGCATGGACGCGCCCGGCTGGAGCTTGGCAAGCTGGCGCTCGGGACTGGCCAACGGGACGCAGCCCGTCAGGAACTGGAAACCGCGGCGAACCTGTGCACGGCTGACAACGACCCGGTGTTTGCCGCCGAGGCGCGGCGGATCCTTGCTCGAAAATGGTAGCGGTACGGGGAATCGAACCCCGGTCCCGTGGCTGAGAACCACGTGTCCTGACCCCTAGACGATACCGCCACGAGTCGACTCGACCTTCAATTATTGCCTCGGCTGGCGGATCGGTCAACACTCCCAACGCCCCGTTTTATGATTGAATATGGGGTTGTCCTGCTTGTTGTTATTTCTTCCTGAGGAGAGATCAATGTATCTACGAAACGTTTGGGTGAGCGCTCTGGGTCTAGCCGTGAGCGCGACGCTCGCCACCTCGATCGCCGCGTGCGGCGGTGGCGGCGGCACGACGAGCGCGCCGGCTGAGACCGCGGCACTGACCGGCCAGCGGGTCGATGCGGCGACGGCCGGCGAAGTGACGGGCACGGTGATGCTCGACGGCAAGGCACCCGAGAATGCAGCGATCAGAATGAATGCCGACCCGGTCTGCGTGAAAGAGAATACGACCCCACAGTTCCAAGAGACCTACACGGTTGGAAGCGACGGCAAGTCGCTCGGCAACGTCTTCGTGTACGTCAAGGACGGCCTCGGCAACTACGTCTACGACATGCCGACCGAGCCCGCGCGGATCGATCAGATGAACTGCCGCTACCATCCGCATGTTTTCGGGGTCCGCGTCGGCCAGCCGATCGAGATCCTCAACAGCGATCCCACCCTGCACAACATCCACGCGATCCCGAAGACGAACTCCGAGTTCAACAACGGCCAGCCGATTCAGGGCATGAAGATGTCGCACACCTTCGACAAGGTCGAGGTCATGGTGCCGTTCAAGTGCGACGTGCAC
>JBGPHH010000339.1:0-3399 GCA_041484265.1 Vicinamibacteria bacterium
ATCAGCGCCCTTCCCGAGCACGCGGGCGATGTCAAACGCTGCGCCGAGTGGTGCGCCGACGAGATGCGACGCATCGGCCTGCAGAACGTGCGTCTCATCCAGACGCCAGGTAATCCCGTGGTGTACGGCGACTGGCTCGGCGCGCCGGCTGCGCCGACGATTCTCTACTACGGGCACTACGACGTGCAGCCGGTGGATCCTCTCGAGTTGTGGACGTCGCCGCCGTTTGAGGCGACGGTCCGTGACGGCGAGATCTATGCGCGCGGGTCCGCAGACGACAAGGGGCAAGTGTTCATGCACTTCAAGGCCGTCGAGGCGCACTTGAAGCAGAACGGCCGGCTCCCGGTCAACATGAAGTTCATGATTGAAGGCGAGGAAGAGGTGGGCAGCGCCCACCTCGACGACTTCATCCGCGGTCACAAGACCGAGCTCAAAGCCGACGTCGTCGTCATCTCGGACACGTCGATGTTCGCGCGTGGGGTCCCTTCGATGTGCTACGGCCTTCGCGGACTGGTCTACTTCCAGATCGATCTTCGCGGGAGCAACACGGATCTGCATTCGGGCGTGTTCGGTGGCGCGGTCGCCAATCCGGCGTTCGTGCTGGCGCAGATGCTCGCACAGATGAAGGATCGCGGTGGCCGCATCAAGATTCCAGGGTTCTATGACGCGGTCCTGCCGTTGAGCGATGACGAACGGAAGGCATGGGCGACACTGCCCTTCAACGAGCGGCAGTACAAAAAGGACTTCGGCGTCCCGAAGCTCTTTGGCGAAACGGACTAC
Source organism: Vicinamibacteria bacterium (assembly GCA_041484265.1). Lineage (GTDB taxonomy): Bacteria > Acidobacteriota > Vicinamibacteria > Vicinamibacterales > CAVVIG01 > 2-12-FULL-65-11. The sequence goes on from JBGPHH010000339.1 coordinate 781, forward strand.
ACGACGCTTGAGCGCACGTGGGCACGCCCAACGTTCGAGGTCAACGGATTGCTTTCGGGGTTCACCGGCGACGGCGCAAAGACGGTGCTGCCCGCCGTGGCGATGGCAATGGTCAGCATGCGACTGGTGCCGGATCAGGATCCGAACAAGATTGCCGAACTCTTCGAGGCCTACGTCAGGAAGATCGCCCCCAAGACGGTCGAGCTCAAGGTCACACGCATGCACGGGGGCAAGCCCTGGATGGCGTCGTACGACAACGCGTTCATTCAGGCGGCCGGCCGGGCGATCGAGCGCGGGTTTGGCAAGAAGCCGGTCTTCGTCCGCGAAGGCGGCTCGATTCCGGTCGTCTCGACGTTCCAGGAGGAGCTGGGCCTGCCGTCGGTGCTCTTCGGCGTCGGATTACCTGACGAAAACGCGCACGCGCCGAACGAAAAGCTCGACCTCGGCAACTTCCACAACGGGATTATCGCGTCAGCGATTCTTTACGATGAAATCGCCCGCACACGTGTCTAGGCTTCAGACTCTTCTGAACGAGCTGCGGCGCTTCTACGGGCTGCTGCCGTCTCCGCCGCGCGATCCCTTTGCCTTGTTTGTCTGGGAAGTCCTCTCGGTGCATTCGACGCCGCTCAGGCGAGACAAGACCCTCGCGGCCCTCACACGTCTCCGCGCGCTGACGCCCGATGCGATGTGGCGCGCGCCTCAGAAGAAGCTCGAGGAGGCGGTGAAGCTGGCCGGGCCATATGCGGAAGGGCGGCTGCAGACGCTGCGAACCGGCGTCGACGTGTTCCGGCGGTCTCCTGATCTACACACGATTATCAGAGGCCCGTTGGTCCCAGCACGACGTGCGCTGCGCGGGCTCCCGCAGATGGGCGAGGGCGGGGCCTACCGAATGTTGCTGTTTGCCGCCGACCACCCGGTCCTGCCGGTCGATGCGCGCGTCAGTCGTGTCGCCCGCCGGTTGGGGTACGGCGAACAGGGTGAACAGGGCAGGGCATTCGCAAAGCTTGCGCGATCGGTGCGAGAGGCCGTCGCGCGCGAGCTGCCGACCGAAGTGGATCCCTATCGCCGGGCGTTCCTGTATTTGTCTCATCACGGTTCTGCGACCTGCACCGAAGCTGAGCCTCACTGCCCGGTGTGCCCGTTGAGTCAGGGTTGTCCGGAGGGACAGAAGAGATTGATGATTGCGGATTGTTGATTGGTGATTGGGCGTATCAAAGGAGGCCCGATGAGAACGGCCAGCTTCGCTCTCCTGTTCGCGCTTCTTGTGCCAGCGGGCACGCCCGCTCAGGGACGCTCCGTTCAGGCCTTCTTCCGCGACTTTACCGCGGAGTGGATCCGCGGCAATTCGAACCAGGCGGCCTCCACCCGCTTCTTCACTGGCGAGGAGCAGGACAAATTCGAGCGGCAGCTGACGCCGGAAACACCGGCATGGCGGCAGTCGCGTGTGCAACTGGCGCGCCGCGGCCTGGCGGACTTGCGCAGATTCGATCGCGCGCGCATGAGCGAGGCTGAGCGCACGTCGGCCGACATCATGGAATGGCAACTCGATACGGTGGTCAGAGGCGATCCGTACGCCGATTTCACCTTCCCGCTCGAGCAGTTCGCCGGCGTCAACGTGAACATCGTCGCCACACTCACGGTGTCTCATCCGATGAACACCGACAAAGACGCGGCGAACTACGTCGCCCGGCTCGGCCTGGTCGGCACGCGCATGGGGGAGGCGGTCGCCGATGCCAGGCGGTTGGCCGCAAAGGACCTGATTCCTCCCCGCTTCATCCTGCTCGCCACCATCACGCAGATGAAACAGTTTGTCGCGTCGCCGCCCGCCGACAATCCGTTCGTTGCGACCTTCGCCGAACGCATGAAGAACATCTCGACGCTTACCGACGGCAAGCGCCAGGAGCTCAAGACAACGGCCGAACAGATTGTGCGGGACGATGTATATCCGGCGTGGCAGCGGGCGATTGCACTGCTCGAGTCGCTCGTGCCGCGCTCGACCGACGACGCAGGGTTGTGGCGGTTCAAGGGAGGCGACGAGGCGTACGCGTACGCGCTGCGACGATTCACCACCACAAGCTTGTCGGCGGATGAGATCCATCAGATCGGGCTGCGCCAGGTGGACCTGATCGAGAAGCAGATGGATGAGATCCTGCGGCAGCTCGGCCGCACGACCGGTTCGATCAACGCCCGTGTCGAGCAGCTGAAGAAGGATCTCGCTTACCCTGTGACGGAAGACGGCAGGACGCTCATCATGGCCGACGTCAACGAGATCCTGCGCGATGCCCAACGGCGATCCGAGCCTTTGTTCGATCGTCGGCCTAAGTCGCCGGTCGTCGCACAGCCGTTCCCGCGATTCCGCGAGGCCAACGCGGCGGCGAGCTACACGGCGCCGGCGGCGGACGGCTCACGCCCGGGCACGTTTCAGATTCCCTTGCGTCCCGAGCGCATGACGAAGTTCGCGCTGCGCTCGCTCGTCTATCACGAGACCGTCCCCGGTCATCATTTCCAGCTCGCGCTCGAGCTCGAGAACGACACGCTGCCGCGCTTTCGACGCATTCGCGCTTTTGGCGGCATTTCCGCGTTCAGCGAAGGATGGGGTCTCTATGCCGAGCACCTCGC
>JBGPHH010000340.1:0-3354 GCA_041484265.1 Vicinamibacteria bacterium
ACAGGATATCGCTCACTCGCACTGGAACGCCGATCTTCGAGGTGAGTTGCATCACTTCGCTGTGCGGATCGAAGCGAGTGCAGCAGGCTTCGACCTGGCGAAACCGTCCACACGCACATTCGACGGCTTCTTCCATCGCGGGCATCCGTGGATCGCCGGCGCAAAGATCAACCACGTGGATCGTCACGATGGTGCCCATCACGGCGACGGTTCGGGTCATTTCGCTTTCGAAAGGGCTTCGACGACTGCGTAGTAAAAGGCGTTGGTGCTCTGCGTGGCGCCCGACACGTAGTCGACATTCGGGCTCTGCCGGCTGACCACCTGTGGAGGCAACGCGGCGATCCAGGAGCACGAATAGCGCGTCCAGCATTGCGAGATGACCGCGGACGCGATTCGCCCGCCTTCCACGATAACCGTGGCCTGGATGTCGCCGTGACGGCTCGTGCCCCAGCCGGAATAGGTTCCGTCTTTGTACTGAGGCTGCGGTGCGACAGGCGGCGCGGCGGGAGGCTCAGGCGTCCGGAGGTCAGCGTCGGCGGGCACCGTCGGGTCGCCGGTCGGCAGGACAGACGGCGCCGCGGGGATTGGAGCCACCGACGCTTCAGTCGATTCGGCGACAGGCGCTGATGTGGAAGCGGCGGCCGGGGCTGGAGCGGCCTGCGGAGACGTCTTCCGGCTCGGCGGCGCACTCGCCTCAGGTTTCGATTCTGGAGACGCTGGAACTGGATCGGCGGGGGGAGGCGCGGGGAGTGCCACCGGGCTTGCCTCGGCAGGACCGGCCGTCCTCCGTTGCGCGCCATCGACCGCGAACTGCTCGGCTGCGGACCGGGTCCGAAGATAGCCGGCGGCGTAGATGGTGAGCACCGCGGCCGAGCTCAAGGCCACCAGACTCGGCGCAATCTTCTTGTTCGAGGGATTCAAACGCGTTTACCTCGCGGGCTGCACAGCGCGCGTCAGTCCCGCCGCCTGCGCCGTCCCTCGCGGCCTCCCTCTGGGTCCGCGGGAATCGACGGAAGCGTGGCCCGCTCGGCCTTCGTCCAGTCGCAGATGGCCTGACGCTCGGCGTCGCTGAGCTCGGCGTCGCGATGAACCAGCAGGTACGACGTCATGGGCATTTCTTTGCGATCGACCTGCTCGCAGATATCTCCCAGCTTCTTCGCCTTGCGCCGGGCGTCGAGGTCGGCCCAATTCGAGAAGGACACCTCGCGGCGCCCATCACTGACGTGGTGCGCAATCCACCATGAGATCGGCGCGACGTTCGTGTACCACGGCCAGTCGGTCTCGCTCGAGTGGCAATCGCGACACCCGCGATCCAAGCTCGCCACAACCGCCGCTGGCGCCTCTCCAGAGGCCGCCAGTGTTCGTGCCGCGTTGACGGGTGGGTTGGTCCGATCCGGTCTGACGGCTTGACCGACCACGAGGATCCCGGCCACTACCAGCGCGGCCTTCTTCAACATCGGTTTCAGCATCGCTCCGCTCATTCGTCTGTTATACATGGAGATGCGTGAACATTCTGTGAATGTCCAAACCTGTTGAGTTGGAGCCCCTCTTAGCGCTTCGTGCGATTCAGCGATTGGCAGTAGGCAACTAAGTCATCGATCTGCTGGCGGCTGAGACTACGGCCCCAGGGAGGTGAGAGCGGCGATCGTCCGACCGCTGCGCTGCCTTCTGCGATGACCCTCCTGACGTACTGCACGTCTCGGCTGCTCGTCGATGTCGTCATGTCGGGCGGGGGCGGATTCAGATTCGACGCATTCTGGCCGTCGCCTTTTCCCTCGTCGCCGTGGCACGTCGAGCAATACTGCACGAAGAGGTGCCGGCCCTGGCCTTCGTTGTACGACAGGTTGCCTTCTCGTTCCTCGGCTCGGATTGCGTCGAGCAGCGGATCGCCAGGCGCCTGTTTCGGCGCGCCTCTGCAGCCAATCAGGAGCAGGAGCGGCAAGACCGTCGCCAGCGCGAGTCGGCCGATCGCCCTCATCTCGCGCGCTCTCTCGTGGTGTTCGCCTCGGTGCTCCGACCAAGGCCGCTCAGGTACGCGGTCAGCGCGCGCGCCTCCGCATCCGACAGGCCGTAGTCGGGTTGAAGCGTGCCAAGTTTGTACTTCTCAGGGCTCACGAGCCACGCCGCAATCCATCCGGGTTTCAGTCGGGCGCCGCTCATCGAGAGCTCCGGGCCGACGTAACCGCCACGCGCACCAAGCTGATGGCACGCCTGACAACCCAGTTGCCCGTACAGATCTTGACCGCGACGGGCCTCCGCCGGCGTGAAATTCGAATCGTACCGTTCCATGCCATCGTCCAGGAACACCGTGGCGAAGTAATCCGCAATCGTGTTCGCCTCGCCGGGCAGCATGTGGAACACCGGCATGCGCGCCTCGACGCTCACGCGGACGGCGCCGGGATTGAGGAGGTACTTCGCCACGTAGTCAGGTTTGAGCTGACTGCCGATCCGGTCGAGCGGCACGGTCGACAAATCGCCGCCGAATCCGTTGACCGTGTGGCAGCTCAAGCAGCGATAGCGCGTGACGAGCTCGCCGAAGCGGCCGGCGGGACGATACGGCGGCGGCGAAGAACGTGGCACGACGTAGGACGCCGGCAGATCGGTCTTGCGAATGCTTGTCAGTGCGAGTGCGATTCTCGCGGCGTCAGCCGGCGTAAACCCGAAGGTGGGCATCAACGACGGCTGTCCCAGTGTGTCTGGCAACAGTACTTTGAGGAAGATGTAGTTCTCGGTCGTGTGGCGGACGTCGTTGGGGCCGTACGCCAATGCGTCCGGATCGTGATCCGCGATGCCTGCAAGGGTCGGCCCGATTCGTCCGGTCGCATTGATCGATGACAGACGGTGACAGCTGACGCAGCCGCGGTGCTCGAATACGGCACGCCCTGCTGCCACCAGCCGGGCGTCCTGGTACGCGACAGGGGTGGGCTCAGGCCCACTGTCGGCGGACCGGTATTCGTCGAGCAGGAAGGCCGAGAGATCCCGCACCTGGTCGTCGCTGAGGCGGTACTGCAGCATCGGCGTGTCCGGCTGCACGCGATGCGGATCCTTCAGGAAGCTGAACAACCAGTCGCGGCGAACCTTGTCGCCAATTCGCGTGAGCTCGGGCCCCATGGTCCCGCCGCGTCCGTTCACCGCATGACAGCTGACGCATCGCAACTCGCCAAACAGCCCTCGGCCACTTGCGGTATCCGCTTTCTTCCAGTCGACAGCACCGCTGTCGAGCGGCGCCTGCGCTCGCTGCGACAGGAGAAAGGCCTGGAGGTTCGCGATCTCGTCGGCCGACAGACGGAAGTTGCCCATCTTCGACTGCGGGAGATAGCTCTTTGGGTCCTTCAGCCACTGGCCGATCCACTC
>JBGPHH010000341.1:0-3265 GCA_041484265.1 Vicinamibacteria bacterium
ATCGGGCCGTTCTTGAGCCGCTCGATTTCGGCATAGATCGCGGCTTCGACCTCCTCGACCGACTTGCCTGGAACCGGTGTCGCGACGATGCGCAACAGTCGTGGACCGCGGGTGTCTGCCGCCCCGGCGTTCACGTTGGCGGCGAGCTGTTTCTGGCGCACGATGGCTTCATTGAATCGCGAGGCCCGCCCGCCGGCCAGAATGAGTGACAGGACGCCGATCGTGTCGTGGTCGGGCGAGAGCGCCGACGGGATGCGATAGCCGATATCCAGGCGGGGCAAGCGGGCCAGCGCATCGTCGAGTGTGACGCGGCGCTCGGCGGTTTGAGCCGGCTGGCTGATGTCGACCACAGGCGGCGCCGGCTGCGCTGGAATCGGTTCGAAATACTTTGTGGCGAGCTCCCGCACGCGCGCCGTCGCGACGTCTCCAACGATCGCCACGATCGCGTTGTTCGGCGCATAGTACATCTTGAAGAACGACGCGACGTCGTCGACGGTGGCGGCGTTCAAGTCGTCGAGCGATCCGATCACCGAATGCTTGTAGGCCGGGTTGTCGAGGCCGAAACTGTCGAATGCTTCGTTGGTCTTGCCGTACGGCTGATTGTCGACACCGAGCCGGTGCTCCTCCTGTACGGCGTTGCGTTGATTGTCCAGGTTCTCCTTCGTGATCGCGAGCGAGCGCATCCGGTCGGCCTCGAGGAAGACAGCGGCTTCGAGCTGGTTCGAGGGCATCGTCTCGAAGTACAACGTCCGCTCCTTGTTGGTGGTGCCGTTCATGGTGCCGCCGTTGCTGAAGATCGTGTAGAAATGCTCGCCTGGTCCGACGTTCTCGGATCCCTTGAACATCATGTGTTCGAAGAGATGGGCGAATCCGGTCCGGCCCGGGCGCTCGTTGCGCGAGCCGACGTTGTAGATGATCGCAATCGAGAAGGTCGGCGCCACGTGGTCTTCCGCAACGATGAGGCGCAGTCCGTTCTTGAGTTTCGCGTCAGTGAATGTGACCGACGGCGGGGTGACGGCCGCGAGAGATGCGGACAGGGCCAGAGCGCCGCTTGCGAGCAGCAGGCCGCTTCGACAGGCCAGAGAGCGGTACTTCATCGGAACCTCCTGGCGGATGAGGCAGCGATTATAGCCTGCCTGATTCCACCTACGATCCCTTCCGGCAGAAACAGCACGACGACCACGAGCAGGGAGCCGTAGATCAACAGGTGGGCCTCCATGAACACGTTCTTGAAGACCTCAGATGCGGTCTCAAGCACCACCGAGCCGACGATGGGCCCGAGCATGGTCCCTGCGCCGCCCAACATGGCGATGATGGCGATCTCGTTCGACAGATCGAGCGCGAGCACCTGGTCGGGGACGATGTAGAGGAAGACGCTGGCGTAGAGCCCACCGGCCACGGCTGTCAAGGCCGCACTGACGAGCAAGGCGGCCAGTTTGTTGCCTGCGGCATTGATCCCGACCGAGAGTGCGGTGTCCTCGTCCTCGCGAATGGCCATCAGGTAGTACCCGAACTTGCCGCGCGCGATGACGGCTGTAGTGGCCAGTGCCAGCGCGGCAAGCATTACCGCCGCCCAATAGAAGCTGCGATTCACGTTGCCCGTAAAGAGCGCCGGCACCTGCACACCGACGTCGCCGCCGGTGAGGGTCGGCAGATTCTTCGCGACGAGGCGAAGGATTTCACCGAATGCGATGGTCGCCAGCGCAAAGTACGGGCCCCGCAGCCGGAACGAGACGCCGCCGATGAGCAGCGCGAAGACGAGCGCCACGACGACGCCCATCAGCACTGCGAGCCAGGGAGACAGCCCCAGCCGGTTGGAGAACAGGGCCAACCCGTAGGCGCCGGCGCCGAAGTACGCCGCGTGCCCAAGCGAAAGCTGGCCGGCATATCCACCCACGAGATTCCATGCGAGGCCGAGGGCCGCGAAGAGATAGATGCGGAATAACACCTGGAGCCCGTAATCGCTTCGCACCACGAGTGGGAGCAGCAGCGATCCAACCAGGGCGACGAGGGCCACTACCAGGTGCGAGCGCTTCATGCTTTCTGCGTCCCGAAGATCCCGGCCGGCCTGAACGACAGCACCAGCAGGAAGATCAGAAAGTCCACGACGAGGGCCCATTCGTTGCCCCAGTAGAGGCTGGTGAGGTTCTCCACCACGCCGAGCAACAGGCCGGCGAGCGCCGCGCCGACGATCGACTCCATCCCGCCGAGCACGACCATCACAAAGGCCTTTAGCGTGAATTGATCGCCGACGGACGGATACAGATAGAAGACCGGCAACAGCAGGGCGCCGGCGATGCCGGCGGCTGCGGTCCCCACTGCGAACGAAATGGCCTGCACGCGAAAGACGTTGATCCCCATCAGCGGGGCAGCCGCCGGGTTCTGAGCGATGGCGCGAGCGGCGCGGCCCGTCATCGTGCGCATTACAAAGAGGTACAGCGCAAGGGCCAGCACGACCGCGATGCCGAACGACACGAGCCAGGGCGCGTTGACGCTGATGTGTTCCCCGAGCTGGAGATTTCTGGCCGAGAGGGCGATGGTGATCTGGTGGTAGTCCGCGCCAAAAATCAGCTGCACCGAATCGGTGCAGATGAGGCCGATGCCCACCGTCAGCAGAATCTGCATGAAGTGGGACCGGCCCTGAATGCGGTGGAGCAGCAGGTAGTAGATGCCGTACCCGAACGCGAACAGCACCAGGCCGGACACGACGAACAACACGTACGGGCTCAAGCCCGTGGACGTGACGAGCACGTACGTGACGTACATGCCCAGCATCATGAGCGCACCGTGGGCGAAGTTGACGATGCGCATCACGCCGAAGATGAGCGCGAGGCCCATGCCGACGAGCGCGTAGAGCGCGCCGGTCAGCAGGCCGTTCATCACGGCCTGGAGCGCTGCGTAGGGATCCACGCTCAGAGGCCCTGGCGCGTGTTCCAGGGCGGCGTGGGAACGACCGGTTGGGCTTCGGCGACCTCGGGTGGATATACCACCTTGTATTGACCGCCGATCACTTGAGTGATGAGGACCGTGTGAGGGTTCTGTCCTCGCTCGTCGAACTTGATCGGTCCAAATGGCGTGTCCGGCAAATCGATCGTCCTCAGGGCGTCGCGGATCGCCGCCGGCTCGGGCGCGCTCGCCTTCGTGATGGCCGCCGACGCGGTGACGAGCGCCGCGTACGCCTGCATCGCGTGATACGCCGGGTGGGTGCCGGTCAGCTTGAAGAACGCGGCGTCAAATTCCGCCGAGCCTTTCCACTTGGCCGTCG
>JBGPHH010000342.1:0-3078 GCA_041484265.1 Vicinamibacteria bacterium
CACCAGGGCTCTCGCCGAAACTCTGGTACGGGATGCCCGCGTATGCCAAGGACGGCAACGTCGTCTGCTTCTTCCAAGGCGCGCAGAAGTTCAAGACGAGGTACGCAACGCTCGGCTTCAGCGACAAGGCGGCCCTTGATGAAGGCAACATGTGGCCGACCGCCTTCGCGCTGAAGGAGTTGACCGCCGCCGACGAGGCAAGGATCGGCGCGCTCGTGAAGAAAGCAGTGAGCTGAGGACTCCTTCTTCGCGAGTTCGGTCAGCAGTCAGATCTCCCGGCTGGCTAGTGCGGCGTATTGGCAGCACGTCGCGCCAGTACGCCATGTTCCGTTCGATACGTGTTCACGGAGGCTCCGCCATGTCACTCGGACACTACGAAGTGCGTGAAACAATCGTGGCGGCACGAGCGGTGGCCGGAGTGCGGGCGCGGGTGCCACGTGGTCGTGTCGCGCAGGAATTTGGGCGGCACTTGGATCAGGTGTATGCGGCAGCGCGCGCGGGGGCGATGGTCCTCGACGGACAGAACATCTTCATCTATCGCGACGCGACCGACGAGCAACTCACGGTCGATTTCTGTGTGGGCGCGACGGCACGGTTCGCGGCGGTGGGTGTGGTCCTGCCGTTGGAGACACCGCACGGCGTTGCGGCGATGACGACGCATCATGGCGACTACGGGGGGCTGGGTCGGGCGAATGCCGCAATCCTCGCGTGGTGCCGCGCACACGATCGTGCGCTCGCGGGGCCATCATGGGAAGTGTACGGCCATTGGAACGCCGATCCGGCGCAGCTGCGCACGGACGTCTACTACCTGTTGCAGGCAACCGGTGCCGAGGCCAGACCGTAGCCGCTGCGTTGGCGTGCGTCGTGGGGCGAATGCCACGATTGAAAGAGAAAGAAAGAGTCATGGCCAAGTTGATCTACGGCATGATCAAGCGATTCGCAGCGGCCTTGTCGATGAGTTCCAGATGATCATCTGCCCGTCGTCGGCGGCGGCGGCAAGCGGTTCTTCCCTGATGGTGTACGAATGAACTTGGAGCTCGTCGAGCAGCGTCGGTTCGACAACGGCGTGCTCGCTATGCGCTACGCTGTCCGCGACCTATGACGTTTATCAAAGTCGTGACGCTCGAAGTTCGGAGTCGCCGACAGTGGCGGGCGTGGCTGACGACGCACCACATGTCAAGTTCCGGAATCTGGCTCGTGTTCCACAAGCACCACACAGGGCTGAAGTCGATGCCGTACGAGGACGCCGTTCGTGAGGCGTTGTGCTTTGGATGGATCGACAGTCTTGTCAAACGACTGGATGACGATCGATACGCGGTCAAGGTGACGCCGCGAAAGCCCACCAGCAAGTGGTCGGATATCAATCGAAGACGGTGGAAGGAACTGAAGGCAGCCGGCTTGCTCACTTCAGCAGGCCTCGCGGCTGCACCGACTGAGAACACTTACGGGCCGCGACCGGTAATCCCCGATTTGCCGAATTACATCGCGAAAGCGATAAAGGCCAATGCCAAAGCCTGGAAGTTGTTTCGGGAGCTGGCACCGACCCACCGCCGTAACTTCGTCGTTTGGATTCACACGGCTAAACGACCGGACACCCGGGAAAGGCGTATTCGCGAATCGCTCGCACTATTGGCAGCGGGCAAGAAGCTCGGTTTGAAGTAGCTTTGCGTTAGGCGGCTCAGGAGGCAGAATGACGGAGCAACCTGTGAGAAATCAGATTGTTCACCGCTGGTACACGCGCCCGGTGCTCTTCGTCACCGACGTGAACCGCGCACTTCGTTTCTATGTCGACATGCTCGGCTTCGAAAAGCATTGGCATGCAGGCGACGGCACGGGCAAAGTCTGCCAAGTCAATCGCGGAGAATGCGAGATCATCCTCTGCGAGGACGCCAAGCGCAGAGACAAGGCGCGCCTGTTCGTCGAGCTGACTCCGGAAGGGCTTGCAGATCTTCGCCATGAAATCGTCGAGCGCTCTGTTCCCAGCAAGGAATCCTGGTGGGGTTACGACGTGCTCCAGGTTGACGATCCCGACGGCAATGAGCTGCTTTTTCCAATCCCAGAGTGAACGAAGGAACTCGGGCGTTATTCGCGGCCAGCGTGCTCTTCGCCGCGTGTACTCACCGAGCGCCGGTGGCGTCTCGGGTTGAGGTGGACCATCCCGTTACGCTCATCGAACACGGGACTCTGCCGCCCGCCGGGATCCGGTTCGCGATCCAAATCAACAACGAGCCGCCGATCGTACAGGTATCGGACGGACGCGGTGGACCACCAATCCTGTATCACGGACACGAATTGAACCCGGACCAACTCAAGTCGATTGTCGTACTCAGGGGGAAAGAAGCTCGCGAGCGGTTCCGCGATCAAAAGCTCGATGCTGCGATACTCATTGAACTGAAATAGGGCCCGACGATGACCGAGCCGTCCGAAGCTTCGTTACACGCGTCCGAGGCAGCGCTTCGGCAGGCGCAACTCGCAGGCGATGTGCGAGAACTTGATCGGCTCCTGGACGACGCGCTTGTTTTCACCGGCCCAAACGGCGCGGTCTACGGAAAAAAGGATGATTTGGACGCACACCGGCGCGGCCTGCTGCGCATCACGCGTCTCGAGCCGAGCGAGGAACGCATCCAGCGTTTTGGACACATCGCCGTGGTGAGCGTGCGTATGGAGATGAGCGGGACATTCGAGGGCGAGGCCTTCGCTGGTCCGTTCCGATATACACGCGTCTGGCGCGCGGAGGCGGATGGCTGGCGTATTGTTGCCGGGCACGTGAGCGCAGTGCGCCAAGTACCTGACGATTGAGGAACTAGTGTGCTTGCAGCTGAACCAAGGCGTTGGGTGGGGATCGGATCGAGCATGCCTATAGAAATCGGACATGTGGAGGCGATCTTCCGGTATCCCGTGAAGTCCATGGGCGGCGAACGACTCGAGGCCGCCAAGCTGGGCTGGCACGGCCTCGATGGTGACAGGCGCCTGGCATTCCGGCGGATGGATAACCGCAGCGACTTCCCGTGGCTGTCTGCAAGCAAACTTCCCGAGCTGCTCCGGTTTGCTCCGCACCGACCAGAAGACGGTGCTTCG
>JBGPHH010000343.1:0-3059 GCA_041484265.1 Vicinamibacteria bacterium
TGCAGCAGGCGCGCATTTCGTACACGACACTGGGCGACGCAGGAGCCCGCCACGAGAGCGGCCTGGCGCTCGAGCGGGCCGCCCCGTTTCTGCGGCGTCAGATCGGCTCCCGCCTGCGGCTGCGACGCGTGCCAGAGCTCAGATTCGTCTACGACGAGTCGGTCGCGGGCCAGGATCGCATCGAGCAACTGCTCAACGAGATTCGTGCCAAGAACCCCAGCGGCCCGAGCGAGGGCGAGTGAATCCTGATCTGAACAAGATCGTGGCCGCGATCCACGCCGGTCGCCGTTTCGTCATTTCCTCTCATGCGCGGCCCGATGGCGACGCCATCGGATCCGAGATGGCCGCCGCGTACGCCCTCCGAGCACTCGGCAAGCAGGTGCGGGTGGTGAACGTCGATGCCCCGCCGGCGCCGTTCATGCAGCTGCCGGGCGTGCCGGAGATTGAGGTTGCGGCAGACGTCAGCGGCGAATTCGACGTGTCGATCATCATGGAGTGCAGCAGTCTGGCTCGCACGGGCGTCAAGGGGCTCGATCGCGGCGTGGTCATCAATATCGATCACCATCCCGGCAACTCGTCATACGGCCAATTCAACTGGTTCGACGGAAGCGCGGCCGCATGCGGCGAGATGGTTTTCGATCTGGTCCGCGCCCTCGGCGCGCCGCTCACTCGCGAGGTCGCGACGCACATCTACGTGGCCATCCTGACCGACACCGGCTCGTTCCACTTCTCGAGCATCTCGCCGCGGACCTTCGACATCTGCCGGGAGGCGCTCGTCGCGGGCGTCGACCCGGTCCAAACCGCGCGCTACGTCTACGACAGCAACAGTCTGGGCCGGCTCGGGCTGTTTGGCGCGGTCCTGAACCGGCTGCAGATCGACGCGACCGGCCGCATCGCCGTCGTGTATCTGGATCAGGCGATGGCTCGCGAAGCCGGGGGCACCTACGATGACACCGAGGGCCTGATCAACGAGCCGCTGACCGTGAAAGACATCCAGGCGGTCGTCTTCTTCAAGCAGATTGAGGGCCACGACTACCGCGTCAGCATGCGATCGAAAGGCGCTGTGGACATTGCCGTGATCGCGAAGGAATTCGGCGGCGGCGGCCACAAGAACGCCGCTGGCTGCTCGGCGAGCGGTCCCTTCGAGACGTTACAGAAGGTATTTGTCGAAAGGATTCAAGCTGCCATTACGGTCTCGATCCAGAAAGTGAACAAGTGAGACTCGTCTGCGTACTCACCGCGTGCGTCTCGTCGGTGTCCGGACCGGCCTTTGCTCAGGGATTTCGGGGAGGCGTGGAAGGCGGCGTGAACTTCACCACGATCAGCTCCGGCGCATCCGGCGTGTCGAATAACCCCGGGTCGGGTCTATTCGTTGGCGCATACAGTTTGATTCCTGTTGCACCCAGGATCGGAATTCAACCTGAGCTGGCGTTCACGCAAAAACACGCCCAACAAACCTTCTGCAGTCCACCCGGCAGAACGAATCCCTTCCTCCGCGATTCCCTTCAGCAGCCCGTCGGCACCTGCACCTCCGGAACAACGACACTGACCGAACAACTCGACTACCTCGAAATCCCCTTTCTGCTCAGGGTGAGACTGACTGGCGACCGAAATCCTGGCGTCTATGTGATCACGGGGCCTGGGTTGAGTCTCTTAGTGCGAGCCAAAGGCTCGGCGACGGGCCAGCCGGAGCAGGACACCAAGGATGACACCACGGGCGTAGACGTCAACTTCGTGGTCGGCGGTGGCGTTGTGATCAGGATGTTCGCGCTTGAGAGCCGTTATGATGTCGGCCTGCGAACAGTCGACCGACACCCGGCATCGGGCGATCCCGCGATCACGACTGGCACGTTTACGATTCTCGTGCTCGCCCACTTCTAGGCAATGCTGCCATTCTGCAATCCTGCAATCCTGCAATTTCTGTAATGGACGGTCTCTTAGTCATCGATAAGCCTGCCGGCCCCACCTCACATGATGTGGTCGCTCGCGTGCGCCGCGTGCTCGGCGAGCGGCGCGTGGGTCACACTGGGACCCTCGACCCGGCGGCGACCGGCGTGCTGCCGCTCGTCGTCGGCCGCGCGACGCGGCTCGCGCAGTTTCTCAGCGCGAGCGACAAGTCCTACGAAGCGATCGTCCGCCTCGGTGTCGCTACCGATACTGGCGACGCCCAAGGCACGCCTATCGATCGGCCCGCACACGGCGATTGGCCATCGCGTGACGCGATTGAGCGCGCGCTCGACACGTTCCGCGGCACGCATCTGCAGCAGCCGCCGGCGTTCTCGGCCAAAAAGATCGACGGAACACGCAGCTACAAGCTGGCGCGCGCCCGCGCTCGCACCGCCGCACCTCTCGCACCCCTCGCACCTCTCGCACCCGATCCCGTCCTCGTCACCGCGCGTACGATCGAACTGGTCAGCGTGGAGGATGATCGCGTCACCGTCAGCCTGGAGTGCTCCGCTGGCTTCTACGTTCGCGCCCTCGCACAGGAACTTGGCGAGCGGCTCGGTATCGGCGCCCACCTGGCCGCCCTCCGTCGCACGCGAAGCGGCGATCTGACGCTCAACGACGCGGTCGGGCTCGATGCCATTGATCGGGATCCGGAGCTGGCTCTGCGTGCCCTCGTACCCCTTTCACGCATGCTGCGACACCTCCCGGCCGTGACACTCACGCTCGAAGGCGCTCGCCGTGCCCTGCACGGGCAAGACGCGAGGCCCGAGGACACCACGAACGGCTTTCCTGCGAGAGCAGCGGTCCGGACTCCTGGCCCCTGTTTCGTCCGGCTCCTCGATCCTGAAGGTCAATTGGTTGGGATCGCCGAGCCGTCGGGAACGCCTGGGCTTTTGCACCCTGCCGTTGTTCTGGTGTAACATTCTCGCTTTGCTCGTGTGAAAGATTAGTCGGCATACGGCGGTCTGGAGCGCTCTGGACCGTTCGTGGAGGATGTCCCAGGTGGTGTTGACCAAAGATCGCAAGTCGGCGCTGATTGGCAGTTACAGGACCCACGACGCCGACACCGGCTCACCAGAAGTTCAGGTCGCAATTCTCAGCGAGCGCATCAA
>JBGPHH010000344.1:0-3050 GCA_041484265.1 Vicinamibacteria bacterium
CGCCATCCTTCACCATGTATTCCACGTCGAGCTTGTAGAGCGTGTGCGCGCGAAGGGCCTGATCGACGTGGTGCTTCAGGTGGGCATTCTCAAAATCGTACAGGTGGCCGCCGTTCAGGTGCCTCGAGAGCAGTTGCTCGGCCTTGGTATCGCCGCGCACCACGGCCCCAGCCTTGAGGCGTGGAATGATGCGATCGACCTCGTAGTAAAGATCCGTCGATTGCTCCGCAGGCCCAGAAATGATGAGCGGTGTCCGTGCTTCGTCGATGAGGATGCTGTCGACCTCATCAACGATCGCAAACTGGTGGCCACGCTGCACGTAGTGAGTGAGCTCGAACTTCATGTTGTCGCGCAGATAGTCGAAGCCGAACTCGTTATTGGTGCCGTAGGTGATGTCGGCTGCGTAGGCGACTTGACGCTCGGCGTCGTTCAGCTCGTGCTGGATCACGCCGACCGTCATGCCGAGGAAGCGGTAGATGCGGCCCATCCATTCCGAGTCGCGGCGGGCGAGATAGTCGTTTACGGTGACGACGTGCACGCCTTTCCCTTCGAGCGCGTTCAGATACGCGGGGAGGGTGGCGACCAGCGTCTTGCCTTCGCCGGTCTTCATCTCCGCGATCCGACCTTTGTGGAGAACGGCGCCCCCGATGAGCTGCACGTCAAAATGCCGCATATTGAGGGTGCGGCGGCCGGCCTCGCGGACGACGGCGAAGGCTTCGGCAAGCAGATCGTCGAGTGTCTGGCCGTTCTTCAGCCGCTCGCGGAATTCGACCGTTTTGGCGCGGAGCTGATCATCCGACAGTGCTTGTATCGCCGGCTCGAGGGCGCCCACCTCACCGACAATTGGACGCAGACGTTTCAGTTCCCGCTCGTTTTGTGTGCCGAAGACTTTAGCGAGGATGGTGTCGAGCAGCATCTATAGCTACTACGTAGGGCAGACCAACGGTATCCGGCAATGTTAACACGCCGGACGATTCCGCTAGTCGAGACTACCGGCGGGCGGGTTGGGTGAGGAGCTCCAGCGGATCGATCAGATTACCGTTCGCGAGGATCTCGTAGTGCAGGTGAGGGCCCGTCGCCCGTCCGGTCGCGCCAACATAGCCGATGATATCGCCGCGCTTGACCGTCTCACCCACCTTGACCACAAATCGGCTCAAGTGCCCATAGCGGGTCGATAGCCCAAAGCCGTGCTTGAGCACGATGAGGTTGCCGTAGTCGCCGTTGTACGCCGCAGACTCGACTTGGCCGTCCGCCGTCGCATACACCGGCTGGCCCTTGTCGGTCGAGATGTCGATGCCCTGATGCCACCCGGCCTCACCCGTAAACGGATCGGGGCGGCCGCCGAACCTAGCGGTCAACCAGCCGTGTGCCGGCCAAATAGAGGGCGTCGACGCCGCGAGTGCTTCGCGACGCTCGACGTTGGTCTCGACGAAACGCAGCCGGCTTTCCAACCCCTGCAGCAACTCACGGAGCACCCCGAACGTGTCATCGGGGAAGGAGAGCGACGTAATCATCTGTGCGACGACGGGGTTGGGCTGCGTCACGCCGCCAGCGGCACGCGCTTTGACGACGGCCGGCAGCTTCTGCATGGCTCGGGCCTGTTCCGGGTCCAGGGCCGATCGGGCGCCCAGATCGTTGATCACACCCTCGAGCGACTGAATCTGCGTCGTCAACTCGCCCGTGGCGGCCCGGTAACTGCCATTTTCGATCTCCAGGACCGACTTGGCCGCCCGCAACTGGCCGATTTCCGCTTGGGCGTTCCACCTGGCGCCAAGCCCCATCAGAACGGGAATGGCCAGGATCGTCGCCACTACGGCGACTACCGGACGCAAGTTGACGCCCACACGTCGAACCACACCGCTCGAGCGGTCTGCAATCAGGACGGTGTAGCGTCGGGCTTTCATGCTCAGTCGGCCTCAGTCGGCCTAGGCGGCAACAAAAGTCGCCCCATCTATTTATCGACAGGTTGCCGAACTTTACCACAGCCCTTAGGGGGCCCAACAGTACGAAACTTGAAAATCGAACATCCAGCGAAGGTCTTATTTGATACACGGATTCTGACGCGTTAGAACATCCGAAACTGCAACGCCTCGGCGAGATGGTCTGAAGAGGTTGACTCGTCACCCGCGAGATCGGCAATCGTGCGGGCCACCTTGCGGATCCGATCGTAGGCGCGCGCGCTCAGCGCCAAACGTGACACGGCCGCGTTGAGCAGCCTCTGTCCACGACCGTCGAGTGCGCAGTGCCTCGCCATCAACGCTGGGGTTAATTCGGCGTTCGTGCGGAACCCGTTCGAGCCATACCGGGCACGCTGCCGTTCGCGGGCGGCCACGACCCGGATGCCAACCGTCGCCGACGATTCACCTCCCGTTGGGTCGGCGAGCGCCTCGGGCGGCAGCGCCGGCACCTCCACGGTCAAGTCGAGCCGATCGCGCAGCGGGCCAGAGAGCCGATCGCGATAGCGCGCGACCTGCAGCGGGGTACAGCGGCATTCGCGGGCTGGATCGCCGGCGAATCCGCACGGGCACGGATTCATGGCGCCAATCAGGACGAATCGCGCAGGGAACACGGCGGTACGGGCGGCGCGGGCAACCGTGACGTGGCCTTCCTCGAGCGGCTGGCGCAGCACTTCGAGCACGTGCCGGCTGAATTCGAGCATCTCGTCGAGAAAGAGCACGCCGTGATGCGCGAGGCTCACTTCGCCAGGACGAGGCTGTGAGCCGCCGCCGATAAGCGCCACGTCCGAGATAGTGTGGTGAGGCGCACGGAACGGACGATGGAGCATCAGACCGGCGCCGCGAGGGAGCATGCCGGCCACCGAGTGGACCGCGGTCACTTCCAGCGCCTCATCAAAGGTCAACGGAGGCAGAATGCCCGGCAGCCGCCGCGCCATCATCGTCTTGCCGGCGCCGGGCGGTCCGACGAGTAACAGATTGTGTCCGCCAGCCGACGCAACTTCCAGGGCGCGCCGTGCCAGGAGCTGGCCCCGGACGTCGGCAAGGTCCGCGGAGTCGGCCGACCGAGGCGCTGGCGGAAGGGGCGCGGGGCAG
>JBGPHH010000345.1:0-2991 GCA_041484265.1 Vicinamibacteria bacterium
GGAGCGGCCGAAGATGTTAACCGTAGTTGCGTCAGCGGCCGAGGATCAGGACTTCGGCGAGCGCGAGCGTGTCGGAATGCGTGATGGTCAGCAGAGACGAAGTGCCGCCGATCGACGCGAATCGTCGGGCGGCGCCGCCGTGAAACTGCAGTTGCGGCGGACCTCCGTGCCGGACGACCTCGATATCGCGCCAGAACACGCCACGAGAGAACCCCGTGCCGAGCGCCTTCATAGCCGCCTCTTTCGCGGCAAAGCGCGCCGCAAAACGGCTCTCCGGTATGCGGTGGCGCCTGCAGTAGGCCACCTCACCGTCGGTGAACACGCGGTGCACGAACCGATCGCCATAGCGTGCGATGGCGTCGGCAATACGAGGGATGTCGGTGACGTCCAGCCCTAACCCGATGATCTCAGCCACTCTGCCTCAGCCTAGCGGCAGCTTCCACTGGGTGCAAGTGGGCGGCCGTTCGGCGCTCAGGTGCCAGCCGCTCGAGGCTCTCGCGCCGCATCTGTTTACGACACGCCACTGGGCGCTGGGGTCGAGTGCCGACCGTCCGGCTGAGGCCTGGAATGATGTCGCGCGGTCGATGCAGATTGATGTCGAACACCTGGTCCGCGTTCAGCAGGTGCACCGGGCCGACGTTGTTGTGCACCACGCGGGCGATCGGCCCCCGCCGAATCTGCCGCAGGCCGACATCATTATTACTACCGATCGGGTGGCGGCCCTGGCGGTTGTCACCGCCGACTGCGTCCCGATGCTCGTCGCCGATCGACGTACCGGCTCGATTGCAGCGGCGCATGCCGGTTGGCGTGGCCTGGCCGCCGGCGTTCCGCGGGTGACCGTCGAAGCGCTCAGCCGCGAGTTCGGCAGCCGTCCGGCAGATCTCATCGTGGCCGCCGGGCCGTCAATTGGCGCGTGCTGCTACGAAGTGGGCTCCGACGTTCGCCAGGTCTTCGAGGCCGATCAATTCCTCGATGCCGATCTCGCTCGATGGTTTCACCCCAATCCTCAACCGACGAAGGCCAATCCGTCGTTGCCCGGCCTACCCCGCGCTAGGCGCGCGGGACACTGGTATTTTGACTGCTGGGCGGCCATCCGCGACGGCCTTGTGGCCGCCGGCGTGCCAGCGGACCAGATCTTCGTTGCTGAACTCTGCACGGCGAGCCATCCGGGTGCCTTGTGTTCGTATCGGCGCGACGGCGCGCCCGCCGGACGGATGGTCGGCGCTATCCGCCCGGCTTCTGGCCCGCGTCCATAGCCGCGTTGGCGATCCGGTCCGCATGCTCGTTCGATTCGCGGCGCACGTGCTCGAACGTGACGCGGCCGATCTCGAGGACGAGAAGCCGGGCCCTGGCATAGAGGGGCTGCAGGCCGGGATGCTTCACCTTGAAGCGCCCGAGCATCTGCTGCACGAGCAAGAGCGAATCGGACCGCACGTGCAGGCTGTCGCAGTCGTGTGCACGCGCCCATTCGAGCGCGGCGAGCAGGCCGCGATACTCGGCCACAGTATTCGTGGCGATGCCGATGGCCTCGCCGAGCTCTTCGACCAGCGTGCCGTCGAGCCGCTCGATGCGCACGCCGTAGCCGGCGGGTCCGGGATTGCCTCGGGCCCCACCGTCGATGTACGCGACGAAGGAATCCGCGCCGGGCGACGTCACTGCGCGGGTTGTGAGACCTTGTCTGCTGTCGTGGGGACGGCAGCCGGCACGAAGTACAGAATCCGCTGGCAGCTGTCGCACTGGGTGATTTGATCGTTACGGCGGACGGTGTTGAAGACCTGCGGGCGCAGCCTGACGTGACAGATCGTGCAGATGCCGTCGCGCGCTTCGGCCACCGCGACACCGTTGCGACGTCCGGCGACCTTTTCGAATATCAGGAGCGTCTGGGGATCGAGGGCCGCGACAATGGCGGCGCGTTCGCCGGCCACCCGTTCGAGCGTCGCCTTGAGGTCCGTGATCTCGACGCCCATCGCCCGGCGGTCGGCATCGACGGCCTTCTGATCGGCGGCCAGCTCTGCCTCCGACCGCTTGACGAGCGACGTGAGCTCGTCGGCTTCGATCATCCGCTCGAGAATCTTGTCCTCGATGCTCTTGACCTCGGCCTGCGCGAATTCGATTTCCTTCTGCATCGCCTGGTATTCCTGGTTGGTCTTGACCGCCATCAGCTGGTCGCGGAACTTGGAGAGGCGACCCTGATGGACCGCGACGTCCTTTTCGATGGTCCGGCGGGCACTCTGATTTTCGGCGAGGCGCTCCTTGGCAGCGGCGACGCGCTGGCGAGCCGCGTCGAGCCGCGCCTCGAGCGCCTTCTGTCGCTCGGGCTCTTCGGCCAGACGCCGCTCGGCGTCGTGGGCGGCCGAATCGAGCCGCTGCAGCTGAATCAGGCGTTCCAGATCAGCGGTCACTGTTGTTCAATCTGCAATCCTGTAATCTGCAATTTCATCATCTGATTGGTGGGCCCACCAGGATTCGAACCTGGAACGAGCCGGTTATGAGCCGGCGGCTCTAACCGTTGAGCTATGGGCCCGCTCGAACTTTAAACTTAAAAGTGAAAAGTTAAAAGGACAATGCAACGGAGGCAACCAGGTCCATGGTCCTCTTAAGTTTCCCCCTTTTCACTTTTGCCTTCCGTTAGGTCGTTCGTCCTTCAAGAAACGCGCGCAGCTTGCGGCTTCGCGACGGGTGACGAAGCTTCCGGAGCGCCTTGGCTTCGATTTGACGGATGCGCTCGCGTGTGACGGCGAAGCTCTGTCCCACCTCTTCGAGCGTGTGCTCGCTGCCGTCGCCGACGCCGAACCGCATCTTGATCACTTTCTCCTCACGCGGCGTCAGCGTCTTGAGCACCGACTCGGTCTGTTCCTTCAAATTGAGGTTGATGACCGCTTCGGCCGGCGACACCACCTGGCGATCCTCGATGAAGTCGCCTAAATGCGAGTCTTCTTCTTCGCCAATCGGCGTTTCGAGTGAAATCGGCTCCTGCGCGATCTTGAGCAC
>JBGPHH010000346.1:0-2900 GCA_041484265.1 Vicinamibacteria bacterium
CGCGATCGTCTGCATGCCGCCTTCGACCGTCTTGACGACCGTGTAGGAATGGAAATTCTGGATGGCACCTTGCGAGCACAGCACGAGCGCCGCGACCACAGAGATGGGAATCAAGATGTACAGCGTGCACCTGGTCAAATCGACCCAGAAGTTCCCGATCTTGTCCGTCTCGTGACGCGCGAAACCGCGGATCAATGCAATCGCGACCGCGATGCCGGCAGCGGCGGACATGAAGTTCTGGACGGCAAGTGCGACCACTTGCACCAGGTAGCTCAGAGTCGCTTCGCCGCTGTACGCCTGCCAGTTGGTGTTAGTCATGAAGCTGATAGCGGTGTTGAACGACAGGTCGGCCGGCACCTGGCTCGTGCCGAATCCCTGCGGATTCAGCGGCAAGAGACCCTGGAGCCGCTGAAAGGCGTACACAAACAAGAAGGAGCAGATGCTGAACGCCAGGAGCGACGCGGTGTATTGCGTCCACCGCTGTTCTTGCTCCTCTTGAATGCCGCAGAGCTTGTAGACGAGCCGTTCAATCGGCCGCACCACCGGATGCAGGAACGTGCGCTCGCCCTGGAACAGCCGCGACATGAACAGCCCGACCGGCTTCGTGAGCAGCAGGATCACGCCGAAGAACACGAGAATCTGCAGAATGCCAATACTGGTCATGACAGGCCTCAGAACTTCTCGGGCTGGAACATCGCCCACCCGAGGTACACGAGTAAGAACACCGCCACGATGCCGGACACGATGTAATCAAACATCTTCAACCTCTCTCAAGAACAGAGCGTCACCTCACACTCGGTCGCAGGCCTTCGTGATGCCCCAGAGCGCCAGGAAGCCGACGACTCCGACCACGAGGTAGAACACGTCAAGCATGGACTGTCTCCTTCTGTAGTACTCGCGGCGCGTCGCAAGCGTCGTGCCCGTCGCGGACTCTCTGTTCGGACATGTCGACGAAGACGACAAAATGCCCCGCCTGGTCGAGCATCCGACGCAACCGACGCGACCTGGTCGGCCACCAGTGGCGCCGACCGGCAACGACAATCAACGAATGCCCCTTGAACGCCAGCCGCATGGCTCGACGCTCGTCACGGCACGACCACACCCGGACCCGCACGTCGAGCCGTTCCGCCCGCAGCCGCGCGATGAACGCCTCGGTTTCGACCGGAGAGATGCCGCAGGGTTGGTCGACCGGCAGCGCGTACGGAACCGGCCGGAAATGAACGAGTGTGACCGGGACGCCCAACGCCCTCGCAAAGTCGCCCGCGACGTGCACGGCCGCGAGCGTCTCCTCAATCGATGTGAAGACCACGTAGACCGCGTCAGTGCGAATCGCCGGACCCGTGTACTCAATAAGCGGACTGCGTGGCGTTTCCACGGCAGTCGACGTGAGCTGGATGGTTTGCCTCATGGCTGTTCACCAACGAGCCCACTGTAGAGGCCGGGACCTTAGGAAGTCATTAGGCGGTTATTAGGATTTCCGCGCAGAGGCGCGGCCAAGGAAATTCCCCGATCGATGCGGAGGATTCCCCGCGTTCGTGGCTGGATCACCGGGATTCGGAAGGCAGCTGGAGGCGGTAGCCGACCCAGGGCTCGGTCAGCAGATACGCAGGCGTGGACGGCTTCGCCTCGATCTTCTTGCGGAGCTGGTTCACGAAGACGCGAAGGTAGTCCACCTGATCCCCGTAGTCGGGGCCCCAGACCGCCTGCAGGAGCTCACGATGCGGGAGCACCTTGTTGGCGTGTGCGACGAAGTACCGAAGAAGCTCGAATTCCTTGGGCGTGAGACGCACGTTGCGACCGCGGGCGGTCACGTGGCGGGTGTCGAAGTCCACTTCGACCGAGCCTATGGTGAGGCGTCCGGTCGGCCCGTGCGTCCACGGCGTCCGGCGCAGCCCGGCCCGAATCCGGGCCAGAAGCTCGGCGGCGTTGTACGGCTTGGTGATGTAGTCATCAGCGCCGGCATCGAGCGCTTCGACCTTGTCGGACTCGGTATCTCGCACCGTCAGCATGACGATGGCGATCTCGGACTGCCCCCGAATCGCACGGCACGTCTCGATCCCCCCCATGCCGGGCATGTTCATATCGAGCAGGACGAGATCGAACCGCTCGTCGCGGATCTTCTCCAGCGCCGCCTCACCATCCTTGACGTCGTCCACCTCGTAGCCTTGCCCGGTGAGCGTGACGCGCATGACCCGCCGGATCTGCGGGTCATCGTCAACCACGAGGATCCGTCCGGCGCTCACGACGCGGGTCCTCCGCGTGGCAGCGACAACGTGAAAGCTGTTCCTGCGTCAACGGAACTCGAAACCGTCAATGTCCCTCCGTGCGCGCGCGCGATCTGCTCGACGATGGCGAGGCCCATCCCAGTGCCCGGGATGTGGCGAGCGTGGGCGCCCCGGTAGAAGCGCTCCACAACGCGTGCCTGCTCGCGTTCCGGGATAGTCGAACCTGAATTGCGAACAACGACCTCCACGGCTCCGTTGCTCGCTGCGTGAATCTCGATATTCGAGGTAGGTGGCGAGTATTTCAGCGCATTGTCGAGCAACTGTCGAAGGGCCAGTCCGAGTAACTCGCGATCGGCGTCAACCGTCAGGTTCTCAGGAATCTGCTTGCGGAGATGATGCCCATCGAGCCTTCTCTCGAACTTCTGCACCGCCGAGGCGACGATGTCGGCCAGTCGATGGCGGTCGAGATGCACCGTGAAGGTGCCTGCATCGATTCGCAGCATCTGGACCGCGTCGGTCACCAGGGCCTGAAACCGATCCAGGTCTTCGTCGATGATCGTGACCAGCTCGCGATCGCGGGCGCTGGTGGACGCGCTTGTCAGCAGATCGCCTGCCGCCGCCTTCATCGACGTCAGAGGCGTCTTGAACTCGTGCGCCAGAGCATCCAGCACAGTC
>JBGPHH010000347.1:0-2896 GCA_041484265.1 Vicinamibacteria bacterium
GAAGCCGCGCGAATGTTGTCTAGTCCTTCTGGCACTACGAGTTGAACCGAATGGTACAATGCAAAAATTACCATGCGCGTGTACTTCGACTACAACGCGACGACACCACCTTCACCGGAGGTCGTTCAAGCCGTCGTCCGGGCGACTCAGGAGCAATTTGGTAACGCGTCGAGCGTGCATCACTTTGGGCAGCAAGCCAAAGCGGTCCTTGACGAGGCGCGATCGGCAGTGGCCGGGCTCATCAATGCGGACCTCTCCGAGGTGGTGTTCACGAGCGGTGGGACAGAATCGGACAACTTCGCCATCCGTGGCGCTGCCGAGGCCCTCGAACCGACGGCGCGCCGCCACCTGATTGCGAGCGCGACCGAGCACGAGGCGGTACTGAACACGCTCAGGGCCCTCGCCCGTCGCGGCTGGCGCACGACGCTCCTCCCTGTCGATCAGTCCGGCGTGGTCTCTCCAGATCGGCTGCGAGAGCTCTTGACCGACGATACGGCGCTCGTCTCGGTGATGCATGCCAACAACGAGATCGGGACGGTTCAACCGATCGCGGATTTGGCGCGCGTGGCGCACGAGCGCGGCGCCCTGATGCATACCGACGCCGTCCAGTCGGTTGGGAAGATTGCGGTTGACGTGCGGATCCTCGGCGTCGACCTGCTGTCTCTCTCGGCCCACAAGTTCAACGGGCCGAAGGGCGCCGGCGCCCTGTGGATCAAGCGAGGCACGCGAATGCAGCCGATCCTGACCGGTGGCAAGCACGAACGAAACCGACGGGCTGGTACCGAGAACGTTCCTGCGATCGCCGGCATGGGTGTCGCCGCGCGGCTCGCCTCCGGCAAACTCGGCGCGGAGGCTCTCCGTCAGGGGACGCTGCGAGATCGACTGGAAGATGGCATCCTGCGCGCCGTGCGCGGGACGGTGGTCAACGGCGCCCGCGACCTCCGGGTGCCCAACACGACCAACATCAGCTTCGATCGCGTGGAGGCCGAGAGCCTGCTGATCGCCCTTGACCTCGAGGGCATCGCGGTCTCGACCGGATCGGCCTGCTCGTCGGGCACACTCGAGCCTTCGCACGTACTGCGCGCGATGGGGTTTCCCCCGCACCGGACGCAGAACTCGGTGCGCTTCAGCCTGGGGCTGTATTCGACGGAACCGGAAGTCGACCGGGTCGTTGAGGTATTGCCTCGGCTGGTCGAGAAACTACGCGGCCTAACTCGGAAACCTCAAGCTGTGGGGAGCAACTAGCTGGTTAGCAGCGTCTGTCCATCACGAAGGCACGAACGCCACCAATAGACACGAAGGTTAATAGATTTTCGTGTGCCGTCCTGCTCTTCGTGACTTCGTGACAGCGGGCCGGCGAACGAACGAATATGCGTATCGTCGTTGCAATGTCTGGCGGCGTGGACTCGTCGGTCGCAGCGGCCCTGCTCGCCGAGCAGGGTCACGACGTGATTGGTCTGTCCATGCAGCTCTACGATCAAACGGACGGCAACCGGACGTTTGGGAGCTGCTGCACGATTGACGATTTGCACGACGCGCGGCGCGTCGCGGCGGCCATCAACGTGCCTCACTATATTCTCAACTTCGAGCGGCAGTTCAAGGAGCACGTGGTGTCGAACTTCGTGCGCGAGTACGCGTCAGGCCGCACGCCGCTGCCCTGCGCACACTGCAACAGCGACCTGAAGTTTGCGACCCTGCTCGACCGGGCCCGCGGCCTCGGTGCCGATGCCGTCGCCACCGGCCACTACGCCCGGGTGGAGCGCGACCGAACGACGGGCAAGGTTCTCCTCAAGCGCGGCGCCGACGCGGCCAAGGATCAATCGTACTTTCTCTTTTCATTGACGCAAGACCAGCTGGCGCGAGCCGTGTTCCCGGTCGGAGACCATCCGAAAGACGCGGTGCGTGAGTATGCGCGTGTCCATCATCTGCCCGTGGCGGACAAGCCCGACAGTCAGGAGATCTGCTTCGTCCCAGATCAGGACTACGCGGCGTTCGTCTCCGCACATTCGCTGCAGGAGACCCGAGCTGGCGAGATCGTGAATGAGCAGGGACGCGTGCTCGGAGGCCACGGTGGCATCCATCGCTTCACGGTCGGGCAGCGCAAGGGCCTCGGCCTGGGGTCTTTGTCAACGGGCACGCCGCTCTACGTCCTCGCACTGAGGCCGGCCGACCGACAGGTGGTGGTCGGTCCAAAGGCATCGCTCGAGCGGACGTCGCTTACGGCGTCCGCCGTGAACTGGATCCTCGACGAGCCGACTGCCCCACTCGCCGCCTCGGCGCAGATTCGCCATCGTCATCGCCCGGCGCCATGCTCGGTCCGAGCGGTCGGCGATGGACGTGCCCAGGTCGTCTTCGACGTTCCGCAGATCGCCATCACGCCAGGACAGGCCGTCGTCTTCTATCGGGATGATGTTGTGGTCGGCGGAGGATGGATAGACTAACTTCTAGTGTTTTTGGTACTCGGGAACACCTGCGAGGTACCGCTCCGCATCGAGCGCGGCCATACACCCGGTGCCTGCTGCTGTAATCGCCTGCCGGTAGACATGATCCTGCACGTCGCCGCAGGCGAACACGCCAGCCACATCGGTCTTCACGCCGTCATGCGTCACGAGATAACCGTTCTGATCCATCTTCAGCTGGCCCTTGAAGAGTGACGTGTTCGGCGTATGGCCGATGGCGACAAACACACCACCGACCGGCACGACCGTGCGGGCACTCGTCTTTAGGTTCCGCACGACCATCGCCGTCACTTCACCTTTGCCGCCGGCTTGAATCTCTTCGACCTCGGTGTCGAGCATCCACGCGATCTTGCTGTTGGCCCGCGCCTTGTCCTGCATGATCTTCGACGCCCGCAGCGTGTCGCGGCGGTGCACGACCGTCACTTTGCTCGCGAAGC
>JBGPHH010000348.1:0-2800 GCA_041484265.1 Vicinamibacteria bacterium
CTGCTGCGGTGTATCTAAAATGGGGTGGGGTGTCGTTTTCGTCTGGCCGCCCCCGAAAACGACTCCCGACCCCTTCTTCGCCACCGCCCTATTATCGCGTGTCCGCGACGTGTGAAGAGAATTACGGCTGCGGTCTGGCGGCGCGATTGGCCTGGCGGGCGCGTGTGACGAGCTCCAGCTTCCGGCGCTCCATCAACTCCTCGAACACGCGGAACTTGGCCTGCTGCCTGACATCGAGCACCTGGTCGATGGCCTCGTACGCCTTCTGGATGTCGGTTCTTGAGCGGGTGTCGGCATCCTCGAGCGCCTTGATCCGATCTTTCATCTGGGACTCGTCGCCCTGCGTATTCACCAGCCGATTCAATTCGAGGACGATGCGCGTGTGCTCCTGCAGCGACTTGCGGCGAATGTCCTGCAACGCCTTGAAACGCGCGAGGAACTGCGAGTACTTCTCGTCGCTGATGTTCAACTGCTCCTGCGCTTGCACCAGCGCGTACGCATCGAATAAGCGCTGAATCTCGGCCGGCGCCACCCCTGGCGGCTCCGCGGGTGTCGATGCGTCTGGAGCCGCCTGTCGTCGGCCCTGCCTCTGCGGCTTCGCCTCGACCGACACCAGCCCGGCCAGGACAACCGCCAGAACGACAACCAGCTTCATGAGAGGCTTCATCATAATCGCGTGCGGGTGGCAGCCGCCATCTCTATGCATGCGGCTTCGCCAGCTCTTCCTTCAATAGTCGCTGTAGTTCGCGACGCTCATCTTCGGTCAGCATGCTGACGACATCGTCAGCGCCGCCGACGTGAGCCGAAGCCGTCAGGCCGGCCTCGCCTGCCCCATCCAGGTCCAGATCCGCTGTCAGATCGGCAACAAGGGAGAGCGTCGGATCGTCGGCTGCGCCAAGAACTGGAAGCGTCGCCCCGTCCATGGCGGACTCGATCCCTGACGCCGGCGGCTCCGGCACGCCCGGCGCCAGGAAGTAGCTGGTCAGTGCGACAGCCACGGCGATCATGGCGCACGCGCCCGCCAGCGGCACGGGGCCCAACCAGCGCGGTCGGCTCCATGCGCTAAACAATCCCCATCGGCCGTGTCGGCGCGGGGAACCTTCGGCAGCGACGGCCTCGCGCACTCGGGCAGAAAAATGATCCCAGAAGAGTGGCGAGGGCTCTGGCACGTCGGCGGCCTCTGCGGCCGACACGCCCGACAACGTCAACAGGGCTGCGCGCAGCTCCGCGAGCTGACCCCGGCACGCCCCGCAGCTCGCAAGGTGCGGGGCGTCGCCCTCGGCGCGCACGCCTTCCGCGAGATCGATGAGCTCGTCAGGGCCGAGGTGCTTCATGTGCATGACTTACCTACGGAGCCTCGCCGCCGAGGCGCTTCTTGAGATTGCCCAGCGCGTGGAAGAAATTCGCTTTGACCGCGCCCACCGAACTGCCGAGCACCTCAGCGATTTCCTGGTGAGACATCTCGTGATACATCCGCAAGACGAGCGTCGCGCGCTGCTTCCGCGGGAGGAGCGCGATCGCCGCTCGCACCCGTGCGCCGCGCTCGGCTCTGAGCACGCGGTCCGACGCCGATTCGCTACGCGCGTCGATGTGCTGCCGAGAGTCGATTGACTCGCTGGCCGGCGTTTTCATGCTCACCCGGTTCAGGCAGACGTTCACGCCAATCCGGTAGAGCCACGTCGCCAGCGAGGATTGACCCCGGAAATTGCGGAGCCCGCGGAAGGCCCGCAGAAACACGTCCTGCGACAGATCGCTCGCGTCCTCGCGGTTCCCGACAAACCGGTAGCAGAGCTGGTACACCGAGCGCCGGTGGCGCTCGACGATGAGGTCGAACGCGCCCGAGCGGCTGTCGAGGCAAGCGGCGACGAGCGCAGCTTCGTCGAGCTCGGCCAGCGGCAATTCAGACGTCGGTGTTGACACGAGGTCCTGAGATGCCGGATCGGCCGTTGTCGTCCGGCGGCCGGTAGTTGCCCCGAGCAGCGATGGCCACGTCGCGATGAGCGTAGACGCCGAGGGCGATGACATGGGCTTGAACAGGTAGTAAGACCACAAACCAATGGCGAAAGTTATATCTCAACAGTTGACCTTCGCCTTTCTTTTGCGTATAGTGCTGCTGCCGGATTGGAGGGCTGAAATGCTCCCGCTCACGAAGAGGCAGCGCGAAATCCTCGATTACCTCAACGAATTCATCACTGCGCACGGGTATGCCCCGAGCCTGGAGGAGATCGGCAAGCGCTTCGGCCTTTCTTCGCTGGCGACCGTACACAAGCATCTGACCAACCTGCAGGAAAAGGGCTTCATCAAGCGGGCGTGGAACCGCAGCCGGTCGGTCGAAATGGTGGCCACTCGCTCCGGAGGCCGCGCTGTCGACTTGCCGTTGCTCGGGTACGTCGCCGCCGGCGCGCCGATTGAGGCCGTGGCATCGAACGAAACCATCTCGGTGCCCGAGCACCTGGCCAGCGCGCGCGACACGTACGTGCTGCGCGTCCGCGGCGACTCGATGATCGACGAGCAGATTCGCGACGGCGATTTCGTGGTCATCGAGGATCGGAAGACGGCCAATAACGGCGAAATGGTCATCGCTCTGCTGCGCGGCTCTGATGTCACCCTCAAGAAGTTCTATCGGGATGCAGGCGGTAAGATTCGGCTGCAGCCGGCCAATGCTGCCATGCAGCCGATTTTTGTCGACGCCGACCAGGTGCAGGGTCAGGGCGTCGGCGTGGGGGTGAGGCGGAAGTACTGCGGGCCCTTTCGGGCTAGACTGGCGCATGGCCGACCAACCCCGACAAATCAACGTCAC
>JBGPHH010000349.1:0-2783 GCA_041484265.1 Vicinamibacteria bacterium
CGATGATGCTGGCGCCATCGATCGGCGCAACCGTACTCCAACATTTTGGTCCAACCGTCCTCTGGACGGGCGCGTGGGGTGTCGGGGCACTTTCCGCGGTGATGCTGGCCATCGTGCCAAACAGACAATCTGCAATCTGAAATCTGAAATCTGCGATGGTCCTGCGATACGATGGGCCCCGGAGGTTTTCATGCCTCGACGGATCTCCGTATCGCTCCCCGCCATCGCCTGCATTCTGATCGCCGGGCTTGCCGCTCAGACGCCCCCAACGCGCCAGATCGCGCTCCCCGATAGCCACCAGTTCAGCCCGATGAGCTGGCAACCGATGGCTATGTCGCCCGACGGGACACGGTTTGTATATGTCGCCAATGCGCGCCTGTACTCACAGGCCGTAGCCGGCGGGCAACCGACGGAGATTCTCGGAACAGCGATCGCGCAAGGCGTCGCGATGCCGGTCTTTTCGCCAGACGGCCGCTCGCTCGCGTTCTGGTCGGTTGCCGATCAGACGCTGCGGCGGATTGCCGTCGGCGGCGGGACGCCGACGGTCATTTGTCAAGCGGACAACCCCACTGGCATGAGTTGGGGACCTGACGACCGGATCGTCTTTGGTCAGGGCCCGAAGGGCATCATGCGCGTGGCCGCGAACGGTGGGATGTCCGAGACGATCGTGGCTTCGAAGAATGGCGAGTTTCTGTTTGGCCCTCGGATGCTTCCGGGAAGTGACGTCTTGTTGTTCACCTCCGTCGATCCCCCCACGCAGGGAGGGCCTGTGCCTGGCCGAGGGCAGATCGTCGTGCAATCACTTGCTTCGAGCGAACGCAAGTTGATCGTCGAGGCGTTCGGTGAAGGCCGCTACGCGCCGACGGGGCACATCGTCTACACGGTCAATGGCGCGTTGCTGGCCGTGCCGTTTGACGTGAAGCGGCTTGAGACAAGTGGTCAACCCGTCACGATGATTCAGGAGGTACGGAACGGATTCACGCCCGTGACTGGCCAGTTCAGCTTCTCGGACAGCGGTTCGCTCGTGTACGTGCCAGGGCGTCGCGGTCAGAATCAGGTCGTGCTCGTCGATCGCGCCGGCCGTCGCCGGCCGATTGGATTCCTGCCGGACACGGTCTTCGCCCCTCGACTCTCGCCGAACGGCAGGCAGCTTGCCGTTGATGCGGAAGGCAGCATCTGGGTTGCTGACCTGGCGAGCGGCTCTTCAAGTCTCTCGCCGCTACGGCGCGTTGTGACCGGTGGACCGACGACTGGCGTCAATCAGTTTCCGTTGTGGAGCGGCGACGGCGAGCGCGTGATCTTCACGTCTACTCGCGACGGCGGCGTGCAGGCGCTCTACTGGCAGCGCGCCGACGGGACAGGTGATGCCGAGCTGCTCGTCAAGCCCGCTCGCTCTCCGGAGGCATGGTTGCCCCAGAGCCAGCGGCTGTCGTACATCACGTTGAAGGGAGACACGGACTACGACGTGTGGACCTACTCGCTACGGGACAAGACGACGGCTCCGTTGCTCGAGACGCCCATGACGGCGCAGCTCAGCAGCAAGTTCTCGCATGACGGCCGGTGGGTGGCCTATCAGGGAAACGATACGGGCCGGTTCGAAATCTACGTGCAGCCCGTTCCTCCGACCGGCGCCCAGATTCAGATCACGAAGGATGGGGGACGACAACCGATGTGGTCGGTTGACGATCGAGAGCTGTTCTATACAAACGACAATCGGCTGTACTCGGTGGCGATTCAATCCCAGCCGACTCGAGGGACGGTGACAGCCGGCACGCCCGTCGCGCTGCCGATTGCGGACTTCATCACGATAGGGTCCCTGTATACGCGTCGGCAGTACGATATCACGCCCGACGGCAAGCAGTTTCTGATGATGTTCCGAGTGCCGACCCAGGTGAGCGTCATCACCAACTGGTTCGACGACCTCAAGCGCCGCGTTCCCGCTCGGTAGCCGTGAATCAGACGAGGCTTCTTACGGTTCCGGGTATACCGGCGGGATTCTGCTCAATCTGACGCCCGGCCAGGACACCCTCTACATCGTCGGCCGGAGCGTCGCGCAGGGCCGGCGTGCGGGCGTGCTGTCGGTGCTCGGTATCGTCTCGGGGAGCGTGGTCCATACGCTCGCCGCAGCATTCGGCCTGTCCGCCATTCTGGCCACGTCGGCTCAGGCGTTCACGATTGTCAAAGTGGTGGGCGCAGCGTACCTGACGTACCTGGGACTGCGAATGCTCTTCGCGCGATCGCGCGCGAGCGAGGGACCAACCGCATTCACACCTGACAGCAACTGGGCCATTTACCGCGCTGGATTCTTCACGAATCTCTTCAATCCGAAGGTCGCGCTCTTCTTTATGGCATTCCTGCCGCAGTTCGTGATGCCGTCGGCGACATCCAAGATCGTGGCCTTCTTGTTTCTCGGCAGCGTGTTTATCTTCAACGGCACGCTGTGGTGCCTGATTCTCGCGTGGTCTGCGTCCTCGATGAGCCGGCGCCTCAGGAGAATCCCTCGGCAGGCTCGATCTTGAAACGCGCTGCGGGAGCGATGTTTATCGGGCTCGGCGTGAAGCTCGCGGTCAGCAGATAGAAGACCCGCATGCGCATCGATGTGCGCCAGGCGACGCCGGCCGACGTCGAAACGGTGTCCTCGATCCTGCTCGAAGCGGCGAGATGGCTCGAGCATCGCGGTACGCCCATGTGGCGCGACAGCGAACTGACGCCGGATCGGATTACGAAAGACGTCACGGAAGGGCTGTTGTTTCTCGGCGAAAATCGCGGCGAGGCGATCGCCA
>JBGPHH010000350.1:0-2775 GCA_041484265.1 Vicinamibacteria bacterium
CCGTATTCACGCCGGAGCGCCTCCGCACGCAACAGCAGCACATCGAGCGGCGGCTCGAGCATGTCGGTCGTGCCGCGCGCGTGATCAGCTTCCCACATCACGGCGCGGGCGAGCGGCACGACGCCGCACCCCGGAGTATGCCGCGGTTTGTGGCGGCGGCGGCCGCCGCCGGCTTGTTCATCGGCGTGGCGCTTGGAGCGTCCTACGGGCAGTGGCGCGTGTGGCCGGCGCAGAACTTCAGCGACAATGCGCCGCTCGCGCGTCCGTCGCTCGCCACGCCTGTCGCGGCGCGCGACACGAATCCGGCGTCCGATCTCTCCGCCGACGAGGCGTTCTGGTCGGACCTTGAACTCATCCTGGATCGGCCCACGACGGGAGAACTGCAGCCGTTCGACGCCATCACGCCGCGCACGCGCGACGTGAGCTTTCGGTGAGTTCTGCCCGCCCTTATCTTTCGCAAGGGTCTCGACCTGCAGCACGCCGTCGCCGGGCTGTTGGCTGAGAACTATCACAGTGCCCTCGTCGATCGCATCAAGGCGGACGACTTCACGTTTCGGGCCGGACGACTGACCGTGCATCTGGCCCGGGAGTTCGGGTTCTGTTACGGCGTCGATCGCGCCGTCGACTACGCCTACCAGACCCGTGAGCGCTTTCCCGATCGGTCGGTCTTCCTGACCGGCGAAATCATCCACAACCCGCACGTCAACGACCGCCTGCGGGCCATGGGCGTCCGGTTCCTGAGCGACGACTCCGAGGCCGCCGATCGGCTTGGGCCGAACGACGTCGTCATCCTGCCGGCATTTGGCGTTACGGTCGCGATGCTGCGGCAGTTCGAGCGCCACCACTGCACGCTCGTCGACACGACGTGCGGCTCGGTGCTCAACGTCTGGAAGAACGTCAGAAGGTACGCCGAGAGCGGCCTGACGTCGATCATCCACGGCAAGGTGTGGCACGAGGAAACGCAAGCCACGGCGTCGCAGGCGGTCGAGTACGGTGGTCAGTACCTCGTCGTGTTTAACGGTGAAGAAGCCACCGCCGTCTGCGAGTACATCCGTCACGGTGGAGACCGCGAGGCGTTTCTGCGGCGTTTCGGCCGCGCCGCGTCCGGCGCCTTCGATCCCGATCGCGACCTGCAGCACATCGGCTTGGCCAACCAGACGACGATGCTGATGTCCGAGTCGATTGAGATCGGCGAGATGCTGAAAGCGGCAATGACCGATCGCTATGGTGAGGCGGCACTCAAGGAGCGCTTTCAAGCCTTCGATACGATTTGTAGCGCGACGCAGGATCGGCAGGATGCCGTGGTGGCCCTGCTTAAGGAGCGGCCGGTCGATCTCATGCTCGTTATTGGCGGCTACAACAGCAGCAACACCGCCAACCTAGCGCGCCTGTGCGGGGCGTCGCGGCCGACCTTTCATATCGCCGACCCGGACTGCCTGGTGTCGCCCACCGAGATCCGTCACCGGCCGGTCGGCGTGCCACACGAGGTAACCGCACGCGGGTGGTTTCCCGCTGATGGGCCCGTGACAATCGGACTGACGGCCGGCGCGTCTACGCCAGACAATCTAGTCGGCGCCGCCGTGGAGAAACTCGTTAAGTTCAGCGAGGTCATCACTTAGGGTGAGAGGCCTAAGCGTGGAAACGGCCCCAAAATTCGCGGCGCCGGGCTAAATACAACCCTGCCAGTCGTCGTATTTCATACAAGTGACAGCTTTTTCAGAGGTTTACGAATGAAGGCTTGCTGGTGTCGCCGGCTCCTGCCAGGGCTGATGCTCCTGGTGCTGGCCGGCTCTGCCTCTGCGCAGAACCCCCCGCCGGCGCCGCCGGCGCCGTTCGTACCCGGTCCTTGGTGGAGGGACTCCCGGAAGGCCCTCCTCGGTCTGACTGACGAACAATCCAAGCGGATTGACGTAATCATTCAGACGGCGATGGGGCCAAATCCCCGACAGCGGGGAGACGAGCTCAGGGCACTCGAAGCGGAACTCTCGCGGATGATCATGACCGACGTCGACGAAGCGGCGATCGCGCGGCAGGCCGATCGCGTCGAGGCGTTTCGCGCCATGCTGAACAAGAACCGCACCCTGATGCTGGTCCACATCCGAGCGGTCCTCACCCCTGACCAGCGGGCCAAGCTCACGACGCTGCGCCAGCAATGGGAAAAAGAGAATCAGCCGCCGCCACGGCAGGGCGACAATCGCGATCGTCGTCCGCCGGCCCAGTCGCCCCGGTAGATCAGATAGAGTCCTGACGGCTTTTTTGAAACCTTTTGCCGCTTTCACAGAGGAAGAGCAATGAGACGACATGCATCGATTTCGATACTGACCCTGACGTTCGCCCTGACGGGCCTTGTCGCGCCCTCCTACGCACAGCAGCCGTCTGAAGCGCGCATTCGCGAGCTGATTCGTGTTGCGGCCGAGCGCGTCGCCGCCGGACAGACGACCCAGCCGGCGGCCGCCACGCAGAGCCAGGCGCCCGACACGCGACCGGTCGTCCACTTGACGATCGAGGACGCAGTCAAAGCGGCACTCGACAACAACCTGGACATCGTCGTGCAGCGGTTGAACCCGCAGCTGTAAGACATCGCGTACTCCAGCGCTCGATCCGTGTATTACCCGACCCTGGGGTCCGTGATCAGCCAGCAATCACAAACGACGGCGTCGACTTCGACGGTTGCCGGCGGAGCGACGGCTGGCGCGTCCGTCGTGCAAGACACGACCAC
Organism: Vicinamibacteria bacterium; assembly: GCA_041484265.1. GTDB lineage: Bacteria > Acidobacteriota > Vicinamibacteria > Vicinamibacterales > CAVVIG01 > 2-12-FULL-65-11. The sequence goes on from JBGPHH010000350.1 coordinate 2,720, forward strand.
GTTTAACGGCAACCTCGCGCAGAGCGTTCCCTGGTTCGGCGGCAGCTTCCTCGCCA
>JBGPHH010000351.1:0-2747 GCA_041484265.1 Vicinamibacteria bacterium
GATAGCGGGGAGAGTTTTGCATTCGTGGTGATGGTGCCCCTGACGGCGACGTTTACATATTCCCTCGCGGTGTTCAGCTTCGGGCTCGACGGCGACCTTGCCGCGCGCCAGTCGATGTTTCCCGCCCGCAGGTTTACGCAGCCGGTGACGACTGCCGCACTGGCGTGGTGGCCGATGCTCTATGGCACGGCGGCCATGATGTTCCTGTGGCTGGCGACGAGACTGTTCGCGCTGTGGCCGTCGGGCATTGCGGTCCCCTCAGTGTGGCCCGCGTTTCTAGCGGCGTCGCTCCTCGCCTGGACGCAGGCGTTGACGTGGATGCCGTATCCTTTGCCAGGGTTGCGGATCATCGTCACGGTCTTCTGGCTGGGGACGATAGATGGAATCGCTCTCTTGGCGCTGCAGTTCAAGGCCCACGAGCCCCTCATGCTTGCCATTCTGGCGCCACAGATTCCGCTCGCGTATCTGGTCGCGCGCTTCGCCGTCGCGCGCGCTCGTCGCGGCGACGTGCCCGATTGGCGCGGTGCGTTCGCCTGGCTCACACAGATCACGCGCGTCCCGTCGCGCCGGCGCGAGCCTTTCCGATCGCCGGCGAGTGCTCAAGCGTGGTTCGAGTGGCGCCGACATGGCGGATCGCTCCCGGCGTGGGTCGCCATCCTGTTGCCCTTCGAGCTGATCCTGCTCTGGGCCGCCGGCGACGCGACATCACTCGTCTTCACCATTCTACTCGGCGTCCTGCTCACTCCACCTTTCATGGCCACGTTCGCCGCCTCGACGGTAAGCAAGTCGAGCGGGAACGCGAGCGATACATATGGTGTGACGCCGTTCATCGCGACACGGCCGTTGACGAACGCCGGGCTCATCGCCGCCAAACTGAAGATGGCAATGTGGAGCACTATTGCCGCGTGGTTGCTGGTCCTCCTCGCCATCCCGTACGCGCTCAGATTCTCGGGCACCTCGGCCGTTGTCCTCGACCGATGGCGTCGTCTGAGCGAAATCGTGGGAACGCCACGCGCGGTCGTACTATTGCTGCTGCTACTCACGGGATGCATCGCGTCGACGTGGAAGCAGCTCGTACAGAGTCTGTACATCGGCCTCACCGGCCGCGCATCGCTCATCAAGGGAAGCGTGTTTCTTGTTCTGGGATTCTTTTTTCTCTTCGGGCCATTCGCCGAGTGGATCCTCGACAGCGGACGCCTGGGTCAGTTATGGAGCGCTCTTCCGTTGATCTTCGCCATCCTGGTCTCCTTCAAGATGATTGCTGCCGCCTGGATCACGGTGCGCCTCTATCAGAGCCGTCTACTGAGTGATCGCATGCTGGTGACCGCCGCGGGCTGCTGGTGTCTCGCAGTGTTCGCTCTCTACAGCGTGCTCGTGTGGTTGCTCGATACGCCCCATATCCCGCACTACTTGCTAATGCTCCTCGCGATCCTGGCAGTCCCGCTGGCGCGACTCTCGGCGGCTCCGCTGGCGCTCGCCTGGAATCGGCATCGCTGATGAACGGATGAAGGACAGACGAGTGGTGATCGGCGCGGCGCTGGCTCTCATCGGCCTGCCAGTGGTGATAGTTCCGATCGAGGCCGTCTCGTTCTACGCGGCGAATCGGGACAACGGCTCTTTCGTTTCCTCGGGGGAAAAACGGGACTATCTGCTCTATGTCCCGAGGAGCTACGATCGATCCAGGCCCACACCCCTCGTGATCAGCATGCACGGCGCCGGGCTCTGGGGTGCAGCTCAAAAGGAAACGAGTCAGTGGAACGACTTGGCTGACAAGCAACGCTTCATTGTCGTCTACCCTTCGGGAGTCGGCGGTAAAGGGGTCAGGATCTGGCGCGCTGAGCCCGGACCCGATCTGATGAAGGACGTCAGATTCATTTCGGAGCTGATCGACACGCTGAAGGCATCTTACAACATCGACTCCACTCGGATTTACGCCAACGGACTTTCCAACGGTGGCGGCATGTCGTTCGTTCTTTCCTGCATGCTGTCCGATCGAATCGCGGCGGTCGGAATGGTGGCGGCGGCGCAAACGCTGCCGTGGAGCTGGTGCACGGACCATCGAGCGGTTCCGATGATCGCGTTTCATGGGACAGCCGATCCGGATGTTCCGTACAAAGGCGGGGCTTCGTGGATATCTTCGAGACCTTTCCCGAACGTGCCGAAGTGGGTGGCGAACTGGGCAGGAAGAAGCCGGTGCGAAGCCAACCCGGTTGAATCAACGGTGGCGGCGGATGTCACTCGTCGCATGTACGCGAACTGCGCTGACGACGCGGCCGTGGTACTCTACACCGTCCGGGGAGGAGGCCATACCTGGCCTGGCGGCACGCCGTTGCCGAAATGGTTCGTCGGTCGCACGACTCGCAGCATCGATGCTACGAGTTTGATGTGGTCGTTCTTCGGTGAGCACCCGCTCGTGAGGAAATAACAAGAAATTGACACCAGCAAATGACATTCAAATCGACGACGAGGTGCTGCCGGCCGACGAGGCGTGCGTCGTCCGCGGCTTGCTGGCGTTCAATGAGGACCGGATCGGCCCCGCCGACGAGCAGCCGGTAAAGTTCGTCGCTCGCGACTCCACGGGCGTTGTCGTCGGTGGCATCCTCGGTCACACGCGCTGGAGTTGGCTGTACATCGCCAAGCTCTGGGTCGACGAGGGCGCCCGCGGACATGGGCTCGGCACCCGCCTCATGACGGCAGCGGAGGCACTGGCGCGATCGCGTGGCTGCACGGATGCCAGCCTCGACACC
>JBGPHH010000352.1:0-2701 GCA_041484265.1 Vicinamibacteria bacterium
CAGTTCGAGCCGCGTCTGATCCACCGGCTTCAGCAGGTAGTCGACGGCGTTGACCTCGAACGCCTCAATCGCGTGCTGGTCGTATGCCGTCACAAAAATGATGTGCGAGGCCGTGCGGTTGTCGAGCATTCGTCGCGCAACCTCGAAACCGGTCAGGCCGGGCATCTGGACGTCCAGAAAAACGACGTCGGGCTGCAATCGATCGATGGCCGTCAACGCCTCAACGCCGTTCTCGGCCTGGCCGACGACGTCGACGCCGCTGATTCGCCCGAGCAAGTAGCCCAGCTCGTCGCGCGCTGGCCGCTCGTCGTCAACTACGACCGCTGTGAGGTCCATATTTACGCCGTGACGCGCTCAGCGACGGTCAGCTCGGGAATTTCTACGCTGGCCGACGTGCCTTGGCCGGGGACGCTCTTGAGCTTGAGCTGACAATCCTCCCCGTAGATCGTACGCAACCGCTCGTTCACGTTATTGAGCCCAATACCGCCGCCAAACGCACGCTCCAGCCGTTCCTCGCTCATCCCCAGCCCATCGTCGTGGACTTCGATCACGGTGTATCCGCCTCTGAGCATGGTGCTGATGGTGATGCGTCCGCCGCCCACTTTGCGCGCCAGGCCGTGCTTGATCGAGTTCTCGACGAGCGGCTGCAGGATCATGCTGGGCACGATGACGTCGAGTGTGTCGGGACTGATGCGCTTGACCACCGTCAGCTGCGGGCCGAAGCGGATGACTTCGATGTCGAGGTACTCGTCAATCGAGTCGAGTTCCTCGCGGAGGCTCACGAAATGATCGGCGCTTCGCATCAGCCGGCGGAGCAGCCCCGACAGCTTCGTGATCAACATGCGCGCCGTCTCCGGCTGCGTCCGGATGAGCGAGGAAATTGACGCGAGCGTGTTGAAGAGGAAGTGCGGGTTGATCTGGTTGGCCAGCGCTTCGATTCTGGCCGCCAGCAGCAGCTTCTCCTGTTCCTGCAGCCGATGCTCGATGCGGGCGTTGTTCCAGATCTTGATTGGCGTGGCGACGGCGATGACCGTGATCAGGAGTACCGCGCCGAGCATCCAGGGCGAGCTGGGCGACAGGTTGGGATCTGGACTTGATTGCCATAGCTCGAAGAGGCGCGTTCTCCAGCGGGCGCTCAGCGCCAGCCGCAGGAGTTCGAGGAAGATCGGCACGAGCAGCAGCACGACCTGCCAGTCCACCTGAACGCGTCGAATCATCTTCCACACGCGGCGGTGAATGCTGGTGAACACGAACGGCGAGAAGTGCCAGATCGATTCCTTCGGGCACAGCTCGCGAAGACCGCCGCCCGCGAAGCCGCAGCCGACTGCGAAGGGGAGCGCGATCAATTCGCCGGCACCAAGCGCGGGGAGGCCCACCAGTACGCCGACGATGACCCCTGCGTACGGGCCGTCGATGAGTCCTGCCAGGAACGCGCCTTCGAGCGTGAGGTCGGCGGCTTTGTAGTTCAGTGCCAGACGCGCCGTGACGCCAAAGAACAGCAGGATGCCCAGGCTCAGGGCGAAGGTCAGACGCTCGCGTCTTGGGCGGTCCTCAGAGATCAGAAAGTGCCGAAACCGCCGAAATCGAACGAGAATAGTGGCCGATGCGGCCATCACGGCGAGTTTGAAGAGCAGCGTCGTCAGCAGTAACTGCTCGGCGGAGAGTGACGGCTGGCCAGGCATGGGTTACATTGATCTTATCGGCCGGGTACACTGAGAGCAATGGCCGTCACACGCAATGCAGATTGGCGCACTCGGTGACATTCACGGCGCGTTTGACGCGGTCAGAAGCGTCATGCAGCGGCACCCGGACGTGTCGGTTTGGGTGTCGGTCGGCGACGTCGCGAGCAACGACGGCGAGTACTTTGCCCCCGTCGCACCACTCTACTGGATCAAGGGGAACAATGAAGACTTCGACGTGATTGCAGCGGCGCGGGCTGGCCGGCCGTCGGCCGATACCATGCACTATCTGGCCAACGGCGGTCCGCATCAGGTCGGCCCCTGGCGTGTCGCGGCACTCGGCGGCACGTTCGCGCCAAGCTGGTACAACACACCGGCCTCGCGCCTGCCGCCGTCCATGGGCCGTAAGGCCACGGCGGCGTCGCTCAAATTGGGCAAGAGCCGCGACGACAAGCGCCGGCACTTCGTGCGCGAGGAAGTCGTCGCGTGCAAGGCGCTCACCAACATCGATTTGCTCCTCACACACGAGGCACCGCGGCCCTTTTATCCGGCCGGCCGCCGCATCGACGCGGGGAAGACCGTGCTGAATGATGTGATCGCGTCGCTGCGCCCGCGCCTGCACCTGTTCGGGCACCATCACGAGTTCAGCGATTCGGTGCGACAAGGCGTACGCTCCATCGGGCTCGACGTGGTGACCACGTCGTACCTGCTCGTGGACGCCGACACCTTCAAGTGCGAGCGGATCGACACGTGAATTGGGGAGGATTCAAAGGACCCGTCCTACGTGGTATAGTCGCCCGACCGGGTCCCAAGCGAGTACACCGAGCGATATGATGGCTCAACCTCTGCCGCTCGCCGATTGGCCCGAACATCTGCAGTTCCTCGGCCGATTTCTTCGAAGCCCGCGTACGATCGGCGCCCTCGTTCCGAGTTCGAGGTGGCTTGCACGCGCGATGGTTGCGAACCTCGGGAACCCCGCGAACCTTGAGAACCCTGTGAGCCCCGTTAGCGTTGTCGAGCTC
>JBGPHH010000353.1:0-2545 GCA_041484265.1 Vicinamibacteria bacterium
ATCGATATGAGCCGTGGTCGTGATCTCGCCGGCGACGACGGCGAGTCCAGTGGTGACTAGCGTTTCGCAGGCGACACGGCTGACCGGATCCTGGGCGAGAATGGCATCGAGAATCGAATCAGAAATCTGGTCGGCGATCTTGTCGGGGTGCCCTTCCGTAACCGATTCAGACGTAAAAAGGTGCCGTCCCTTACGGCTCATGCCGTACTCCTTCTGTAAAGGTCAGTCCGTACCAAACGTCCGGCGAGAGCCGGACGTTCCATGATTGACGAGTTGTAGTGTCCGGCCCGAGCCGGCCCCCCGAAACGACTCAGTCTAGCAGAATCACGCGCGGGGGTGGAAGCGATCGTAGACGGTTCGCAGCCTCGTCGCCAGCACGTGCGTGTAGATTTGCGTGGTAGAAAGATCGGCGTGGCCGAGCATGGTCTGAATGGCGCGCAGATCCGCGCCATGCTCAAGTAGATGCGTGGCAAACGAGTGCCGTACGACGTGCGGGCTGAGCGTCGGCGGAAGATCGGCGCGGCGTCCGTAGCCTTTGAGAATCTTCCAGAAGCCCACGCGGCTCAGCGCCTTGCCACGCGCATTGACGAACAGCCGCGGCGACGCGCGTCCGTTGAGGAGCACCGGGCGCGCCTCCTTGTGATAGCGCGCGATCCAGTCGCTCGCCTGATCGCCAATCGGGATCAGGCGCTCCTTGTTGCCCTTCCCGATGCAGGTCACGTAGTGCTCGCGAAGGTGGAGGTCCGCGGTGCGGACGCCCGTGAGCTCGGAGACGCGCATCCCGGTGGCGTACAAGAGCTCAATCATCGCGCGGTCGCGCAGTCCGCGAGGCACCGACACATCGGGCTGTGCGATCAGGGCATCGACCTGCTCTTGCGACAGGACTTTCGGCAGCGCCGGCCACGCCCGCGGAGGTCGCAAGTCGTCGGCGGGGCTGCTCTCGATGTGTCGATCGAGTACGAGAAACCGGTAGAAGCCCCGAATGGCCGCAATCGATCGCGCAACCGATCGCGGCGACAGCCCTCGCGTGAGTTGCTCGCGGACAAAGGCCTCGAGCGCGGCACGGTCGAGTGCCGCCGGCTCCCGGCCCGCCGCCGCAGCGTACGCCGCCAGCGCGCCGAGATCGCGCGCGTAGCTTTCGAGCGTGTGAGCGGCCAGCCGCCGCTCGACGCGGAGGTGGTCGAGGAAGGCGTCAATCATCGCTGTCGGAACGACTATGATAGTATGCGCGGTTTGTTCGTGAGGCCGTCATCATGCCCGCACGTTCGAAGTGGCAATCTCTTCCGACTGAAGCCATCAACCCGGCGACGCTCGCCCTCGACAAACTGTCGGCCGCGGACATTGTCGAAGGCATGCTGACCGAGGACCGCAAGATGCTCACCGCGGTGCAGCGGGAGAAGGAGCGGATTGCGGTCGGCGTCGACATCATCACCGAGGCCCTGCGCAAGGGCGGTCGCATCGTGTTCGTGGGCGCCGGCACGAGCGGCCGGCTCGGCGTGCTCGAGTCGGCCGAAATGCCGCCCACGTTCGGGACACGGCCCGATCTCGTCCAGGCCGTCATGGCGGGCGGCAAGAACGCCTTCCTGCGGCCCAGGGAAGGGGTTGAGGACGACTACGAGGAGGGCGCGCGGGCGATCATGCGCCTGCGGCCGGCCAAGAATGATGTCGTCATCGGCGTCTCGGCGAGCGGTATGACGTCGTTCGTGCGAGGCGCGCTGACTCGGGCGCGGCGGGCCGGCTCCAAGATCATCTTCATCACCTGCGATCCGAGCACGGAACTGCAAACCTTCGTCGACCTGACCATCGCACCGGCTGTGGGGCCGGAGGTGATCGCCGGGTCGACGCGCCTCAAGGCGGGAACGGCCACCAAGATCGTGCTCAACATGTTGACGACCGGGGCCATGGTTCGCATCGGCAAGACCTACGGCAACCTGATGGTGGACGTGCAGATGGGCGCCGAAAAGCGTCGCGATCGGGCGCGCCGCATCATCACCATCGTCACGGGCTTGGAAGGCGACGCAGCGGACGTGCTGCTCAGGCGCGCCCACTGGAACGTCAAGGCGGCGATTGTCATGCAGAAGTCCGGCCTGGCCTATCCGCAGGCGCTTTCGCGGCTCCGCCGCTCTCACGATTTCGTGCGTGAGGCGATTGGCGAGGATGTCGAAGAGCGGCTGAAAGACTTGCTCAAGGTCGGATGAAGCGGTTCTGAATGGGGCCCCTCGACCGGGCGCGGGGCGTGATCGCACGAGCGATTGCTGACCGCATCTTCCCTGCGGCGGCGCTCGAAGTCGGTGGGTCCTCCGGCCCCCTGTGGCGCGACGCACTCGGCACGCTGACGTTTGACGCCGGGTCGCCTCCTTCCGCGCTCGATACCCCGTTCGACCTTGCCTCCCTGACGAAGGTCATCGTCACCACGACCATTCTGATGGACCTCGTGCGCACCGCGCGCCTCAGTCTTGGTGCTGGCGTCGAAGCGTTTTTCGAAGAGTGGCGCGGCGCCGACCGCAAGCAGGTCACGGTCCGTGACCTGCTCGAGCATGCGTCC